>DASXHF010000308.1:0-1641 GCA_036488775.1 Gemmatimonadaceae bacterium | reverse complement strand
CCGAACGGAATTATCTGGGATTGTACGGACGATACAACGGCGTTCCGTTCAGCACGATCACGACGTTGAGCTACTTCACCTATCGCCAGACACCGCCCGACCCGAATCCCCTGGCGATCACTCTCCAGTTCAACGTCGACTACAATCTCAGCGACGCGAACAACGCCTATCAGGGTCGTGTCGTCTTCGAGCCGTATCTCACCGGCGCGACGGTGCTCACGGGCACGTGGCAGAGCTGGGACGCCATGGCCGGCCGCGGTTGGTGGAGCTCGAACCCGGTCGCTGCGGCGGCCGCGAATCCGACCGCCGTCCCATGCACCCAGGCGACGCCATGCACGTGGGCCGAGCTCGTAGCGCGCTATCCGAACGCGGGCGTGCACGCTACGTTCGGCGCCGTGCTGCTCAAGGCGGGCGGGAGCTGGGCCGGCTTCCGCGGCAATACCGACGCGCTCACGATCGGTGTAGCCGGCAGCTCGACGACCTACGATTTCGAACCGGTGGACCGGTCGGGGAGCGAATGCAAGAACGGCGGCTGGCGGACGATGCAGCGCGCTGACGGCACGCCCTTCCGGAACCAGGGCGATTGCGTCTCCAACGCGAAGAGATCGGGCGAGGGCGACGAAGGGAACGCGGACGAGGACCAGGACCGGACCGGCAACGAGGATCGACGCGGTCACGAATAACACGCGGAGGAAGCCCCATGCGCACCAGGCAGCATGCAATCGTGTTCCTGCTGGCCCTCTCGGCCTGCGCGACCCCCGCAGGGGGATCGTCGGAGGCTGACGGGTCGGCGCCGACGGTGCGTCATGGGGCCCTCGACCCCATCACCGGGGCGGAGCTCGAAGACCCGCAGGTGGCGGCGGGGAGTGCGCTCGACGCCATCAGACGACTTCGGCCGTCTTACTTGAACCTGCGCGGCGGCGGCGGGCTCGACCCCACGACCAATGCCGTGCTCGTCTCGGTGGACGGCTCGGGGCTCTCCTCGTTGTCGACGCTGAGCAGCATCCTCGCCGCGCAGGTGGGGGAGATCCGGTACTTGAGTGCGACGGACGCGGCGCAGCGCTTCGGCACGAGGGGCATTGCGGGCCCCGTCATCCTGGTGACGACGCGACGGAGGTGATGCCGCGACGAGTTCGCGGCATCACCTCCACCCGAGTGCAATCCGCGGCCATAAAGCGTTAAATTACAACGCTTATGACGCGTTTTCCCGTACCCGAGCTCCTCGCTCCCGCCGGCTCGCTCGATGCCGTGCGGGCCGCCCTCGCGAACGGTGCCGACGCTGTCTATCTGGGCGCGGAGCGGTTCAACGCGCGCGACGAAGGCGCGCAGTTGACGCTCGCGGAGGTCGGTGAAGCCTGTCGTCTCGCCCACGAGCGCGGACGCCGGATCTACCTCACCCTGAACATCCTGGTCAAGCCTGCCGAGCTCGCCGACGCGCTGATGTTCCTCGGCCAGGCGATCGACCTCGGCGTCGACGCCGCGATCGTGCAGGACGTCGGGCTCGTGCGGCTCATTCAGCAGGTGTATCCCGGCTTCGAGCTGCACGGCTCGACGCAGATGACCGTCCACGACGAAACCGGCGCCCGCGTCATGCACGAGCTGGGGATCGAGCGCGTCGTCCTCGCGCGCGAGAACACCCTC
>DASXHF010000305.1:0-19906 GCA_036488775.1 Gemmatimonadaceae bacterium | reverse complement strand
GAGCCGCCAAGGCTGCCACCGCTCGATGAGAGCGAGCGCCTCGTCGAGTCGCGCCAACACGCGCGGGGTCTCGATGTCGGGCCGAGTGTTCTCGACGAGGACGCGGAAGCCGCGCACGAGGTGCTCCTCCGCCACCGGGTCAGCGGGGCGTCCGAACAGCGCGGTGAGCAGCTTGTCGAGGGTGCCGGCCATTGTCAGCTTCTCCGCGAGAGCGCAGACACGTGCAAGATACGGGCAAGCCGCTGCAGGGACGGCTCCTCGGGTACACTGCTACTGAAGTACCTGATACGGCTACTGAAGTACCAGGTACTGGGTAGACCTGGTACCAAGCCTGGCATACTGGCCACTCCAACGCTTGGACAGGGCTGCCGTAGTACCGACTTGGAGCTGACAGCTGACAGCTTTCGCTTACGGCTCGATCTCACGCCGTTCCAAGCGGAGATGCCGACCGGCATTGGAATGGGTTGGATGCCGGTCTTGGTACTGGTGCTACCAGGTACCTGGTACTTGAGTAGCCGTATCAGGTACTTCAGTAGCCGTATCAGAACGCGTACCTTGGTGGTGAACCGCCTCACCGATCGGAGGTCCAATGCGCTCGTTTGCCGTGTTGTTCGCACTGACCGTCGTCGCCCCCGCCGTCGCGTCCGGTCAGGCGCTGCAGCGGACCGGCGGCCCGCAGTCCGACGCCAAGACGTGGATCACACCGTGGGACAAGACGAGGCCGCGGGATCCGTTCGTCGATCGGAGCGGTCGCGTGTGGTTCGTCGGACAGGAAGGCAATTACGTCGCGCGTCTCAATCCGCGCACCGGCGAGTTCAAGCGCTACACCGTCGATCCGGGGACGCATCCGCACAACCTCGTCATCGACAGCAAAGGGATGGTCTGGTTCACCGGAAACGCCAACGGGCGGCTCGTGAAGATGGATCCCGAGACGGGGAAGCTGACGACGTTCAGGATGCCCGACTCGACCGTGCGCGACCCGCACACGATGACCTTCGACCGGAAGGGCGACGTCTGGTTTACCGCGCAGAACTCGGGTTTCGTCGGCAAGCTCACGCAGTCCGACGGCAAGATCCGACTGTGGCGCATGGCGAACGGATCGCGGCCGTATGGCATCTGGATCGACTCGCACGATCGGCCGTGGTTCGATCTGTTCGGAACGAACCAGCTCGGCACGATCGATCCGGCGAACGGCGCGTTCAAGGCGTACACGCTGCCGAACGAGCGCAGCCACCCCCGGCGTATCGCCATCACGCCGGACGATGTCATCTGGTACGGCGACTACACGCGCGGCTTCCTCGGGCGTCTCGATCCACGGACCGGCGCGACCGAGGAGTACGCGCTGCCGTCGGGACTCGCGTCTCTGCCATATGCGATGACGGTGGACGATCGCGGGCGTGTCTGGGTCGCTGAGACCGGTGTACAGCCCAACCGTCTCGTCGCGTTCGATCCGGCGAAGCGCGCGTTCACCGAGATCGTACCGATTCCCGCTGACGGGCCCAACACGATTCGACACATGGTGTTCGACCGCGCGACGCGGCAGATCTGGTTCGGCGGTGACGCGAACATGATCGGACGCGTAGCGGTCGCGCCCGCGCCGCTCGTTCCGTAGGGGTCCCAGGGTGTGGGCGCTCTGGCGCCCGCCCCCTGACCGGTCGTAGGTTCGCAGGGCGCGTCGAAGGCGACGCGTGAACGGTCCCGTGCGGAGTGTGCACGCTATGGACCTGACGGGCGAGCTGCGGATCGTTCTCGCTGGCCGCTACGAGATCGAGCGCGAGCTCGGCCACGGCGGCATGGCCATCGTGTACCTTGCCCGCGACCGGAAGCACCGTCGCCTGGTCGCGCTCAAGGTGCTCCGCCCCGAGCTGGCCAACACGCTCGGCACGGAGCGGTTCCTGCGCGAGATCGCGATCGCCGCACCGCTCGTCCATCCGAACATTCTGGCGCTGTACGATTCCGGCGAGGCGTCGGGCTTTCTGTACTACGTCATGCCCTACGTCGACGGCCCGACGTTGCGGCAGCGTCTCGACCGCGAAGTCCAGCTGCCGATCGACGAGGCGATCGCGATCGCGCGCGCGGTCGCGTCGGCGCTCGACTACGCGCACGCGCACGGCGTGATCCATCGCGACATCAAGCCCGACAACATCCTGCTGCTCGAAGGGCACGTGCTCGTCGCCGACTTCGGCCTGGCGCGCGCCGTGTCGAGCGCGGCGAGCACCCCGCTGACTCGCAACATGGTGATCGGCACGCCGGCGTACATGAGCCCCGAGCAGTGCAGCACCGAACGCGCGGTCGATGCGCGGAGCGACATCTACAGCCTGGCGTGCGTCGCGTTCGAGATGATCACCGGCGTACCGCCCTTCCGCGGTGCGACCGCGCAGGCGATCATCGCCCATCATCTCTCCGACCCGCCGCCGTCCGTGTGTGCGGAGCGAAGCAGCTGTCCGCCGGCGCTGGATGAGGCGGTGCGGCGCGCGCTTGCCAAGGTGCCGGCGGACCGGTTCCACACGGCAGGCGAGTTCGTTCGCGCGATGGAGGCCGGCGGCAGCGAGCCCTTGCCACCGCGATTGCCGCCACGCAGGGGCCGGCGGATTCGGCGATGGTCGATGTCGGCCGCTCTCATCATCGCCGCGCTCACGCTCCCGGCGTGGTTCGCGACGCGCGCCACGACCGCCGAATCCGACGGAGCCATCGCGACGGACACGACACGCGTCGCGCTGCTGCCGCTCGAGGGCGCCCCACCCACCGGAACGCTCGAGAACGAGCTGCTCTACGAAGCGTTCGCGCGCTGGAACGGCATCATACTGGTCGATCCGTTTCAGGTGACCGATGCCGTGCGCCGGCGCGGGAAGGTCGCGTCGGAGGACGACGCGCGCGCGGTCGCGCGTTCCCTCGGCGCTGGCCGGTACGTACGCGGTCGAATTACCCGGCTGGGTGACTCGGTGAGCGTTCGGGCGGGGTTGTACGACGTGGATCGCGATGCCCCGCTGCAGATCGTGAGCGTGCGAACGGGACTCGATGGGACGCGAGGACCGCGCGCACTCGACCGGCTGGCCGACTCTCTCCTCCTCCGCGGCATGCCGGCCGACACTCCCACCGTCGATGCGGGGCGCCACTCACTGGCCGCCGTGCAAGCGTTCGCCAGCGCCCAGCGGGCACTGGATGACTTCGATCTGCCAAAAGCGGATTCGGCATTCGAATCGGCGCGCGCCGTGGATCCCACCTTCGCGCGCGCCACACTCTGGCTCGCCCAGGTGCGCGCCTGGCGGGAGTTGCCGATCAACAGCTGGCGCGCGATGGTCGAACCGTCGGAGCACGCCAGTGCCGAGTTGGCCGCGCGGGACCGCGAGCTCGCGCGTGCGCTGTTGGCACTGGCCGACGGGGACTTCGTCCTCGCCTGCCGGACCTACGAGCGCATGAGAGAGCGCAACCCGCGCGACTTCGCGGCCTGGTATGGACTCGGTCAATGCCGCACGCGAGACCGGCTCGTGGTGCGCGACGCGTCCAGTCCGAGCGGGTGGCGGTTCCGCAGCAGTCACGGCGCGGGCCTCCGTGCGTACGAACATGCGCTCGAACTCCTGCCATCGGCGCATCGGGGATTTCAGAGCGAAGCGTTCGCGACGCTGCGCGAGCTGCTGCTCACCGATCGGGACCGATTGATCTCCGGTTATTCCGGCGGCGCCGACAGCGCGCGCTTCCTCGCGCGGCTGTCGTGGATCGGCGACAGCATCGTGCTGGTTCCATATCCCTGGTCCGAGATCGCCGGCGGCGCGCCGATCTATCCGCCTGGATTCGATCGCGCTGTTGTCCATCAGCGCGAAGTATTTCGACAGATCGCCGGCACGTGGGCGGTTGCGCTTCCCGGCGCGTCGGCGGCGAAAGAGGCGCTTTCGCTCTCGCTGGAGATGCTCGGTGACCCGAGCGCAGCCGATACGCTTCGTGCCGCACGCCGGCTCGCCACCGACTCGACGCGCCGATTGCAGCTCGCGGCCGCCGAAGTTCTCGTCCGCCTCAAGTTCGCCATTCCGGACGACGGCGCTGGCCTGCGCGCGACGCGTGCGCTCGCCGATTCCCTGCTCGTCGTGGACGTCACGACGAATCCCGCCGCCGCACGCTTGATCGCGCGCGTCGCGGAAGCGGTGGGGAAGTGCGAACGCGCGGAGACGCTTGCCCGGGCTGCCGCGATGCCGCGCACACAACCGCTCACGATCCCGCGACACTACGATGCCGATGCGGCATACCTGGTGACCCGCGCATCGCTTGGCTGCCAGCGCCCGACCTCCGCGGTGACGATCCTGGACGTGGACCGGCGTCTGCGGTCGGATCCGCTGTTCTCGGCGTCGGCGCGTCACACGGCCGAGGACGTCCTGATCGTCGCGGCCGCGCAGCTCTCATTCCCGGGCGAGCGGCGCGCCATCGCCACTCTGGGGCCCGATCGCGAAGGCCGGCTCATCGAAGCGATGAGCGTCGCGGCGACGGATGCGATCGGCGCGAGGCGGCGGCTGGCGAGGATCGACGCCGACTACGGACCGATCGGGCCGCCCATCGATGCGGCCCTGCCCGAAGCGCGCCTCTGGCTGGAGCTGCGCGACACGGCGCAGGCGCTCGCGCTGCTGCGGCGCGCGATCGACGCGGTGCCGTCGTACGAGCCGCGCGTACTCGCTGAACAGGGTCGTGTCGGTGCACTGGTCCATGGCATGGCACTGCGAGCGGAGCTCGAGCGGCTGCGCGGCGATCCATCACGCTCACGCGCGTGGGCGGCGGCCGTCGTGCAGTTGTGGAGTGGCGCTGACGACGAGCTCCAGCCTCTAGTCCGACGAATGCAGTCGCTAGCCCGTTCCTGAGCCGTCGCGGCTCGGAACCTCTATACCACCAATGGAGGGGACATGCGAGTCATCACGCAGGGAGGCTGCAGGCCGCCGTGGATCGCGTACGTGCTCTTGATCGGAATCAGCATCGCGTCCGCCTGCGCTGGTTCGGCGGTGCACCCGATGATGTTCACGCCGCCGGGGCCTCGCGTCGTTACCGACCCAGAGCGCGTGCAGGACAACATCACCCCCACACCGGAGTGGCAGCAACAGTGGTCCCGGGACGCCAGGCGACGCCTGAACGCCGTGACCGCGCTGCGACGGTTGAACGACGCAGCCGGCTCACCCCTCTTCAACGTCGACGAGGCGGACGACGAGCAGGGCTTTCCGACTGGCGCCCCGCCGACCGAAGACTTCGGTCCGGCCGTCTTCGGCGTGGCGGTGCCCACGCTCTTCAACCTCAAGAAAGCACAGGCCTTCGAAGGGCTTGATCCGTTCGGGCCGGTGGTGGCCGCATTGTACGTGGAGGGTCCGCCACCGGCAGCAGCGTCCTATCAGGCGCTTCGACTCACGGGGCAAGGTGTCTACTGCGTATATCTCCGGCACGAGGCCGGCGCGCCGGAGAAAGGCAAATGGCGCGCGTACGTCACGTTGTCGCCCGGAACGACCTGCGCGCAACCGAATTCCGTGGCGGATTCACTGAGTGTCCAGTTCAACCGCGTCGCGGGCTTTACGAAGGACGACGACTATCCCCCCGTCGTACGCTTTGGCGTGGACAATGGTTTGCCGGTGATCATCGTCCGCTGCGGCGACGCGGAGTGCTACCTCGGATCGACCACCGGTTTCCCGCCGCCGCAGCCGTCGAACGGCGCCGACAGCCCTCCTCCCGACCACCACAAAAAGCACGTCCGACTCTGGCACGACGCCCAGCGTCTCGCCGTCCAGGATGCGGGCAATGTCATACACCCGGCGATCCGGGCGATCATCGAGCCCCTCCCCGATATCGAAAAATACCGCGAGTCCGTCGAGTTCTCCGACACCTTGCGGGCGATGGCGTGGGTGCGCCTCGCTGACGACCCCGGGAACACCAAGTATGGGAAAGGTCAGAGCAACCTGGGGATGCAGCTGCAAAAAGGCCTAAACTTGCTCTGGATCGCATACGACACGCATCGGAGCACGTGGATGGCTCAACTGCAGCACTATGACGCGTCCTTCAATCCGTCCGGTGCACCGACTCCGGCGAAGGTGATGTGGACGCAGCACAAACCGATGTCTGGCGTCGCACGCTTCGCCTGGATGTCGAATGACGACAGCCTGTGGGTGTCGTGCGATCAGGGTTGCTGCCGCGTCAGCGCGTTCGCATTGCAGTAATCGCTCGCTACTCCACTCTCGCGACCGCCACTTCCTCCCGTCGACGCTCCCGCCCACCACTCACGTTGGGCGGGAGCGTCGCACCGAGCGTGAAATGGAACGTCGTTCCCGCACCCATCGTGCTCTCGCACCAGATCCGCCCGCCGTGCGCCTCCACGATTCCCTTGGCGATCGTGAGTCCCAACCCGATCCCTCGCCGGTCCGCCGGGTTGGCTTGCCAGAATCGCCCGAAGATCTTCGACATCTGCTCCGGTGGAATCCCCTGCCCGGTGTCCGTCACCGAGAAGCGCACGCCGCCAGATACGGCCTCGGCGCGAATGGTGATCCGCCCTCCGGTGGGCGTGAACTTGAGCGCATTGCCCACCAGGTTCGACAGGACCTGCAGCACTCGGCCGGCGTCGGCCATCACCGTCGACACGCTCTCGCCCACCGTCTGATCCAGCCGAATGCCCTTCTCGTCGGCGAGCGGTGACAACATCTCATGCGCCTCGCGAAGCAGCGGCGCCACGTCGATCGTCCTGACGTCGATCGCGATGCGTCCCGCCTCGAGCTTCGCGACGTCCATCAGGTCCTGAATGAGACGGTTCATCCGCTCGCCGGCACGCTTGATCCGCTGTAGATGTCCCGCCTGCTGATCGGGAGGGAACGGGACGTCGAGCAGCAGGGAGGCGCTCATGGCGATGGTGTGCAGCGGATTGCGCAGATCGTGCGAGACGATCTTCAGCACCTGCTCGCGCGCGTCGATCGTCGCTTCGGCCTCCTCGTACATCCGGGAGAGCGTGACGCGCGCGACTTCATCGGTCACGACGCGGCGAATGATCGTCGTCATGCTCGCGCTCAGGAGACCGGTCGCCAGCAAAGTGCAGGCGATCGCGAGTGCCGGCAGCACGCCGACGGTCCGGAGCGTTGCGGCCGCGATGAGAAACACGGCGACACCGAGCGTCGCGCCGGCACGCGCGGACCAGCGCGAGAGTCGCAGCGCGCCCGATAGGGAGAGAAACGCGCACAGCGCCGTGAGACATCCGAGCGCCTCTCCGGCGTCGAGCCACGCCGCGCCGGCCGCGCGCCAGAGCGGAATGAACGTCACGAGGATCATCACCGCCGACAGCACCGGTGCGACGTGCGCGACCCACCGACGATACCAGCCGCGTCGCAGCGCCAGGATGAGCGCGACGGAACCGGCAAGCCACGCCACACAGAGCAGGATCGGCGTCAGGAGACGCGCCGTCGATACGGCTGCGCCCGCACGTACGAGCGCGCGCACCGCGAGCACGGTGTACGGCGCGACGATGATCAGTCGGAGGTACGCGAGCCGCAGCTCGCCGCCGCGGGCCTCTTCGAGCATGATGCGGTCGATCGAGCCGACGAGGTGCGTGGCCGATCCCGGCGGCTCGAGATCGCTCCGCAAGGCGCGCTCGATCGACGCCGCGAGTGCATCGTAGGAATCCGGAGCGCCCATCAGTCTTCCCCCGGTCTCGGGCCGACGTGCCGCGTAAGCTTGCGGCTCGCACAAGGTGCGCGGAAGTGCGCTGTTTCTCGACCGCGACATGGTCGGTCGTGCTGCGGTGTTTGTTCGGGTGCGTGGTTGCCGCTGGCGGTGTCCCGCCGTCCAAAGGCTGAACGCGGTGCTGTAGAGGCCGCCGATGAGTCCCGGGCGACGCCGCTCGGACAACGGAGGGACATCGTGGGACAGTCAGCCTCGCCAGAGTACGTCAGCTCCGCCCAGGCGGTCGGGCTGCGCTACGTCACGGACGCGATGCCGGGCATCAAACGCCGGCGTCACGGGCGCGGGTTCACTTATCTCGACGTCGACGGCGCCGCGATCACCGACCGCGCACAGATTCGCCGCTTCCGCTCATTGGCGATCCCGCCGGCGTGGACGGACGTCTGGATCTGTCCCGAGCCGGACGGTCATCTCCAGGTGACGGCGCGTGACGCGCGCGGGCGCAAGCAATACCGCTATCATCCCAGCTTTCGCGAGCAGCGCGACGGCACGAAGTTCGAACGCATGATCGCCCTGAGCGACGTGCTCTGGAGGATTCGCGAGCGCGTCGAGCACGACGTCGCGCTGCCGGAGCTGTCGCACGACAAGGTCATGGCCACGATCGTGTGGCTGCTCGAGCGCACGCTGATCCGCGTCGGCTCCAACGAATACGCCAAGGCGAACAAGTCGTTCGGGCTCACCACGCTGCGCCGGCGTCACGTGCAGGTCGACGGCGCGAAGGTTCGCTTCGACTTCCGCGGCAAGAGCGGCATCGTCCACTCCGTCGCCGTCACGGACCGGCGCATCGCGCGCATCGTGCAGCGCTGCCAGGAGCTCCCGGGACACGAGCTCTTTCAGTACGTGGACGACGATGGACGGCGACAGAGCGTCGGCGCCGAAGACGTGAACGGCTACCTGCGCGAGATCGCCGGCCGGGAAGTGACGGCAAAGGACTTTCGCACGTGGGCCGGAACGATGTTGGCCGCCGAGGCGCTCCGCCAGCTCGGTCCCGCCTCCACCAAGAAGGAGGCGGAGCGCAACATTCTACGCGCCATCGAGCAGACGTCGGCCCGGCTTGGCAATACACGCACCGTGTGTCGCAAGTATTACATCCACCCAGAGCTGCTCAACGCCTATCGCGAGGGCAGTGTGCTGCCGCCCCTGGTGAAGGAGCGGTGGCACGAGCGTAATCCCGAGAGCGGCAGACTGCGTCAGCACGAGGCGGAGGTGCTCGCCTTCCTGCGAAGTCGCCTCGAGCGCGATACGACGCCCGCGCCGGCGCCCGTTCCGGTGGAAGCGGTCCCTAACGTCGCCTAGGTCAAGCGTCCACGGTGTCGTGCGTCGCCGAGCCGACGGCGAGCAACGAGCTGCCGAACGGCAGCGGTAGCGCGCCGACGAGGAGCTCCTCCGCTCGCGACAGCGCATACAGCGCTGCGTTCACGGGCCGCGCCGGAACCGTGGGTGGCGTAGGCTCCCCGGGAACCAACCGCTCGACCAGCCGCGTCGCGAGCTTCGCGGCGAAGGTCCACCGAAAGACATAGCGGGACCGCTCGAGGTGCAGGCCGGCCTGCGCCGCGAGCGCGGCGAAGCTGCGCTGGTCGTAACGCGTGTAATGGTGATTCAGGTCGTCGTGCCGCGTCCAGAGCGACATGAACGCCGGCACGGTCACGAGAAGCGTTCCGCGCGGCTCGAGCAGGGAGACCGCATGCCGCAGCGCCGCGACCGGCTCGGCGAGATGCTCGAGCACGTCGAGCATCAGGATGAGCGAGTAGCGTCGACCAGGCTGGAATCTGGCGTCGAACGGCGTCAGGTGGATGCGGTCGCGATGCGGACCATCGGGCGACACGAGCTCCGCGGCGCTTTCCACCCCCTCGACGATTCGAGCTCCCGGCAGCCGCCCCAGCGCGTCGAAGAAGAGACCGTCCCCACAACCGACGTCGAGGATGCTCGGCCACCCGTCGGGCGGCTGCAAGGATCGAAGCGTCTCCAGGATGACGCGTTCGCGCGCACGCCACCACCAGTGACGCTCGAACAGCTCGCGATAGCGAGCCCCGTAGCTGGAATCCATTCGTCGAGTGGGCGCCCGTCAGCTGCGCGCTGGGGGGCCGATGACTTCAGGATACCGCGAGCCGGCCGCGACACCGGCACCGCCGCGCACGACCGACCCGATGACGTAGATCGGACGGCGCTTCGTCTCCTGGTAGATGCGGCCTACGTACTCGCCGATGATGCCCAGGAAGAACAGATGCACGCCGGACAGAAACGACAGGAACAACATCAACGAGGTGAAACCGGCGGGCGTCCGCGCAAGGAAGAGCCGCGCGTAGAGCGTGTACATCGAGAACACGCCGCTCACGAGAATCGCGATGGCCCCGAGCATCGCCGCGGCGCGGAGCGGCAGGATCGAGAACGAGAAGAGCCCGTCGGAGGCAAGCTTGAAGAGCTTGAGGGGCCCATAGTTGGTCGTTCCGGCGAACCGTTCGTCGCGTTCGACGATGATACCGGTCTGGCGGAACCCGACCCAGCTTCGCAGGCCGCGCAGATACCGCTGGTGCTCCGGCGCGGCGCTCATCTGGTCGACCACCCGACGCGACATCAGCGCGAAGTCGCCCGCATCCAGCGGAAGTGACGTATCCGCGAGAGCGGCGATGAGGCGGTACGCCAGGAAATAGCTCAGCCGCTTCGGCCAGGCTTCCTTTCGCTTGGCGCGCTGGACGTACACGACGTCGTATCCCTCGCGGTGCTTCGCGAGGAGATCGGGGATCACCTCGGGCCGATCCTGCAGATCCCCATCCATCGCCACGACGACGTCTCCCGACGTGAAATCCAGCGCGGCGCTGAGGGCGGCCTGATGTCCGAAGTTGCGAGACAGCGCCACGACGACGAGGCGCGAGTCCCGCCGAGCGGCGTCCTCGACGATCGTCAGCGTCGCGTCGCGACTTCCGTCGTCGACCAGCACGATCTCGTGCGGCCCGCCGGGCACGCGGTCCAGCACCGCACCCAGACGCGACAGCAGCTCGCGGACGCCCGCTTCCTCGTTGTGGAGGGGGATCGCGACCGACACCCGTGTGCCGGCGCTCATCGGCGCGGCCGTCCCTTGAAGTACACCATGTTCCAGAGCGTCACGCCTGCGACACCGAGGGGGTAGGGCTGGAAGACGACGGGTTCGAATGCTTCCGTGAAGAGCTCCCGCCACTCCTCCAGCGGCCGCGGAAATTCGCCGCGATCGGCGCGAGCGAGGAAGCGGGATACCGACGGCCGGCCCGGAAGGACCAGGTCGAACACGTGCACGTAACCGTCGCTCGACAGCAGCGTCGCCAGATGCGCGAGGATGCGACGCGTGTTCGCCACGTCGATGTGATGAAAGAGGCTGTTGGCGAGGATCAGGTCGAATCGCTTGTCGCGCGGTACTTCGTAGCGCGTCACGTCCGCCACCACGAACTCGCGCCCGTGACGCTGCCGGGCGCTCTCCACGTACGCCGGATTGAAGTCGATCCCGAGATACTCCATCCCGGTGAAGTGGTGCGTATTCGTCCCGGGGCCGCAGCCCACGTCGAGCACCCGGCGCACGCGCGTCATGTCGTTGTGCGCGAACAGCGGAGCGAGCTTCTGCTCGGCGAACGGCGCCTGCCACACGCGATAGGCCAGCGTGTTCTCCATCACCCTCGCGTGCAGCTTCATCAACGCCACCGGACGTGGAAACGCCCCGCGTCCTGGCCGTGCGGATAGCGCTCATAGAGCCCGTCGAGCAGGCGGACCGTCAGCGTCGGCGAGAAGGCGGGACGCCGGTTCAGCACGATCACCGTCACGCCGTGGGTGTCGAGGGCTCGGAAGACGCGGTCGACACGGCCCTTCGGCTCATCGAAAAACTCGAACAGCGAGCGCGTGGGATTGCGAAGCCCGGAAAGAAAGTAGAGCTCGGGGCAGTCCGATGATGCCCAGGTATACCCGCCCCGCGCGTGCTCTTTGAGCAACGGAACGACGGCATTCCAATCTGCCGCCTCGTCGTCGATCACCGTGATCCCGGCCCCGCGCTCCATCGTGAGCGGCTTCATCGTGGTATAGGGCCAGTAGAAGAACGCCAGGGCGGAGAGCGGGACCGAATTGTTTCTCGTGACCCCGAAGACCAGGAAGAATCCGAGCACGACGGCGGGGATGCCGGGCGCCATCGGACGGAAGTAGAACGACAGCGCGATGACCGTCAGCAGCGCCAGCGGGGCCACGTACAGGAAGTAGTTCGGAACCGCGAATGGAAATTGAACGAGACTGCATACCGCGGTGACGCTGAGCAGCAGGAAGACCCGCTCCCGCAGCAGTGGCGACCGCTTCTCGGCCTCGCGACGCTGCGACAGCACCGTGACGCCGAGCACCGTCAGCACGGGAATCAGATTGCGCAGCGCGTACCAGACCGTGCGGTATAGCGGCGGACTGTACGCCGTTTCTACACAAACCGCCGCGAGCGCGAGCACCAGCCCGGCGAGGATCCAGCGCGGCGTGCGCGACTCCAGACGCCGGGCGTAGTAGAGCAGAAGCGCGAGAGGAATCAGCGCCGCCAGCGTCGAGAGCGACGGCGGATGGAACACCGCGAACGAAAAGCGCTTCGTGGGGAGCACGAACACGCCGTACACGAACGCTCCCACCGAGCCGCTGAGCGCATACGGCACCAGAAACAGAGCGACCGGAATCGCGACACCGCCGAGAAACACGCCGACGACCCGCAGGAGGTCGACGAACCGCTCGCGGCTCGTGCCGGCCGGCTCCTTCCATTCGTTCTGCGCCAACAGCGCCGCCAGGAACGCGGGCGGCACGAGAAAGTGCATCACGTTGGTGGCGTGCAGCTGCTTGCCGACGAGCGCACCGATCGCCAGCACGAACGCCAGGAGACAGGCGGAGACGAATGCGGGATAGACGATGCCGGAACTGGTACCGCCTCGCGTGGCCCGGGACTCCTCGTGCACGTGGAAGACGAGGAAGAGCAGCACCCCCGCCACGTAGTAGAGGCCGACCACCTTCATCAGGAAGGACAATCCGCCTGCGACGCCTGCCACGGCCAGCCAGCGGAGGCGGCGATCTTCGAGGTACCGGAACAGCGCCGCAACGCCGAAGGTGGCGAAGAACAGGTTGTACCATGACGGCATGCCGGCCGGATAATTCGGCAGCGACCACACCGCGGCGAGGGCCGTCACACCGGCCGCGGCCAACGGGCGCAGGAATCGCGCGGCGATGTAGTACACGCTCGGCAGCCAGACCACGAACGCCGCGAGCACCATGAGCCGCAGCGCCATGAGCGTCGTTCCGAACAGCTTGAACGCCGCCGCGTTCAGGAGCGCGAGTCCGCCCGTGTAGACGTCGTCGAAGTCACGATGCGGCAGCTCGCCCTGCAGCACCCGTTCGGCGCTGTGCGCGAGAGCCCCGTCGTCGAACGGAATCCAGCCGCGTCCGAGATGCCAGTAGGTGTACAGCCCACTCACTGCGACCACGGCCGAGAGGATCAGCAGCGTCCGCGACAGGCTCGCGGGGGCAGCGCTCTCCTGGACGACGAACTCTGGGCGGGGCGCGGCGGCGGAGCGCGGGACGGCGGTGGTGGACAAGCGCTTCCTCCGGAACGGACGATGAACTGTCGCTAGGACGACCGTGAAGGCTGCACTGTCACAACGCCGGCCTGCTCAGCGGATCATCGTACACGCCGCGGATCATAGCGAAAAAGGGCCTTCTGCTCCTCGTCGTACAGGTATGCGGCGCGGTCTGGGGACATCGCCATCAAGCGCGCGTTTTCCTCCGGCCCGCGATCGCGTACGACCCACACGCGCTCGGCCCATGGCGCCGGCGAATTTCTGACGAAGCTGACGTTGGGGTCGTGCGTTGGCTTGTAGTACACGAACAGGAGCGCCTTCTGCTCGGGAATCGCGCGTGGCACGGCGTCGAACTCGTTCATGACCCGCTGGCTGCGCACATGCTCCGCCCGCACGCGCTTCAGGGCCGGAACGACCGCGACGCTGAGCATCAGCGCGCCAAGAGCAAGCGGCATGGCCCACCGAGGCGACGTCCATGAATAGCTCCGCGACGGCGCGGTCGGTCGCGGACGTCCGAACATCGAGACGGCCCACGCCAGTCCGGCCGCGGTCAGAAACGCGAGCGTCGGCACCGCCTCGTAGTAGTACAACGTCCAACCGGGCGGCGTCGCGAAGGTGAGATAGAGCAGAAAGAGAATCGCCGCGCTCACGACGGCGAACAGCGTCACACTGTCCAGCACGAGGAGGCCCATGAGCGCGAACACCACGAGCACCCCGCGCGACAGACCCCACACGCTTTCCGAGAGTGGTCGCAGCCGCTGGACGGAGATCGCCGGCAGCGTGGACGGGAAGTGATGCACGTGCCAACGGGCATATGCCTGGTTCAGATAGCCGAGCTGAGGGCTGATCTCGAGCGCGGGTGGCGTGGTGATCAGCCCGAAGCCCGGCACGTCGTACGGCATGTACTGCCTGGTGTACAGGAGGAGCGGCGTGGTGCGCCAATCACCGGTGGTGAGTGCGCTCCACAGAGGAATGATGCCCAGCACCGCCGCGCCCAGCGCAACCGCGACGAGAAGCTGGCGCCAGTGCTTGCCGGCGTGAACGTCGCGCATCACGACGAACATGATCGGGAGCCCGTACGCGACGCCGGTCAGCGGACGCGTGACGAAGCACCATGCGACAGAGAACGCAACGCCGAGGAGCCAGGGCAGACTTCGCTGCGCACGCCATTCCAACAGACAGGTCCATCCCGCCAGCCAGCAGACGACGGTCGTCGATTCGGAATAGTACGTCGGTCCGAAATGGAGCACGATCGGGCTCGTGAGCCAGATGATCCACGTGGCGAATGCGACCGGTCCGCCGGCAACCCGACGCGCCAGGGCATAGAGCAGCACGGCAGCCGCGGACTGTAGCACGAGCGGCATGAGCGCCGGCCAACCAAGGAACGAGCCGATGGTCAGGACGAGCGCGTGGCCGGGGAAGTACTTTGCCGCCAGTGCCGGCTCCACGAGCACGTGCGGCTGCTCCCAGAAGGCGGGCAGCGGCGGCGACGGAAGGGACCAGTGCCCGCTCGCGAAGATCTTCGATTGGAGCACGTACGCCATCTCGTCGTGCACGACCGGGATCGGATTCGTCGACGACCACGAATACCAGAGCAGCAGGAAGGTCGCGACGAACACGACGGCGAGGATGCCGCGCGTGTCGAGCTTTCGTGCGACGTCGTTCACACGCGCTGCCGGCCGGCCGGCCACGTGGGCCAGCGCGGCGATGAGCGCGATGGCGGCGAAGGTCAGGATGAGCAAACGGATCGCTGAGTGGAGACGTGCTCAAGACTGCCGACCGCGGGGGACGGCAACGAATCTCAGCAGAGATGCACGGCCGTCGCCTTGATCGTCGCCACCACTGCGACTCCCGCCGCCAGTCCGAGCTCCACGACCGCCCCCGACGTCACGTTCGCCACGAGCGGTGCGCCGTGCACGTCGACCGTCACCCGGGCGAGCGGTCCCTCGACTGCCACCTCCACGATGACGCCGTCCATCACGTTGCGCGCCGACGTCGGACCCGGACGCGCACGAGAAAGCACGACGTCTTCACCGCGAATCACCGCGTGGCTCGCTCCGCCGGCGAACTCGCCGATGGCCGAAAAGGTCAGAGCACCCGACCGAAAGCGCACCGCATCGGGACCGGTCCCATCCCCGCGCTCCACCAGCTCGGCGGTGCCGGCGTAGACGTTCTCCGCACCGAGAAACTCCGCCGCCGCCGCCGTCGGCGGACGGCGAAAGAGCTCCTCCGGAGGTGCCGCCCGGATCAACCGGCCTCCTTCGATCAGCAGCGCCAGATCACCCAGCGTCCCCGCCTCGCCGAAGTCGTGCGTCACCTGCAGCACGGTCATCCCGAGCTCGCGCTGCATCGCGCGCAGCTCGCGCCGGACCATCGTGCGACGTCGCGGGTCGAGCGCTGCGAATGGCTCGTCGAGCAGCAGGATGTCCGGACGCGGCGCGAGCGCCCGCGCCAGCGCGACGACTTGCCGCTCGCCACCACTCAACGAGCCGACTTGCCGCGTGCGAAGCGCGTCCGCGCCGAGGCGACTCGCGATCGTGGCCGCATGACGCGGATCTCCGCCGCCGTAGCGAACGTTCTCGTCGACGGTCAGGTGCGGAAACAGGTAGCCCTGCTGATACACGATGCCGACGCTCCGCCGCTCCGGCGGCGTCCCGGTGACGTCGATTCCGCGAAGCACCACACGACCGGACTCGGCTCGGCGCACACCGGCGATCGTCTCGAGCAACGTCGTCTTCCCCGCACCAACGGAGCCGAGCACGATTCCCCACGAGCCGCTCGCAAGAGTGAAGCTCACGTCCCGCAGCCTGAACGTGCCGGCGCGAGCGCTGAGCGATTGAAGCTCGATCACCGCGCCGGCTCGCCGAGTGCCGGTCGCGTCCGGAGGGAACGAAGGACGAGCAGTGGCACGAGCGCGAGCAGCACCAGCACCGCCGCCACGGGAAGCGCTGCGTCCAGCCCGTAAGAGGTGAAGCGGTCGTACGCCAGGACGCTGGCGACTTTGGGGTTGTAGGTGAGGATCACGATGGCGCCGAACTCGCTCACCGCACGCGCCCACATCACGACGCCGGCGGCGACGAGCCCGCGGCGCGCCTGCGGAAGCGTCACGCGCGTCACCGCGCGCCAGGAGGAGTCGCCGAGCGTGCGCGCCACCGACTCGTAGCGTGCATCCACCCGGGCGATCGCCTCGCGCGCCGCGCTCACGTACAGCGGTGCCGCGACGAACAGCATTGCCAGTACGATCGCCACCGGCGACCCGACGAGCGCGATGCCGGCCCGCGACAGCAGCTGCCCGGTGCCGCTCGCTCGGCCGAAGGCGAGCAGCAATGCCAGGCCGGCCACCGGATGCGGGATGAGGAGCGGCAGATCGAGCAGCGCGCCTACGGCCCATCCGGCCGGCATCCGGCCGCGTGCAAGGAGATAGGCGAGCGGCGTGCCTGCGGCGACCGTGACGAGCGTAGCGATCGTCGCGGTCAGAGCCGTGAGCGCGAGTGACTGCCGCAGCTCGACGTCCGCGCCCAGCTGTCGCAGGCCTTCGGCGCCACCTCGCACGACCAGCTCGGCGACCGGAAGGGCGAGGACGCCGAGGAGCACCACACATCCCAAGACCACCCCGGCGATCGCCAGCCGATGGGTCGCCCGGGTGTCAGTCATCTTGTCCCGCGAGTCGTATCAGCATGGCGAACACGCGTCGAATCTCGTCGTCCGGCAAGGACACCGGCAAGAGCGGCGGTGGCGGCCAAGAAACCCACGGCGCCGCCGGCCGTATATTGGGCTACCTTCTCCCTCCCCTCCCTCCCTTCCGGGTCCTCATGACTGACTTCGCCATCGACATGCGAAGTGTCGTCAAACGGTACGCCGACCACCTCGCGGTGCACGATCTGTCGCTGCAGGTGCCGCGCGGTGCGGTGTATGGACTGCTCGGCCCGAACGGCGCCGGCAAGACGACGACCATCCGCATGATCCTGAACATCATCGTCCCCGACAGCGGGACGATCTCGCTGTTCGGTCAGTCGCACGTCGACCAAGGGGTCACCGATCGCATCGGGTATCTCCCCGAGGAGCGTGGCCTCTACAAGAAGATGCAGGTGCGGCGCGTCCTCAAGTTCCTCGCCGAGCTCAAAGGAGTGGACGGACGTCTCGCCGAGCGACGCATCGAGGAGTGGCTCGAACGCTTCCAGCTCAAGACCGCCGAGAAGGATTGGGGGCTCTCCAAGATCGACGAGCTCTCGCGCGGGATGCAGCAGAAGGTGCAGTTCATCGGCACCCTGCTCCACGATCCCGATCTCGTCATCCTCGACGAGCCGTTCTCCGGTCTCGACCCGATCAACGCCCAGGCGCTCAAGGACACCGTCGTCGAGCTCAAGGCGCGCGGCAAGACGGTGATCTTCAGTACGCATCTGATGGACAATGCCGAGCGGCTCTGCGACGCCGTGTGCATCATCGCGCGCGGCAGCAAGGTGCTGGACGGCGCGGTGAGCCGCGTGAAGGCCGAGCACGGCGGCCGCGTCGTCGCCCTCGGTGTGGACGGCCAGGCGCGAGGTGCCGTGGCGTCCATCCTCGCCGACCGTACCCTCGTGTCGCGCGTCGACGACCAGAACCGGTACTACGAGATCGAGCTCGCACCGGGCGCCGACCCACAGCAGTTGCTGCGCCGCGTCATCCAAACTGGTGCGCCCGTGCAGCGGTTCGAGCTCGTGCAGCCCTCGCTGCATCAGATCTTTCTCGAAAAGGTCGGCGCCACGGGCGTCGAGGAGGGGATGAGTGGACAAGGCTAGCATGCGGAAGCTCGGTGTGGTCTTCAAGCGCGAGTACCTCGAGCGCGTGCGCTCGAAGTGGTTTCTCGTCGGCACCCTGCTCGGCCCCGTGTTCTTCGCGCTGATCACCGTCGTTCCGATCATGATCTCGGCGAAGACGAAGTCCTCGACCGACGTCGCCAACGTCGTGGTGATCGACGCCACCGGCACGGCGCTGGGCGAGCACGTCGCGACCGCCCTGCGCGAGCGCTTTCCACTGTCTCCTGCGCCGGACGTCCGCTCGGTCGCCCCGGTGTCCGTGCCGCGCGAGGAGGACCGCGCGATGATCGAGGTTCGGGACAAGGAGCGCCGCGGATATCTCGTGCTCGATTCCAGCACCGTGGCCGGCTCGTCGGCGCGTTACGCCGGTCGAAACGCGAGCTCGATGGGCGACGTCGAGGGCATCAGCAGCGTCGTCCGCGAACAGGTGCTCGCCCAGCGTTTGCAGGGTGAGGGCATCGACCCTTCGCGCGTCTCGGCGCTCACGGGCGCGCACCTGGAGCTGCGTACCGAAAAGATCGGGGATCATGGGAGGGAGCGCGGGAGTGGCCTCGGCAACGTCGTGTTCGGCTATGTCGTTGCGCTGCTCCTCTACATGATGATCGTGCTCTACGGCCAGACCATCCTGCGTGGCGTGTTGGAGGAGAAGACGACGCGTGTGGCCGAGGTCGTGGTATCGAGCGTGAGCACCGACACGCTGCTTGCCGGCAAGGTCCTCGGCGTCGGCCTCGTCGCGATCACCCAGGTCGTCGCCTGGGTCTTCCTGAGCATGGCGCTCCTCACCTATGCGTCGCCGTTCATCACCAAGGGGATGACGCCCGACGTGGCTGCGCAGGCAGGCTCCGCGGGCGCGCGTGCCGCGAGCGCCGGCGTGTTCGCGGGCGCGCTGCCGTCGCTCTCGCTCGGCACGGCGATGGCGCTCCTGCTCTTTTTCGTGTTGGGGTTCATCTTCTATTCGTCGCTCTTCGCCGCGGTCGGCGCCATGGTCAGCAGCCAGGAGGACGTCCAGCAGGCATCGATGCCGGTCATGCTGCTGCTCATCTCGTCGGTGATCTTCATGACGCCGATCATGACCAACCCTGGCAGCGGATTGGCGCGCACCATGTCGCTGCTGCCCTTCTCGGCGCCGATCCTGATGCCGCTGCGGATGACGTTGATTCCCGTGCCGTGGTATGAAGTCGCCGGTGCGATCGGCGGGGTGGCGGTCGCGTGTCTCGCTGCGATCTGGGTGTCGGCGCGAATCTATCGCGTCGGACTATTGATGTACGGCAAGCGGCCGAACCTCGCGGAGTTGGCGAGGTGGGTACGGTACGCGGGGTGAGTCAGGTGTTTGTCCCGGTGCGTCGTTGACGGCGCGGCCGGTGGGTGAGCCGCACAGCTACTAGACGTTGCGTCGGCGCAACACTACATGTGTCGCAGCAGCGACGCCTCGCGTCGAAGTTCGTGAAAATCAGGTGCGCGTGGCTCGAAACACCGGAACGACTGACCGCGCGCGCTGGACTGCGATTTGCCTCGCGGGTGCAATGATCATTGGCATCGTCTCACGTCGTCACGCCGGCGACGCGAAATGATCGTGCCTGTTCCCCGCGGAGGAATGAACATGCGGAAGCCGTTGGTACCCATCGCCATTGGATTCGCGCTCGCGGCAGCTGCCGCCTGTAGCGACTCCGCCAACTCGCGCCTTCTGGCGCCCGGCCCACTGAGCGCTTCGAAGGGCTCGAGCTCGGATCAGAGTGGCGGGAGCAAGGATGATGGCAGCAAGAGCAGTGACGACAGCAAGGACAAGAGCAAGGACGACGACAAGGTCTCGATCTGCCATGCGGCCGGCCGGATCGGCACGACGCACTACGTGCTGATCACGGTGGGTGCACCGGC
>DASXHF010000301.1:0-8511 GCA_036488775.1 Gemmatimonadaceae bacterium | reverse complement strand
CGCCGGCGCCACGCGCCGCGGGGCGTGAACGGGGGCCAGGCCGGGGCGCCGGGCCGTAATCTCCTCAACGGCGCCGAGCTGCCCGCCAAGTGTCGGGTCGCCCTCGCTCCCGGCGACGTCGTGACGATCGAGACCCCTGGCGGGGGCGGGTACGGGCCGATGAAGTAGTCGAGGCGGCCCATTGGGAAACGGGCGCCTCTGTGACGCATCGGGCGCCGTCCCGTCTATCTCTCTGGACCTCCCAGCCGCCGCTCAACGCCCTACCTCTCCGCGTGCAGCCCTTCCTCGCTCTGCTGCAACAGGCGCACGCCGCTGTCATCTCGACGTCCGCCACCGCGATTCCCTTTGCGATCATCGCGGGGGGGATCGCCTCGCTCACCGTTCCCCGATTGGCCGGCATGTTCCGCGGCGCGCGGGACGTCGAGCGCATGCGCGACGAGCGCGACCAGCTCTTTGCGATCTCGGCCGATCTCCTCTGTATGGTGGACGCGAATGGCGACCTCCGTCGCGTGAATGGGGCGACGCTGCGTACCTTCGGCCGCGACGTCGAGGGGCCGGGCGCGTTCATGGATCTCGTCCATCCCGACGATCGGCCGATCACGAAGAGTGCGCTCCAGCGCCTCACGACTGGCGAGCGCTTCGTCGCCTTCGAGAACCGCTGTCGATCGGCGGACGGAACGTGGCGCTGGGTGTCCTGGACCGCCGCGCCGGCGAGGAGCGGGGTGACGTTCCTCGCGGGCCGCGACGTCAGCGATCAGAAGCGGCTCGAGGAAGAACGGCGCGAGAGCGAGGCCCGGTTCCGCAGCGCGTTCGACAGTGCGGGCATCGGCATGGCGCTCGTGGCGACGGATGGCCGATGGCTGCGCGTCAACGAGGCGCTCTGCACCATCACCGGCTACGACGAAGCCGAGCTGCTCGGGGGGTCGTTTCAGCAGATCACCCACCCCGACGACTTGGAGGCCGACCTCGCCAACGTCCGGCAGGCGCTCTCCGGCGAGCTCCAGCGCTACCAGGTCGAGAAACGCTACCTGCACAAGGACGGACACGTCGTGTGGGTGCTGCTGACCGTGTCCGTCGTCCGCGATTCCAGGGGGAAGCTGCACTACTTCCTCTCGCAGGTGCAGGACATCAGCGAGCGGAAACGCGTTCAGGCAGCGCTGCTGGCGAGCGAGGAGCGACATCGCCTCGCCGCTCGCGCGACGAACGACGTCATCTGGGACTGGGACGTCATCAACGATCGCTGCGTCATGAGCGACGTGCTCTGGTCGACGTTCGGCCATCGGTGCGACGGCCGCGAGAGCGGGACGGTCTGGTTCGTGGATCTCGTCCATCCGGAGGACCGCGTACGCGTGCGGCGCGCGCTTGCGCACGCGATGGCCTCGGGCGACGCAGCGTGGACCGACGAATATCGCTTCCGCCGCGCCGACGACAGCTATGCCGTCGTGATCAACCGCGGCATCATCGTGCGCGACCACGAAGGCCGTGCGACGCGCGCCGTCGGCTCGATGTCCGACGTCACCGAGCAGCGTCGTCTCGCGGCCGAGCTCCGCCAGGCGCAGAAGATGGAAGCGGTCGGCCGCCTGGCAGGCGGGATCGCGCACGACTTCAACAACGTGCTCACCGTCATCAAGCTCAACGTCGAGCTGCTGCGGCAATCGATCGAGCCGGCCGACGATCGGCACGCCGAGGTTCGCGAGATCGCGCAGGCCACCGAACGCGCGACGATGCTCACGAGCCAACTGCTGGCCTTCGGGCGGAAGCAGATTCAGCGTCCCAAGCCCCTCCATCTCGACCGCGTCGTTGCCGACATGGCGCCGATGTTGCGGCGCCTCGTGCGCGAGGACGTGAAGTTCGACGTCGGCCCCGCGGGTCCCCTCGACACCGTAGTCGCGGACGAAGGGCAGATCGGCCAGGTTCTCATGAACCTCGTCGTGAACGCCGTCCAGGCGATGCCGAATGGCGGCCATCTCACCGTCGAGACGAGCAACGCGTCATTGAGCGGCGCATACCTCGACGAGCGCGGCGTCGACGGAGAGCCCGGCCGCTACGTCATGTTGGCGGTCAGCGACACGGGGATGGGCATGTCACCGGACGTGCAAGCCCGCATCTTCGAGCCCTTCTTCACGACGAAGCCGGTGGGCGAAGGTACGGGGCTCGGGCTCTCGACCGTCTATGGCATCGTGAAGCAGTCGCGCGGATTCATCTGGGTGTACAGCGAGGTCGGCAGCGGCACGACGTTCAAGGTGTACCTGCCAAGCGTCGAGGCAGGCCCTGCGTCCGATGCGCCGAACGGGGCCCAGCATGCGCCGAGCCACTCGGCCGGCGTCGTGCTCCTCGCCGAAGACGACGAGACGCTGCGCTACGTGACGCGGCGCATCCTGCGCCGCGAAGGCTACACCGTACTCGAAGCGCGAACGGGCGTCGAAGCGCTACGCGTCGCCGACACTTACGCCGATCCGATCGACATCCTCCTCACCGACCTGGTGATGCCGGAGATGGGGGGCCGCGAGCTCGCCGAGCAGATCGCGCGCAGACGATCCAACATGCGCGTGCTGTTCATGTCCGGCTACACCGACGACGTCGCCTTCCGGCGTGGTCTGGTGGATCCCGCCGCCGCGTTCGTGCAGAAGCCGTTCAGTCACCAGGCGCTGGTGGAGCGGCTCAGAGAAGTGATGCGCGGAGAACCGGCGAAGCTGAACGGTGAACCGTGAACGGTGAGGCGTCAGTCGGCCAGGTCTGAGTCACCCACGGTTCACGGCTCACCGTTCACGGTTCACCGCCTCGAACACCCGGGCCTGCACGAATACCTCGAGCAGTACCGGGTCGAGCATCCCTTCCTTCGCTTCCGTGTGCAGGATATCGAGCGCGCCCTGCGTGGAGACGGCGCGCTTGTACGGGCGGTCGGTGGCCGTGAGCGCGTCGTAGATGTCGGCGATCGTCATCATGCGCGTCTGCACCGGGATCGCCGAGCCGTCGAGCGCGTTCGGGTATCCCTGGCCATTCAGCTTCTCGTGGTGGCCGTAGGCGATCTGGGGGATGTTGCGTAGCTCTCGCGTCCACGGGATCTGCTCGAGAAAGCGGAAGGTGTGAGTGACGTGCGACTCGATCTCGCGTCGCTCCGCGTCATTCAGATTGCCCTTCCGGATCATCAGGTACCGGAGCTCGTCCTCCTCCAGCAGCGGGCGCACGCGTCCTTCGAAGTCGACGAAGGTCTTGTCCCGGATGCGATAGAGCATCTCGAAGCTTCCCTCAGGCAGCACCGTCGGCTCGTTGGCGCCCACGATCGCGTCGAGGAAGCATCGGAGCTCGTGCGCGCGCGCGCGACGCGCCGTCTCCAGCTCGGCGACGTACTCGTCGTAGCCCGTCTGGCCGCGCGCCAGCACGAAATCGGCGCGGCTGCGCTCGAACTCCAGATCGGCGCGCTGCAGCAGATAGGCGAAGCGGTGCCGGATGACCTCGAGATCCTGCGGATACAGCTTCTTCTCCTTGACCAGCACCTGCTCGCGGACCCCGACCTTTCCGAAGTCGTGCAGCAGGCCGGCGTAGCGCAGCTCACGGAGCTGCTCGCGCGTGAAGCTCACGTGCCGGTATGGGCCGTCGTTGCTGCGGTCGACCACCTCGGCGAGGCTCACGGTCATCGTTGCCACGCGGCCCGAGTGGCCGGACGTCGTGGGGTCGCGCTGCTCGATCGCCGTCACCGCGGCGGTCACGAACCCCTCGAACAGCTTCTCGATGTCCTCGTACAGGCGACCGTTCTCGATCGCCACCGCCGCCTGCGACGCGAGCGCGCTCGTCAGCTCCACACACCGCTCGTCGTAGGTCACCACCTCGCGGTCGACGACCTCGTCCGACATGAGCCGGATGTCGGGCACGCGCTTGCGGTTGATCAGCTGCAGGACGCCGACGATCTCGTCGCGGTGCGACTTCATCGGCAGCACCAGCATCGACTTCGTGCGATAGCCGAACGCGTCGTCGAAGCTGCGATTTTGCCGATAGCTCACGTCGTCCGGCACGAGATAGACGTCCCCGATGACGAGCGGCTGTCCGGTCATGGCGACGTACCCGGCGAGGCTCGAGTAGTCGATCGGGACGGTGAAGCTGGAAAAGGGTATGCCCGGCAGCGAATGGTTTTGCGCCATGGCGAACCGGAGCTGGCCCGGACCGCCCGACTCGTCACGCTCGACGAGATACAGCGAGCCGGCGTCGCTCGCCGTGACGCGGCGCGCCTGCGTGAGGATGAGATCGAGCAGCGCCCCTAGGTCCCGTTCCGTCGAGAGGGCGACGCCGATCGTCGTCAGCTCGGCGAGCTCGCGCTGCCGCTCCTCCGCCAGCACGCGCGACTGTCGCGCCGCGACCAGCGCCGCGGCATGCCGAAATCCGCCGCGAAGGGCCGCGATCACGGTGCCGGCCGCGGCGTCGCCCGACACGAAGCTCGTCAGCAGCTCCACCGGAAAATCGGTCGACGGCTCGCGCTCGCCGGGGTCGCCGATGCCGACGAGCGCCACCACCGTCGACAGCTCCCGCAGGCGCTCGACATCGGCGCCGGCGCTCGCCAGCAGCGCGCGATCGAGCGCGATCACGGTCGGGCGGTCGGCGTCGAGCGCGCGTGGAGTCGGCAGCGCGGGGATGCGACGCACCTCGATGTCATCGCCGCGACGGCCGAGTGGCGCCGTGGAGAGCGTGCGGCCGAGTGGGGTGAGGAGGAGGGGTTTCATGCGGAGGGAGACACGTCGGCAGTGCGAGGCGGCGCCCGGTGCGGGCGCGCCGCCGATCGCGCTACCGGGGCGTCAGGGGGCCGGCTTCAACCGAGCCAACCCGCGCTTCGCCGGCCCGTAGTCGGGGAAGTCCTTGAGCACGGTGCCGTACAGCTCCGTGGCCCGCGCCCGGTCACCGCGGTCCGTTGCGTCGAGCGCCTGGCCGTACGTAATGGCGGCGCGCATCGGAAGACGGGCCGCTGGGCCGGCGGCGGAGGTCGCCGGCGCCACGCCCATGCCTCCGTACAACCGGCCCGCCAACCCGCCCACCAGCGGAACGATGCTGTCGGCCCTGGCCTGCACGCGGTCGGTGAATTCCACGGCGCCGGACCCGACGTCTACAGCGCGGGCGTCGATACGGAAGTTCCCCTGTGCGTCCGGGGCGAACCGCCCGACGATGACCTTCTGCGCGCCGATGGACTTGGCCGCCGTCATCGCCGACTCCCGCGTCAGGCGCGCGCCTGGAGGGAGCCGTTGCGCGTCGATCGCTTTCTGCACCTGTCCCCGATCGACCACGCGAGCGTTCGGGTTCGCCGACATCTCGGTGGTCAGGAAGTCGGCGATCGCCTTGTTCAGGCCCTCGTAGTCGCGCGCGGTCCGCGGATCGGCGTCGTTGTTGAACACCATGACGACGACCGTAGGCTTGGCCTGCTGTGCCTCCCCACGCGCGGCCGGGACCGCGGCGCAGGCAGCGGCAATGGCGACGACGGTGAGACGACCGATGCGGTTGATCATGCCTCCTCCTTCAGACTTCCAACGTCATCCCTTCGGCGGCCGCGCTCACCTCGAGTCGTCCGCCGCGCTTCGCGACCAGGGCGCGGCAGCCGTCCACGCATCGATCGACGTCGGCGTCCGTTCGCTCGGGATGATGATGGAAGAGAACCAGCCGCTCCACCTCCGCCTCCAGCGCCAGCGCGGTCGCGTCCTCGTACGTCGAATGTCCCCATCCGACGAAGCTCTGGTATTCGTCGGCCGTGTACATCGTGTCGTGCACCAGCACCGAGGCGCCACGCACGAACGCGACGAACCGTTTGCGCCAGTCGGGTGGGTCGTCGTAGCGGCCCGCAGGGCTGAGCTCGTTGTCTGACACATAGACGAGCCCACCGCCCTGGTCGTTACGCTCGCTGAAGCGATAGCCCAGCGCACCCCCGGGGTGCCGCACCGCCATAGCGCGAACCTCGTACCCACGCCCCGCGCGCTCCTCCTCCGCAAGCTCCTGGAAGTCGATCCGCGCCTGGAGCTCCTCGAACGACACCGGAAACACCACCGGCGACATCTGATCGCGGACCACCCGGTCGATGCTCGTCTGCAGCGATCCGGAGCCCCAGATGGTGAAGTGGTTCCCCTTGCGGAACAGTGGCGCGAAGAAGGGGATGCCCTGGATGTGGTCCCAGTGGGCGTGGGTGAGGAAGATGTCGCCCGCGACCGAGCCACCGTTGGCGCGCTGGAGCAGCGAACGGCCCAGCTCGCGGATGCCGGTGCCCGCGTCGAGGATCACCAGCCAGCCGTCGGCGGTACGGAGCTCGAGGCAGGGAGTGTTGCCCCCGTAACGCGCGGTCAGCGGACCGGGGCTCGGGATCGAGCCGCGGGTGCCCCAGAAGCGCAGGGTCAGACTCATGGGGCGTCCGCGCCGACCAGCACGGCGAAGAATGTGAGCGCGGGGAGGCTTGCCGGCGGGATCGTCACGTGAGCTGGGTGACGGCGCTCACATGCGGATCTGCGAGCGCTTCTCCAGTGCGTCCCGGTCACCGAGCCCGATACGGCGGCGCTCGACGGTGATGAGGCCCGCGTCCTGAAACTCCTTCATCGCCCGCGACACCGTCTCGCGACTCGCGCCGATCATCTGCGCGATCGTCTGGTGGGTGAGCGGCTTGTCGATCGTCGCGCCTCCCGTCTCGTCGGCGAGGTCGAGCAGGAGCCGGGCGATCCGCCCTGGCACATCGAGCAACACCAGCCCGCCGATCTTGTTGTCGGCGCGACGGAGGCGGCGGGAAAGCTCGGTGAGGAGAGCCCACGCCACGGTGGGGTTCGCTTCGACGCGACGGCGGAAGTCTTCACGGCGGAGGATGAGAAGCTGCGCGTCCTCCATCGCGATGACGTGTGCCGAGCGCGGCTGATCATCGATGAGCGCGAGCTCGCCGAAGTGTGCGCCGGGCTCGAGGACGCCGAGGATCACTTCGCGGCCATCCTCACCGATCAGGACGACTTTCACCCGTCCAACGCGAAGGACGAACAGCGAGTCGCCGGGGTCGTCCTGGAAGAGGATGACGCTTCCCCGCGGGTAGGATCGCTCGCGCGTCAGCTCGGCGAACTTCTGGAGTTCCTCACGCTGCAGTCCGCTGAACAGGGGAATGGTGGCGAGGAAGTCGGCGGTCTGAGTGCTCATATCAGTCCCGGGGGGAACCAAGAGGATGCATCCTGGCTAACGTATCGGGGCCGCGCGGCGGTGTCAAACAAGCAAGCCGTTGTCACCTTGTCTTTTAGCTCCAAATCCCGGTATATTCACAAGCTGTTTCCGAATCTGCTCTTTACGCCAGGCAGGGCACTCATGAAGACCGACATCCATCCCGAGTACGCGACCGCAATCGTGAAGTGCGCGTGCGGCAACACGTTCGAGACGCGCTCCACCATCGCGGAGATCCATACCGACGTCTGCGCCGACTGCCACCCGTTCTACACGGGCAAGCAGCGCCTCGTCGACACGGCCGGCCGCGTCGAGCGGTTCCGCCAGAAGTACCAGACCAAGGACACCGCGAAGGAGAGCTGACCCCTGGGCCTCCGCGACCTGCTGGGCGACACTCTCGCCCGAGCGGCGGAGGTGGAGCGGCTGCTGTCCAACCCGGACACCTTCGGCGACTCTCGACAGGTCGCCGAGCTGGGTCGGGAGCACCGACGCCTCCAGCCGGTCCTCGAGCTGGCGGCCCGACTCGAGAAGTCCGAGAACGAGCTCGCCGAAGCACGCGAGCTCGTTTCCATTGACGACCCCGAGATGGCGGCCGAGGCGACGCACGAGATCGCGCGCCTCGAGGCCACGATCGCCGACCTCGAGGCCCGGCTCAAGCCTGCACTCCTACCGCACGATCCGCTCGACGATCGCAACGCGATCGTCGAGATTCGCGCCGGCACCGGCGGCGACGAGGCCACCCTCTTCGCAGCGGACCTCTTTCGCATGTACTCCCGCTACATCGAACGGCAACCCGGCTGGCGGCGCGAGATGATCTCGCTCTCCGACGGCACGCTCGGCGGCGTCAAGGAAGCGATCTTCAAGGTCTCCGGCGACGGCGCGTTCGGTGCGATGCGCTGGGAGTCGGGCGTGCACCGCGTGCAGCGTGTACCCGCGACCGAGACCCAGGGACGCATCCACACCTCCGCGGCCACCGTTGCCGTGCTGCCCGAAGCGGAGGAAGTCGACGTGAAGATCGAGGACAAGGATCTGCGCATCGACGTCTTCCGTTCCAGTGGCCCTGGAGGACAGTCCGTCAACACGACGGACAGCGCTGTGCGCATCACGCACATTCCGTCCGGGCTCGTGGTGTCGCAGCAGGACCAGAAGTCGCAACTGCAGAACAAGCTCAAGGCGATGGAAGTGTTGCGCGCGCGACTGCTCGACATGCGTGTCGCCGAGCAGGAGGCGGAGCGCTCACGCATGCGCAAGTCGCAGGTGGGCACGGGGGACCGCTCGGCCAAGATCCGCACCTACAACTATCCGCAGAGCCGCATCACCGATCATCGCATCGGCTTCACGACGCACGATCTC
>DASXHF010000192.1:0-3812 GCA_036488775.1 Gemmatimonadaceae bacterium | reverse complement strand
CAGCCGCCGTCGTGCTCCATCTCTTCGTCGATCATCTCGCGGACCCGGTCGAGATCGACTTCAGCGCCTTCGGGCATGGAGGTCGGTGAGTGGTTGATGATGCCGTGCCGGACGTTCGGGCAAGAGACACGGATGTGCCGTGGTACCCCTGTGCCCTGGAAACGTTAACCTACAACACGGCGGCGGCGACACGGCGACGACTTCGGAGTCGCGGGATAGGAGGCGGAGGGAGTCGAAGCCGAGTTGCTGAGTCAGCGTCTCGATCGCCGCCACGAGGCGTGTTCCAATCCCGTGCGTCCGTGCGTCCGGCGCAACATCGGGCAATGCGTGCGACTCATGGAACCTGCTTCACTCAAGAGTGCCACCCCACATCGCGGGATCGACATCCTCGACGGTCTCCGAAAACGTCCACCGATGCCCGCCGACGTCGCGGGCACTGTATTGGCGCTCGCCGAAGGGATACGTCTGCGGTGGCGACACAATCTCCGCACCCGCTGCCGCGGCGCGCGCGAAATGCGCATCGACGTCCGGCACCCGCACCAACACACCGTGGTCGCTCGACACCGGTGCGTCGGACGTCTCCCGCGAGCGGTCCATCGCCACGACGGCGCCGGCGCCGACAATGAGTTGAGCGCGATGATCCCCGATCCGGAGACGCTCTTGAAACCCAAAGGCGTCGCACAGCCAGCTCGCGGCGCGGTCCACATCCGCGTAGGCGAGCTCCGGGATCACAGCTGCGTCGGGGATCGAGCGGTTCGGGCGCACTCTAGCTCCTCCTTTTACTATCCCGGTCGCGAGCCACTTTCTTTCCAGATTCTGTACTGCGCTCGCATGCATGTCCCGCACGGACGGTAGCCGGCCGCCACCGCCGTGGCCTCATCGGCGAAGAACACGCGAACTTTCGCGTAGCCCTTCGACAGCGAACGCACTGCGCTGGGGCAGTCCAATCGCCCGTAGATCTTCAGCCGGCTGTTGCCCCCGAAGCGGCCGGGCTCGAGGCTGAGCATGGGCTCGCCGTTTGGGCTGAGCAGGCGGTATTGCTTTCCCGTCGCGCTCACGGCGAGCTGGGGGCTGGTTCGTCGAACCGGTAGAATGGGCGGTGATAGAGGACGTGCATACCCGCACGAGCCATGTTCCGCAGCGACGGGTTGGTATCGGCCGACGTAGGATGTGTCTCGGCGCTCACCCATGTGCAACCCAGGGCACGCGCATCGCGAATACGGGCGGACAGCAACGCGCTCTGCGCGCCCATGTTCCGGTGCGCAGGCAGCGTAGCGCTGAGCCCAAACCATGCGCCGTGGCCGTCACTGAACATGGCTGCCCCGGCGATTGCCTTGCCGCCGGCGACCGCAAAGTAGTAGTGCCAGCCGGTCTGCCCGACGGGCGCGATGATACCAGCGTGTCCAGCGTCAGGTATTCCGAGTAATGGTGCAACCAGGTCGCGAAAGCTCGCTCGTGTCTCATGCGAGACCTTGACCACCTGGACGAAGCCGCTGTCGGCGACGGGCCGAGTGTCCGCGATCCGAGCGAACGTCTTCGCCTGGTGATTTCGGAGCTGCCCTCCGGCAGATTCGAGCAGATCCTGTTCGGTGGCCTGCGCATCAGGACTCCAATCCAGGAACCACCGTGTTCGCCCCGCGGCTCGGTAGAAATTGCGAACTTCAGTGAGCGTTTGGCGATCCAAGGGCACCTCGCATCCAAGGCCGATCACTCGATTGACGGCAACCGCCTCGACCGCCGGTGTGAGCAGGCCCGTGGCTCGGCCCCATCGTTTGACGGTTGTCGCTCCCGGTGCTTCCGCGGCCCATGCAGCGTGCATCTGCGCCCACGCTTCGGCCTCGAGGAGCTCGACATCGGCCGAGATGCTCATGATCTTGGGCTCGGATTTGGAGGTGCGCAGCGGCATGCCCGCGGGCTCGTCGGTGACTTGAATGATCTTGATCGCCTCTGGGGCGAATCGCGCTGCGAAATGCTGCCGCTGCCAGGTCTCGTCCCATCCCCACGTCGCGGCAACGACGGCATGCAGGGCGGCGTGTAGTTACTAGAGGAAGGCCGCGTCGCCGGTTAGCGCGCAGCCACGATGATGGCTGCCTTGCTGTATCCCCACGGCACTCAATGGACAGCTGCTCACGACAAAGGGCCTGGGAGGGGCTTCTCGAAACGCCAGCAGAGATTCGTCCGAGCTGGAAGGTGTTGTTCTACCGCTCCGTCGGCGGTGAACCCGACGGCGCGCCAGAATCGCGCCGCATTGGGATTCTGCTGCTGGACGATCAGCCTGACCTGACGGCCACCCACGGCGCGAATCCAAGTCTCGACTGCAGTCCACACCGCCGTACCAACTCCTCGAGCTCGTTCATCCGGCGAAACGAGCAGAAGGCCCACATACCAGTCAGCCTCGTTCGGATAGCTCTCGAGGAGATCTACAATCGCGACGAGTACGCCGTCACGCTCAAACCCAATCACGTGCTTGCGGATCAACTCAACGCCCGGCGGGCGCGACACCAGCAGGTCGCGAGCCGTATCAGTACCCGCAGACTCGCCGGTTATGAGAGTGAAGAAGGCGTTGCATCGCCGACAGAACTGCTCGACGGTCGCCTCGTGGCATGTATCGAGCCTCTTGGCGGCGAGGCCCAGAGACGGCAGGCCGGGAAACGGTGGAAGAGTGGTCAATGCGGTGAACCAATTTACGTTCGGAGGAATGCCTGGCGATGCGCGATGCCCGTTGCGCGCTCACGCTAATTCTGCGGCCGTCTTATACGATTCCTCATTTCTTGCCGAGGCGCCAGTCCTAGCCCGTCCACCCGCCCTGCGGCCACCAACGACCGCTCCTACCGCGCCAGATTCTGATTCGCATACTCCGGCTCCGCCGTCACCTCACGCACCACGTGCCGCTCCAACCACGCCGGAATCTCCACCTCCGCGTCCGCACGCCCCAGCTCCACCTCGGCAATCACCAGCTCCCGATCGAGAAACTCGTCGATCTCCCAGGTCAGCGGCCCATCGTGCACCCGATACCGCCGCTTCCGCACCCGCCGGCCCTCCGTGAGCGGCCACATGGCCTCGAAGACGTCGCGCGGCATCTCCTCTTCGATCTCCGTCCGCGAAAGGCCATTGCCGACTTTCACGGTGCGAAGCAAGCGCTCGTGTTCATTCCCATCGCCTGTGTCTACATCGACCATGCGGCGAAGCCGCTCGGCGACCCGCGCCCCGGGCAGATAGCCCTGTTCGATCTCCGACGTCGGCGCCGCGCCGACCTCCGGCGGTAGCTCGCGCAGCAGATACTTCCGCTCGATCTCCTGATCGGCCTCACGATGCACCGGGGTCGATTCGGCGGCGATGGCTTCCATACGGTCGGCGACAGCGCGCGCCCCGGCGATCAATGAATCAGCCCCGCCGTGCAGCCATCGCTCCGCCACCTCCGCGAAGGCCCGCCGGTTGCGCGCCCGCGCCCGCCGCGCGAGCGTCAGCAGGCCAGGCTCGGCGTCGGACTGCGCGGCCTCGCGCGCGCGCTCGTCGCTCGTCGGATCCTCGTCGTCGTCGAGCATCGTCGCCGCGAGCCGACGCGCGCGATCAGCCGCGGCAGCCATGATCGCTTCGGCCAGCTCACCCATCAGCACGTGACTGTCGTGCAGCTCGCCGATCGCGTCCTGCATCTCCTGCAGTCCGCCGATCACCTGCTTGCTCTCGGGAACCAGCTCGGCAAACGGCTCGAGCAGATAGCGCAGCCGCTTGCCGGCGATCCGCGCCGCGTGCGCTTCCTTCTGATCCGCGATCGACCGCACCGCCGCGAGATGACGCCTGACGTCCTCGGC
>DASXHF010000188.1:0-22464 GCA_036488775.1 Gemmatimonadaceae bacterium | reverse complement strand
TCGAACGTGCGCACCTGCTCGTAGACGCTCACCCCGGTCCACCCTTCGCCGTCCCCGATGTGCATCACCACATGGGTCGTACCCGGCCTGACCGGACGGAGATGGGTCCCGTGCAACGTGGCGATCGTACTGTCTTCCACGCGAAGCTCGCCGGTGAGCAGGTCCACCGGGCGGCCGTCCACGCCGATTGCCATGAAGGTCAGGTCGCGTCCCGCGTCGCCGGCGACGAAGTTGACGTAGCTCTCGGTGTGAACCGTCTTCACCGGCCGGCAACGGAGAATCACGGTCGTCGCGACCGCGCCGGCCGACGCGCGCACCGTCGCGTCGCCCGGTTGCATGCAGCTGACGACGCCGTCCGGCGTCACCCGCACCGGTGCACCGTCAACCCATTGGTACCGTATCTTCGCCGACCGCAGCGGGCGACCGTCCGCGTCCAGCGCTCGCGTCTCGAGCTGCACCGGATGTCGCGTGTTGAGCACGATGCCGTCGAAGGCGCGCCGGCCACCCTGACTCTCGAAGACCAGCTGCGCCGGCGGCCCGTCGCGCAGCAGGACCGCGACGAGTGCGGCCGTCGGCACGAGCGTCATCACTGCGAGGATCGCCGCGGCCCGAGCGCGCCCACGTGCGCCGCCGTGACGCAGAGCGTTCCGGAGCAGATGCGGCACCGAACGGAACGCCTCGCGGGCGTACCACCAGCGCGCGGCGATCGTGCCTTGCTGCTCCGCGCGGCGCGCACGCTCCTCGGTGAGATCGCCGAGCAACGCGTCGGCGAAGCCGGAGTGTGCACCCATGCTCTGCAGTACGCGCTCCGCCCAGGGCAACGCCTCGTGCGCGCCGCGCCGCGGCTCACGCATCGGCGCGACCCGCCGAGAATGACGGATCGAGATCACGCGGGCCTCGGCCGGATACGGCTTGCCACGCCCGACCACATCGACGCGGCGTGCCGCTCGGCGTCGCGAATGGCGCGCCCGCCCGCGCCGGTGAGCCGGTAGAGGCGACGCGAACGTCCGCCGCGCACCGGCAGCGGCGCGCTCGCGTGCGAGGCGAGGAGGCCTTTGTCCTCGAGGCGCTGGAGCGTCGTGTAGATGGCGCCGACCGCGTAGTCGCGGTCGGCGCGCTCACTGAGATCGTCGCGCACGGCCAGGCCGTACGCATCGTCGCCGAGGCGGGAGACGGCGAGCAGAGTCGCGAGCTCGAGGGTGCCTAGAGTGGTGGCCGGCATTAGATGCTATGTTGTAGTACAAATCACGCGGACGCAAGGGCCGATCTGCGCGGGGACGTGGAGCGGGGTGGCGGCTAGCGCCGCGCAGGCGCTCCCTGGTCCACATGCATCACCGCCATCATGCCCGCCTCGAGGTGCTCGGCGATGTGGCAGTGCATCATCCACGCACCCGGGTTCGCGGCATCTATCAGAAGGTCGACCGTCGAGCCAACGGGGATCAGGGCCGTATCCTTCCAGGCGAAATTGTCCGTCAGCACGCCGTCTCGCGCGATGACGAGCATCCGCTGGCCGTGCAGGTGGATCGGATGCTGCATCGGATGGAACGACTTCGGGTCGTTGAAGATCCTGACCCGGATCATCGAGTTGCGGGCGACGTGCCAATCGATGTCCATGTTCTCCTTCCCGGTCGCATCGTCGCGCAGGATCCAGCGCACCTGCTTGCCCGTCGACAGCCAGTTCATGTCGGGCATCCCGTCCACCCACTCGATCGGCGCGAAGTACGCCGTGTCCACGTTCATGAACTGGACGGTGGCGAGCGGCAGAGCGCTGGTCGCAACGGTCAGCGTCAGCGACTTGTCGGGTGCCCGGTCGAAGTACGGACGATAGCGATCGACGTCCCGCGATACGGCCCGATTGACCCGGAGGGCCGCGAACTGCTTGCCGTAATCGGGCATGGCCGGGGCTGCATCGACCGTGATGATGCCGAGTGTATCGACCTCGGATGCGAACTCGCCGATGTAGTGGTTGATCGACTGGACCGCGTTCACCACGGCGAACCGCCCGGGCCGGGCAAAACGTGCCTCGACGACGTACCGCTCGGCCGGCGCGATGACGACGCTCGGCACGAGCTCCTCGCGCTCGAACCGGCTCGCGTCCGACGCCACGATCTTGATCGGCGCACCCCCGAACGAGAGGTTGTACGTGCGCGAGCTCGAGACGTTGGTCAGGAAGAAACGCACCACGTCGCCCTGATGGGCGCGCAATGAATACTGCGGCTCGCCGTTCACGAGCAGGACGTTGCCGACCCGTCCCATCAGCGCGAAGGTCGGACTCTCCTTGCCGAACGGGATGAGCGTATCGCCGTTGACGAGCAGATCGCCGAGCATCAACATCTCTTCGCGATTCACCGGGGAGTAGTAGTCGCGCTCCGGGGAATCGACGCGCACGTTGCCGAAGAGACCCAGCGCCTGTTGAATGTCCTCGCGCACGTGCGGGTGATACCAGTAGATGCCGGCGTCCGGAAAGCGCACCGTGTAAACGAAATCCTTTCCGGCTGCGACGGCATCCTGCGTCAATCCCGGAACGCCGTCGGAGCGGTTGTCGAGGCGCACCCCATGCCAGTGCACCGCGCTTGGCTGGTCGAGACGGTTGTGAAAGCGGACGGTGATCGTCGCGTTCTGGGGAACGCGAACCAGTGGGCCCGGCACCTGTCCGTTGAACCCGTACATCACGAACGACCGCCCCTGGATCGTGCGCCGCACCAGGCCGGCGGTCAGGTCGAGCGTGTCGCCGTTCCCGAGCCGCACGACCCGCGTCCGGGCGGCGGATGGCAGTCGCCTCACGTCGACGCCGGCCCCGGGGAGAAAGGACGTGACTGGCGGCACGACGCCGACGAGACCGGGAATCATCGGCATGCCCTTCGGCATGGGTACGGGCATCCCCATGTCGCTCATGTCGTGCATGTCGTGCATGTCGTGCATCCCCGGCGTCATCGCGCTGTCCGGCTTGGCCCGTCGCACCTTCGTGCGTGCGCGGGGCCGCTGCGCTCCCGCCGTGAGCGAGACGCATGCAACGGTCGCGAGCAGCGCCCACCTGATCGGGCGCCTCACGGCGGCAGCCCTCGAAACAACGGATGGCTCAGGAAGGACTGCAGCCAGCCACTCGGCGAGGTGCCGTGCAGCACGGTCGGCCCCGTATGCGACACGACGTCGGCGTTCGGCTCCGCAGTGATCACGAGCAGGAACTTGTCGAGCTCCGCCTGTCCCACGGTGCTCTGGCCGTTCGTCACCGCGCCGAGCCGGTGCCAGTGTGAGAGATCGGTGCTGACCTCCCACGCGACGAACGCCGAATACGTGCCCAGCGAGGCGGGCACCGGCAGGCCGGACACGCGGAGCGAGACGTCATAGCGCGCGTGTCCGTCCGCCGTCACCGCCACGCCGAACGGCGAGTGCGCGAACACGAGTCGCGCCTCGCCCTGTGCCGTCGGGGCCAACGGCGTATTGAACAGCGGAATGTCGAATGGGCCGGCGTGTGTCGTGACCAACATGGTCGCGAGCACGGAGCACCGAGCCCATGCGAATGCCATCACCGTGCGGGCGTGGTCAGGGCGCCGCCGCCGACCGTGCTGTCCGGTCCGGCCCGTGATCGTAGTCTTGCACGCTCGAGATGTTCGGCATGCCGATGTCGTGCCCATTCCAGCCGTTGAACCCATCCATCTTGAACAGCCACAGTCCGGTGCGCATGTCCGAGATCACGATCAGTCCATCGTAGTTGCGGACGTCGACGCCGAACGCACCCTGCTCGACGCTGGTCGTGCTCTGCCAGCCGTTATCCGGGGTACCGCCGAAGCCGTGCTCGTGCTGGCATTCGCAGGTGTACCAGGCGCCATCCGTCTTGGGATGCTTCGGATCCTTGAGGTCGAAGACCTGGAGCCCGTCTTCGTAGGCGGACACAAAGACGTATGGCCAGCGCACCTCGTGATTGTGCGACAGGTCCCGCCAGTCCGGCGTCCACGCGCTGATGGGCACGTCGATGTTCTGCGTCTTCCCCTGCTGCCCTGCGCTCAGATCCCAGACGCGCAACGGCGTGTACTGGTACTCGGTCTCCGTCACCGCATAATGCCCGTCGGGAGACGGTGTGAATGTGTGCGCGATGTCCATCCCGACCGTCGTGATGGTGAAGACCTGCTTCGTGGCCTCGGGGTGGGTCACGTCCCACACCGAGTAGCCGCCCAACCCGGCACCATAGAACTTGTCCTGCCGCGTCGCCGGATCGTAGCCAACATAGAAATCGTGATAACCGCCGCCGCCGATCTGGCGAAATGGCGTGGGGTTCGGAACGTCGCCGATCAGCCACGTGCTCTCCGGCGCGCCGCTCACGACCTTCGCCATGTCGTAGATCAACGCCTTGGACTGATTGATCGTGGCGAAGTACAACACCCGTCCGTCGGAATGCTTGTAGGCAAAGGTGTTGTGGAATCCGCCGGGCGACTGCGGATACCGAATGCGGGCGACGACCTTGACCTTGCTCGGATCGGGAAGACCCGTGACGTCGAACACGACGGCGCCGAGATCGGCGTCCGGACTGCCCTGCATGAACTGGAACGACTGCGCGAAGTAGTACTTCGATCCGATCTTGAAATACTTCCCGTCCATCGCGCCGATGCCCCGGTGGAGCTCGGGGTTCTCGATCGTCCAGTCGAAGATCTTCTTGGGCGCCGAGGTGTTGCTGACGTCGTAGATCTGCGTATCGAAGTTGACGAATCCGCAGACGTACACGTACGGGCGATCACGGTCCTGCTCCATCTCGATGTCCGCGGCCTTCCAGGCACCGGGATGGCTGACGACGTGCGACAGCAGATGGATGCCGGCCGTGCCGCCACGCTTCTGGTCGAAGTCCTTGAGGGCGACGCCGGGATCCTGGGCCCTGGCAGCCGACGTCCACATCAGGATCGCTGGAACGACGAGCGCGCGAAGCTTCACGAGACCTCCTTGTGCGATGAGGGAGCGACGGACTGAAGACGAGACCCGCGGGCGACCGAACGTCATGGCTTTGCCTCGCTCTGCGAGCGCGCGTCGGCTTGCCCCAGATACTTGTCGAACCAGGCGAGCAGGCGGCGGTCGGAATCCATGATGAATCTCGGACGCGTGAACCCATGCCCCTCACCGGGATATCTGGCAAGGGTCGCATCGACGCCGAGCTTCCGGAGGGCCGTGTACATCTCCTCGGCCTGGGTGATCGGCACGTCGTGGTCCGCTTCTCCGTGAAGAAACAGCGTCGGAGTGGTCGTCCCGGCGACGTGGGCAAGCGGCGACCATTGCCAGAGCAGCGAATAGTTGTCCCACGGCATCATGTTGAACTCGGCCTCTACCAGGTCGGTGTAGAGGGAGGTGCCGTAGAAGGAGATCAGGTTGCTGAGGCTCGCGACCGACACCGCTGCCTTGAAGCGGTGGGTCTGGGTGATCGTCCAATTCGTCATGAAGCCACCGTAGCTACCTCCGGTGACGCCCAGTCGAGTGGTGTCGATCCAGGGGTTCGCCGCGATGGCAGCGTCGAGGCCGGCCATCAGGTCCCTGAAGTCGCCGCCGCCCCAGTTGAGGACGGAACCGTCGCTGAACGTCTGTCCGTACCCCACCGACCCGCGCGGATTGATGAAGACGACACCGTAACCGGCGGCCGCCTCGATCTGATGCAGGTCGGCCCACGCCACGCCGAACGCACCGTGCGGCCCGCCATGAATGTCGAGAATCGCCGGATACTTTCGTCCGGGGACGGCTCCGACTGGTTTCATGACCCAGCCCTGGACGCGCGAGCCGTCGAAGCTGTCGAACCAGAACTCTTCTGCGCCTCGAGCGGCGATGCGCGAAAGGAAGTCGTCGTTGTGGTGCGTCACCTGGCGGGGGCCGGTCCCGTCGGACGCGGCCACGAAGATCTCCGCGGGATGGGTGTCGTCGGTTCGGAGGAACACCATCCTCGAGCCATTCCCGTCGAATGCGAAGTTGCGAGCTTGAAATCGGCCCGCGACCACCGTGTCGACCACGTCGTCAGTGGGCGATACGCGATAGATGACGTTCGCCCCCCGATCGGCCGCCGCAAAGTACAGGTAGCGACCTCCCGGAGCCCATGTGCTTTCCGTGATGCGTCGATCGAGGCGCCGCGCGAGCTGGCGCGGGATTCCGCCATGCGCATCGATCACGAACAGGTGCTGATCTTCGGCCGGGCTGTCCTTCGTGTTGTGAGGCCGAAGCCATCCCTCATAGCTGATCCAGCGGCCATCCGGCGAAAAGTGCGGCGAGAACTCCGCGCTCGGCGTTCGCGTGATCTGCGTCGTCGCACCCGTGACGACGTCCACGACGAAGATGTCGTTCGCGTACGTGTTGTCCGGATCGGTCGAGCGATCGCTCACGAAGGCGATGCGCTTCGAGTCGGGGGCCCAGGCGATGGAATGTTCGTCGTACGCGCCACAGGTCAGGCAGCGGGGTGCGCCGCCGCGCGACGAGATCACGTACACATGTGTCTTGCGATCATCCGAAAAGCCGGTGCGCGTCTTGTACATGACGCGCGAGAACACACTCGGCCCATCGCCCTGTCGGTGACCTGGGCCGTCCGCCGCGACGTATGCGATCATTGCACCGTCGGGTGACCACGCCCAGTTCTTTGGAGACCGGCCGAGCCAGTGGTCGGTCTGCGGCGGCGAGACGAGAAAGCGCTCCGCGCCGGATGTCACGTCACGGATGAAAAGGCCCGACCGTCCGTCGCGCCGACCCATGAACGCGATCGACGTGCCGTCGGGTGACCAGCGCGGTGCGGCGCCGGAGAAGGTCACCGTCGAGCCACCGCCCGACAGGGCGGTGACGACGATCTCCGTCGTCACCGAATCCGTCGCATGGTTCGTCTGCGAGCGCACGTACGCGACCGTCCGGCCATCCGGAGAGAGTTGCGGGTCGCCGACGCCCTGCAACGCCGACAGGTCGGCAAGCTGCATCGGTCGCTGCTGCGCGGTCGCGGGGATCGCGAGAATCGGCAGCGCGGCAACGAGACAGAGCGTGCGAGGCGATGGCACGGTATCAGGCCTTAGGGTATGCGCGCGCGTACCCGAGTGCGCGCGACAACCGCTCGCCGGCGACCGATGCCGTCCCGGCCAGTTCCGGCAGGCGCTCGCGATTGACGCGCGGCCGTGGACCGCCGAGGGTGACGGCGCCTTCGAGCTCATCACGGTGGTTGAAGACCGGAACGGCAACCCCCCAGACATCATTCAGGAACTCGCCGCGGACCGTCCCGTAGCCGCGCCGGCGGACCTGCTTCAGCTCCCGGTCGAGCAGCGCGAAGGTGGCGATGGTCGTGGACGTGTACCGCTTCAATGGACGCTTCACGAGTGCCCTGGCTTCTTCTTCAGGGCGCCACGCCAAGAGCACCTTGCCGCCAGCCGAGGCGTGAAGCGGCCAATGTTGACCGAGCACTCCCTTGGCCATGACCGGAAGAGAGCTCTCGGAGTGGAGGACCGCCAATCCCTCACCGTTCACCAGCAGCAGCAGCGTCGCGGTTTCCCCGGTGTCCTGGCTCAGTTGGCGGAGAACCGGCTGCGCGAGCCGCTGCAGGGAGGTCGAGCGTTGGGCGAGCTCGCCAAGTCCGGCGAGCCGGATGCCGAGTCGGAACAGCCCGGTCTGATCGTCGCGATCGAGGAATCCCACCGCCGCAATCTGTCCCAGGAGGCGGTAGGCGGTGCTGCGTGGCCATTCGAGCAGCGCCGCGGCGTCCACTACCGACACTTCGGAGCGCTCCGGCGTGAAGAGCGCGAGCACATCATCGAGTTGCTTGAGCACAGGGGTCGCGTAGTTCGTAAAGCCGGCTGATGACCAGATACGCGACGAAATGTACCGTCGTTGTCAGCGGGCGTGCGTGCCGGTGCATCCACCTCAGGCGGCATCAGGCCGAGCACTCAGACGGCCCGAGCGAAGATGAAACATCGGAATTCCTAATGCGATGATGATGAGGCCGGGCCAGGTGTATTGCGGCTTCTGCACGAGCAAGTTGAGAGACAGGGCGGCGGTCAGGAGGAGGAAGAGCGCGGGCACCCAGGGATAGCCGATCGCCCGGACCGGCCGGCTCAGCGTCGGGCGCCGAAGGCGAAGGGCGAACAGCGCGCAGGCCGTCAGGACGTAGAACAGCAGCGATGCGAACACCATGTACTCGAGCAGCTGACTGTAGGTCCCGGACAGGCACAGGACGCACGCCCATGCGGCCTGGGTGACCAGCGCGACGGTCGGCGTGCGATAGCGTGGATGCAGAATGGCGGCCGACGGGAAGAACAGACCATCGCGCGCCATCGCGTAGTAGACCCGCGCTCCCGACAGAATCAGCGCGTTGTTGCACCCGAAGCAGGAGATGGCGATCGCTCCCGCCATCACGTAGAGACCCGCTGTCCCGAAGACCGTCTGCAGCGCCGCGGTCCCCACGCGGTCCTGGGCGGCTCCCGCGATGTCGGCCGCCGGGAGAATGCTCAGGTAGGCGACGTTCGCCAGGAAGTAGAGCGCCGTGACGATCAGCGTGCCGAACAACATCGCCTGGGGGATGTCGCGCACCGGATTCTTCACTTCGCCGGCCGAGAAGCCGATCTGGTACCAGAGATCGGCCGCGGCGATCGAGCCGACCATCGCCGCTCCGAGCATTGGGAGCATGCTCCACGACACCCCACCGGCCGGCCAGAAGCCGGGCCCGAAGTTGGTCGCGACCGCGGTTGCGTGGCGGCCGATGGTGAAGCCGATCACGATGAGCAGCGCGAGGCTGCTGGTCTTGATGACGGTGAGCGTCGTCTGCAGCAACGCGGCGGTGCGTACGCCGCGGACGTTGATCCAGGTGAGCAAGACGATCGAGGCAATGGCGACCAGACGCTGCGGCGACAGGCCGATCTCGATGGTGCCGCTCGGGAGATGAACGGCGGTGCCGAGAAAGACGTCTGGCGACAGGCCGGGAACGAGGACGGCGAGGAAGCGAGAGAACGCGGCGCCGACGGCGGCGATGGCGCCCGTTTGAATGACCGCGAACAGCCCCCAGCCATAGAGGAAGCCGAGCAGCGGTGACAGCCCCTCGCGCAGGTAGACGTACAGGCCGCCGGTGCGAGGAAACATGGCACTGAGCTCCCCATAGCTCAGGGCTCCCAGGACGACCACGAGCGCGGTCACCGCCCAGACGAGGAGCAGCAGGCCGGGCGAGCCGACCTGCCGCAGGATCTGGGCGGGGACGATGAAGATCGCCGAGCCGATCATCGAGCCGGCGACGAGCGCGGTCGCGTCGAACCGGGACAGGGCTTTGACGAAGCCGGTGCCGGTGTGCGCGTCGTCGTCCGCCGCCGGCGGGTTGGCCATGCCTGTCGCCATGCCAGAAGATCCTCGCTGTCTCAATCGGTGGGGTCGTGTCTCACGAAAGGCCGCGCCAGAGTACGGCGCCGGCCCGACAACCGCAAGCGCGTCACGCCGGCGCCCCCGTGCCGGCCGGGCCGATCTTGCGCTTCCGTCCAGTCCGCCGTACACTGGGCCCACTCCCCGATGGCGAGATGCTGTCTCAGAAAATGAGACTCACCCACCGCACAGCCACGAGCGCCCGAGCGATGCCACTACCACGCCCACTGCAGGTCCGCTGGACCGCAATACGTCTCGTGTTTGCCGCCGCGTCCGGCGTGTTCGTCGCGGCCGTGCCGCGCCCGATGCATGCCCAAGGAATCGCCGAGCGAACGCGCGCCGCCGTCGACTACATCGCCTCGCACACCGTCCGCGAGGACGTCGTGCGCGTGCCGATGCGCGACGGCGTGCGCCTCTCGGCGACGATCCTGTTTCCGGCCGACCGCCCGCGCCAGAATCTCCCGACGGTGCTGATCTTCATCCCGTACCTCACGGAAGGCGTGCTCCGCGGCGGGCTTTTCAGCGGCTACATCCGAAGCTTCATCGAGAACGGCTACGCCGTCATCGTCGAAAACGTGCGCGGGCGGTACTTCTCCGAGGGCACCTACACCTATCTCGGCGGATCCGCCAACGACGGCTACGACTCGATCGACTGGATCTCGAAGCAGTCGTGGTCCAACGGCAAGGTGGGCACGATCGGCTGCTCGTCGAGCGCGGAAGAGCAGCACAAGATGAATGCGGCGCGGCATCCCGCGCACGCCGCGGCCGTGCCGATGGGATCGGGCGCCGGCATCGGCAAGGTCGGCCCGTACAACGAGATGGGCAACTTCTACCGCGGCGGTGCGGTGCAGGGAGTGTGGTTCTCCTGGTACTACGGATCCGGGTACAAGTACCACCCGTCGTGGCCCGCGAACCTCACGCGCGAGCAGATGCTGCGGGTCAACAAGTTCTGGAACATGGAGCCGGAGTTGATGCACCCGGCGAACCTCGACAGCGCCATCTGGACGCTGCCGATCAACCAGATCATGCACAACCTCGGCGCCATGCCGAGCGATCTCGACGAGTTCGTGAACCGGCTGCCGAACGATCCCAAGTGGAAGGAGATCGAATTCGGCGGCGAAGGCGATCGCTCCGGCGCGCCGACGCTGTACATCAACTCGTGGTACGACCTGTCGATCGGACCGAACGTCGCGATGTTCGACTATCAGACCAAGAACGCGGCGACGGAGACGGCGCGCAACAACATCTTCATGGTGGTGGCGCCGACGCTGCACTGCCAGCAGGGACAGATAGAATCCGAGCACACGGTGATCGGAGAGCGCGACATGGGGGATGCGCGCTTCGACTACGTCGGCCTCGTCCAGCGGTGGTTCGACCGGTGGCTCAAGGGCGCCGACAACGGCGTGACGTCGGAGCCGAAGGTCCGCGCGTACATGATGGGCGCCAACGAGTGGAAGACGTACGACGCGTGGCCGCCGAAGAGCGCGGAGCTCGTGTCGTACTATCTCGACAGCGATGGGAGCGCGAACAGCCTGCTCGGAAACGGGCGTCTCACGACGAGCAAGCCGGCACATGCCCCGTCGGACGCGCTCGTCTACGACCCCATGCACCCGACGCCGTCACACGGCGGCCAGAGCTGCTGCCTGATCGTGGTGCCCGGAGGCGCGTTCGACCAGGCCGGCGTCGAGATGCGCAACGACATCCTCGTCTATACGACACCGCCGCTCACCGAACGCACCGACGTCGTCGGCAACGTCGGCGTGACGCTGTATCTCTCGTCCGACCGCAAGGACACGGATCTCGCGGTCAAGCTGGTGGACGTCGCTCCCGACGGCACAGCGTACAACCTCGACGAAGGGATCTTCCGCGTGCGCTGGCGGGAGGGATGGGACAAGCCGGTCTTCATGGAACCCGGCAAAGTCTACAAGGTGGACATCCCGCCGCTCGTGACGAGCAACTCCTTCGCGCCGGGACATCGAATCCGAGTCGAGGTGGCGAGCAGCAGCTTCCCGCATTTCGACCGCAACTTGAACACCGGCGGGAACAATTACGACGAGAAGGACGGCGTGATCGCGCACAACGTGATTCACCACAGCACCGCGTATCCGTCCCGCATCGTGCTGCCCATCGTGAAGAACAAGTAAGTCGCAGCGGCTCACGACCGTCAGAATCCCGATCGCGGCGGCGGTGTGTCGTGCCTGCTTGCAGGCACGACACGCCGACCGGTTCCTCCCCCGCGCCAGAAGGGTTGTAGCCGAATCCTCCTTACCCTCCTGCTCGAGACAGTCTCATGCGCACTCTTCACGGTCTTGTTGCGGCGGCGTCGAGCATCGGATGGCTCGCGACGACCGCAACGCCCGCCGCGGCGCGGAACAGCATCCCGATGGACCGCCCGCACGGAATCAGCATCCCATCCGAGTATGTGCACGTCAGCCCGCGACTCGCCGACCGACATGCCGGCCTTCGGTGGGCCGAGATGGCGGTTCAGGAGCAAACGCGCACCATCACCGGGACCGTCACCGATCAGGTGACCGGCGAGACGCTGACCAACGGCCAGGTCCGCGTCGTCGGCACCACCCTCGGAGCCGTTGCACGACCGGACGGCCGATTCACGGTCAACGTCCCGCTTCGAGCCGTGACGTTGCAGGTCCGCAGCATCGGCTACAAGCCGCTGATCATCGAGGTCCCGGCAGCCCAGAGCACCGTCCGTGCAGCGCTGGACCGCGACAACTTCCGCCTCGAGGAGGTCGTCGTCAGCGGTCAGGCGACCGGGATGGAGCGACGGAATCTGGCGACCGCCGTCGGAACGGTGAACGAGGAGGATCTGGCCCGCGTGCCAGCGGCCAGCATCGAGCGCTCGCTGGAGGGCAAGGTGACGAGCGCCCACGTCTCCGAGAACAGCGGTGCTCCCGGCGGCGGATCGATCGTGCGCATTCGCGGCGTGACGACCATCATCGGCAGCTTCACGCCCCTGTACGTGGTCGACGGCGTCGTCGTGAGCGACGCGCAGCTGGCGACCGGAACGAACTATCTCACCGACGCGGTCCGCAACCAGCTCGCACCCCAAACGGACAATCAGGACAACGGCGCCAACCGCATCGCTGACCTGAACAGCTACGACATCGAGAAGGTCGAAGTGCTCAAGGGCGCAGCGGCCGCGGCGATCTATGGCTCCAAGGCATCGAACGGTGTCATCCTGATCACCACGAAGCGCGGCCGGCCAGGCGCGGTCCAATTCGGCCTGACCCAACGGTTCGGCGTCTCGAAGCTGAGCCACAAGTACGGCCTCCGGTGCTTCACGAGCGTGAGCGAGGCGGTCTCCGTGTTCGGTGAAGCGGCGCGGGCGAGCTGGAACCCCAGCTGCAACGACCTCGAGGAGCAGCTCTACGGCAAGCCGGCCGGCGCCTACGAGACGAGCCTCAACATGCGCGGAGGGTCGGACGCGACACGCTTCTTCGCCTCCGTCCTCAACAAGCACGATGGCGGCATCATGCCGAACACCTCCGCCGACAAGAAATCACTCCGACTCAACGTCGATCAGAACCTCGGGTCGCGGGCGACCCTCAGCCTGAACACCGAAGTCGTTCAGACCAATCGCAAGCCGGGAGTGACGCAAAACGAGAACAACGGACTCTCGGTGCCGAGTGCGCTCGGCTACGGCGGAGGATCGTGGCTCGACCTACGGCAGCTGCCGGATGGGACTTATCCGCGCAACCCACTGACCTCGAACAATCCGTTCCAGACGGCTGCGCTGTTCCAGAACAACGAAGACGTCAATCGCGGCATCATCAGCACGCGGCTCCAGGCACAGCTCTGGAAGACGGAACGGCAGTCACTGCAGCTGTCCGTGATCGGCGGCGGCGATCTCTTCACCCAGAAGAACCAGGTGCTCGCGCCCCCCGAGCTGTACGCCCTGGAGGGATTCGGGTTGCCCGGCACCTCGGTGCTCGGTTGGGCGCAAAGCAACGACCGAAACCTCAACGCGTATCTCGTCCACACGTACAACCTCCCGGGCGGTGCGACTGCCACCGGCCAGATCGGGACGCAGTCGGAATGGACGGACCTGGACGCGAACTACACGCTCACGTCGGGGCTCATCGGCGGCTTGACCAACATCGATCGTGGATTGGCCGTCAAGGTCGAGCAGAATCGTCAGCGCGTGCGAGATCAGGGCTTCTTCGCGCAAGAGGAGCTGTTGCTCCTCGGCGAGCGCCTGCTGTTGACCGGTGGCATGAGGGCGGATCGCAGCACGAACAACGCCGATGCGGCAAAGCTGTTCTTCTATCCCAAGGCGTCCATCTCGTACCGGATGCCGAATCTCGTGCCCTCGATCAGTGAGCTCAAGCTCAGGTTCGCCATCGGTCAATCGGGCAACCAGCCACGCTACGGGCAGAAGTTCACCGAGCTGACGGCGACGAACCTCGGTGGGGCGGTCCCGACCTCGCAGATCGCGGGACCCGCCGGCGCACCGGACCTGCGTCCGGAACGGCAGCGTGAGATCGAGACCGGTTTCGACGCCACGATGTTCCACGACCGACTGAACCTGGAGGCGACCGCCTATGAGAAGTCGATCAGCGACCTTCTCCAGCAGCGGACGCTCACGCCCGGGACAGGGTTCACCCAGCTGACGTTCAACGGCGGCAGTCTGCGCACGCGCGGGATCGAGCTCGCGGCGAATCTCGTCGCGCTCGAAGGCAAGGATTGGAGCTGGAGGACCAGAGCGTCGGTCGCCGGCAGCCGGTGCACGATCACGTCGCTGGACGTGCCGCCGTACGGGTCGAATGCCTTCCTCAACGGCAACACCTTCGGACGGATCTTCACGGAAGTCGGGAAGTCGTGCACGCAGATCACCGGCAACGACACGCTCCCGAACGGGACGACGCAGCCGAACGTGCTGCTCGCCGACGCCAATCCGTACTACAACTGGACGTGGAGTCACGACGTGGGCTTCAAGCGCCTTCACCTCAACGGCTTGCTCGACGGCCAGAAGGGCGGCGCCATCATCAACACCACCGAGCTTCTGTACGACTTGACGGGCATCAGCCCGGATCAGATCACCCCGCGTTCACCCGGTATGCTGACCGGCAATCAGCGAGCGGCAACGTTCGGCAGGACAGCCCGCACATACGTGCAGGACGTCAGCTACATCAAGCTGCGGGAGGTCACGCTCTCCTATGATGTCCCTGGCTCGTATCTGCAGCGATGGCTGGCCAGTGGCACGTCGGCGCGGCTGAGCCTGAGCGGCAGAAACCTCCTGGTGTTCACGAATTACCAGTCGACGGGCGATCCGGAAGGCAATCAGGTCGCGAGATCAGCGGCGGGCGGTGCTCCATGGGATCTCTGGGCGTATCCCCCCAGCCGCACGTTCTGGCTCAGCCTTGATCTCCAATTCTGACACTACGAGGAATCATGACGATGACTTCAGCACTCCGCAGCGCGTGGCCTCGCGTGATCTCGTTGGGTGGCCTGCTGGTCGCCAGCGCATGCTCGGCCCCGATCGACGCACCAGACCAGAATGCACAAGCACTCAGCGACCTCACCGGCACGCCGTCGGTAGCCGCGGTCACGACGGCGACGCAGGGACTCATCAAAGGCTTGCGTCTCGCCCAGACGACGCAGCTGTACAGCCGACTCGGACGCGAGGCGTACAACCTCGATCCGGGCAACCCACAGAACTTCCCCGCCTACTACTCGACCCTCGGCGATCTCGCGCCCTGGGCGTTCCCGTACGCGACCATCAAGCTTGCCGACCTGGTGATCGCTCCACTCGACCGAGTCGTTGGACTATCCACCGCGCAGAGGGAATCCATTCGCGGATTCGCCAAGACGATCAAGGCGACGCAGTTGTTGACCGTCATTCGTGCCACGGACGTCAACGGCGCGCTGCTGGACGCCGCGGCCAACGCCACCGATCCGCCAGGGCCGATCGCCAGCAAGGCCGAGGTGTATACCGAGATCTTCAAGCTCCTCGATGAAGCGCAGGTGCATCTGACGGCCGGGGGCAGTGCTTTTCCATTCCTGCTGGGTCCAGGGTTCGTCGGCTTCGACACGCCAAGCACCTTCCTCACCTTCAATCGAGCCATACGCGCCCGCGCCGACATCGACCTGAAGAACTGGTCGGCGGCCCTCACCGATCTCAATGGGTCCTTCGTCGACACCGGCGCGCCGCTGTCGAAGGGCGTCTACGAGACCTTCAGCCTGGTGTCGGGCGACGCGACCAACGGATTGTATGAAGGGGTGCCGCGGCTTTTCTTCGTTCATCCGCGGATCCTGGCCAACGCGCAGAGTCGGCCCGACGGAACGCCGGACAGTCGCGTGACGACGAAGGTGAAGGCGATTCCGCCGTTCTCGCGCTTCGGTCTCACGAACGTGGCGGCGACCTGGACGAACTATCCGAGCCAGTCGTCGCCGATAGCATACCTCCGCAACGAGGAGCTGATTCTGCTCCGGGCAGAGGCCAACCTGGGACTCGGCAATACGTCGGCGGCCGTGGCCGACATCAACTTCGTCCGCGTCAACGCTGGTGGACTCGCGCCCATCACGCTGCCGTATGCGCCGGCGGCAGGTGCTCCACCCACGCTGCTCGACGAGCTGCTCTACAACAAGACGTACTCATTGATGTGGGAGGAGGGTTCGTCTTCCTGGCTCGACGCGCGCCGGTACGGAAAGCTGGCTCAGCTTCCACATGACTTGCCTGGTCAGGTCGTCTTTCCATACCTGCGCATCGCCGACCTGGAATGCGATGCGCGAAATCCGAAGCCGGCCGGATGCACTTCGCCGACCGGTCTTTGAAAATGTCGGGCGCGCGCGCACCGGGACCACGTGGGGGTGTCGTGCGCGCCGTGACGGACGGACGCCCGGATTGTCGATCGCATGCGTGTGGGTGAGATGGAACACGCGTTCAACAATCCGGGCTTCCTGTGGCGCAACCCCGAGCCACGCGAATCGTATGACGTGGTGATCGTCGGCGGCGGCCTGCATGGCCTCGCGACGGCGTACTACCTGGCGGCCAACCATGGCATGCGAAACGTCGCCGTGGTGGAACGGGGCTGGCTGGGCAACGGCAACGCTGTCCGGAACACCACGGTCATCCGCTCGAACTACCTCCGCGCCGAGAGCATGCCGTTGTACGATTTCTCCATTCGCCTGTGGGAAGGGTGGGGTGGCGAGCTCGATTACGATCTGATGTTCGATCAGCGCGGCGTTCTCGCGCTCGCACATACCGCGGCCGAGGCCAATGCCGTGAAGCGCACCGTCGCGGCCAATCGGGCGGCGGGAATCGACGCCGAGTGGCTGGAGCCGCCCGACGTGAAAGCGTTCTGTCCGATCGTGAACATCTCCCCCGAGATCCGGTTCCCGGTGGTGGGCGCGTCGCTCCAGCGCCGCGGGGGGATCGCACGTCACGATGCCGTCGTGTTCGCGCTGGCGCGCGCGGCGAGTGCTCGCGGGGTAGACCTGCTGCAGGGCTGCGAGGTGACCGGCTTCGAGATGTCGGGCAATCGAGCGACCGGGGTGCTCACGACGCGAGGCCGCATCGGAGCAGGGCGAATCGGGTTGGTCGGCGCGGGACGGTCACCGTTGCTCGCCGGCATGGCAGGCTTCGCCCTGCCGGTCCAGAGCTATCCGCTGCAAGCGCTCGTCTCCGACATCGTCGATCCGGTGCTCGGCTGCGTGGCTCTCTCGGGAACGCTTCATGTGTACGTGAGCCAGGCACACAAGGGAGAGCTGGTGATCGGAGCCAGCCGCGACGCGTATGCATCGTATGCGCAGCGCGGGTCGTTCCAACTGCTCGAGCACCAGATTCAAGCGGCGCTCGAGCTGTATCCGATCATGAGCCGGGCGCATGTCCTCCGCACGTGGGCCGGCATCGTCGACGTGACACCTGACGCCTCGCCAATTCTGGGGCACACGCCGGTGGACGATCTCTACATCAATTGCGGGTGGGGCACCGGAGGATTCAAGGCGACCCCTGCGTCGGGCTACGTCTTTGCTCACGCCCTGGCCAACGGTCAGCCACATCCACTCGCCGCCGCCTTCGGGCTCGGGCGCTTCGAGACCGATGCACTCATCGACGAGCACGGCGCCGCCGCCGTGTCGCATTGACATGATGCTCATCACCTGCCCGTGGTGCGGCCCGCGCGAAGAGACGGAATTTCGCTATGGCGGTGAAGGAGTTGCCATGACCGTCGATGGCGATGACGCCGCGTGGACGCGGCTGCTCTACTACCGCTCCAGCCCGGCCGGGCCACACACCGAACGGTGGGTGCACGTGCACGGCTGTCGTCAGTGGTTCCAGGCGATACGAGACACGACGACACATGAGATCCTCGTGACACGTCCAGTTCAGAGCCCTCGGCCTTCCGATCGATGAAGCGCCTGTCCGCCGGCGGATCGATCGATCGCGATCGCCCGCTCACGTTCTCCTATGACGCGCGGACGCTCGTGGGCTACGCGGGGGATACCCTCGCCTCTGCGCTCCTTGGTGCCGGCGTCGACGTCATCGGGACGAGCGTCTCGTTCGGGCGGCCACGCGGCATCATGAGCGCCGGCATGGAGGAGGCGACCGGATTTGCCCAGGTCACGCGCGGGCGAACGACCGAGCCGCTGATACGGATGACGGCGCTCCCCCTCTACGAGGGGCTGTGCGCCGAAAGCCGCATCGCAAAGGGATATCTGGCGACCGGCGACGACGACGCGCGGTTCGACAAGCGCTTCGCGCATTGTGATCTCCTCGTCGTGGGTGCCGGCGTCGCGGGACTCGCCGCCGCGTTGGCCGGCACACGAGCCGGTGCGCGAGTGATGCTCGTCGACGCGGATCCAGCGGCGGGCGGCGCCGTTCGCCACGAGGCTGTCGCCATCGATGGGAAGCCGGCGACGGCATGGGTCGGCGACACCCTCGCAGCGCTGCGCACGACGTCGGCCACCGTCCTGACGGGGGCGACCGCGTCGGTGGCATTGGATCACAACGGAATGATCGTCGCTCAGCGGGTGGCGGCGGGCCACTCGGTACCGACACCCGAGGGTCTTCCCGAACAGCGCCTCTGGCACGTGCGCGCCCGGGCCATCATCCTCGCGACCGGCGCATTGGAACGGCCGATCGTCTTCCAGGACAACGACCGGCCCGGCATCATGCTCGCCGGCGCCGCGCGTGCGTACCTCCACCGATTTGCGCTCGCGCCGGAGTGCGGGTTGGTGTTCACCACGAACGACGACGGATACCGCACCGCCATCGACTGGCACGAGGCAGGCGTCACGGTCGCGGGAATCGTCGATCCTCGCGACGCTGCCACCGGGGCGCTCGTAGCCCGTGCTCGCGACGCCGGGCTCGTCACCTTTGCCGGCTCGGTGGTCGAGACCACCAGAGCGGACGCCACCGGCCGCCTCTGTGGAGCGCGTGTGCGCACGAGGCAAGGCACGCTGGACGTGGAATGCGATCTGCTCGCCGTATCGGGCGGCTTCGAGCCGGCGCTCACGCTGCATCAGCAGCTCCGGGGAGCGACGCACTATGACGCGTATCTCGGTGCCGCAGTTCCGGGCGCGGCTCCGGCCGGCCGTTGGATCGCCGGCGCCGCGAACGGGTGTATGAGCGCGCGCGAGGCGCTGTGCGACGGCGTCCGAGCCGCTCGCGAGGCGCTCCGTTGGTGTGACTTCGACGTCGACCGTACCGTCGAAGCGGCCCCGGAGGTCACCGCGGTCGTCGAGGGTGCGCCCGCGATCCTGTTTCGCGTGCCTGCGCCCGACGGTGACGAGACGCGCTCCTTCGTCGACTTGCACCGCGACGCCACGGTTGCCGGAATGGAGCGGGCGGTCGGCGCAGGGATCAATCACATCGAGCACGTGAAGCGATACACGCTCGTCGGCACCGGAATCGAGCAGGGACGCAGCGCGAAGACCAACGCCGGCGCGATCGCCGCCGTGCTCACCAACCGCCCGGTCGCCGACGTCGGGACGTCGGGAAGTCGTCCGCCGACCGAGCCGATGCCATTCCATCTGTTCGCCGGACGAGCGAAAGGGCCGATGTACGAGCCCGTGCGCACCACGGCGCTCCACGAGCTGCACGCCTGTCTCGGCGCCGTCTTCGAGCCCGCCGGCCAATGGCTTCGCACGTCACGCTACCCGCGCGCCGGGGAATCGAAGCAGGACACGGTGTGCCGCGAATCTCTCGCCGTACGCAACGGAGTCGGCATCGTCGACGTCTCGACCCTCGGCAAGATCGACGTACGCGGTCCGGACGCCGCGTGGTTCCTCGACGCCCTCTATGCCAATGACGTCGGCCGTCTTGCCGTCGGGAAAGCCCGCTACAGCGCCCTCTGTCGCCTCGACGGCACACTGCTCGACGACGGGCTCGTGATGCGCACCGGGGAATGCCGCTTCTTCGTGACGACATCGACCGGACACGCGGCGGGCGTCGTGGAATGGATGGAGGAGTGGCTGCAGACCGAGTGGTCCACGCGTCGCGTGTGGGTCACTCCGATCACTGAGCGGTTCGCCACGGCGGCGATCGTCGGCCCGCGCGCGCGCGCGCTCATGGCGCGGCTCGCGCCCGACCTCGACGTCACCAACGGTGCGTTCCCCTTCCTCGCCGTGAGACGCTGCACCGTTGCCGGCGTCGGCGATGCACAGGTCGCACGGGTGAGCTTCTCGGGCGAGCTGGCATACGAGGTGAGCGTCCCCTGGCACCTCGGCCCAACGATCTGGCGCGCGGCGCTCGCCCTGGGCGCCGACCTCGATGTGACTCCGTACGGGCTCGACGCGCTGCAGGCGCTGCGCATGGAGAAAGGGTACATCATCGTCGGCCAGGATACGGAGGCGCTCACCACGCCCTACGACGCCGGATTGGGGTGGATGGTCTCCACCAAGAAGGAATTCATCGGCCGACGCTCGTTGGAGCGTCGCGCGACCGAGCGGGATCAGCGAGTCCAGCTCGTCGGAATCGCCACGGTGAATCCTGCCGACGAGCTTGCCGAAGGGGCGGCACTGTCATCGGAACGGGTTGGCGGATCCCGGCCCATCGACGGACATGTCACGAGCGCCTGCTGGAGCGCCACGTTCGGCAAGTCGCTCGGCCTTGCGTTGGTGCGTGCGGGCCGACGTCGCCACGGCGAGACGCTCTACGCCTCGTTCGGCGAAACGCTCGTGCCGGTCACACTCGTCGATCCGGTTCACTACGACGCCAGCGGAGCCCGGCGCGATGGCTGAGACCTCGCTGCTGTCGCCGAGCCTGCGCGCGTCGATGTCGAGGGCATCATGGGTTGGCAGTCGATTGTCCGTCCGGGGTTCGCCAACGCTCGTCTCCGTCCGCGCCCGCGACGCCGCGGTGACGCGCCTCGCCCGCGCGCTCGATCTGCATGCTGTTCCCGCTCCCAACGAATGTCACCGCACCGCGCTGGGTGATTGCTACTGGCTCCGGCCCGACGAGTGGTTGATCGCCGCCGAATCGGAAGACGGTGGCGCACTCGCCACCGCCATCGATGCGGCGGTCGGGGGAGACGATGGCGCCGTGGTCGACGTCTCGGGAAGCCGCGTGGTGCTCGAGCTCTCGGGGCCCGCGACCCGCGACGTGTTGGCGAGCTGCTGCCCGCTCGACCTCCACGTGGCCGCCTTCCCGCGCGGGCGCTGCGCGCAGTCCCTCATCGCGAAAGCCAGCGCGCTCCTGGAGCTCGTCGATGACACGCCGACCTGGCGCCTCTTCGTGAGCCCGTCGTACGCCGACTACGTGGTACGCTGGTTGGTCGATGGAATGGAGGCAGTGCGCGCTGAACGACACGGCCTGTAGCTCGCGCGGTACGCTGAAGATCGGTCAGGCCGACCTGTGACACCGGTTCGAGATCGCGAGCGAGAAAAAGACATACCTCAACGATCTCCCGCCCGCACCGGCCGGCCGGGCGTCGCCGCGCCAGCGAGCTTCTCGCCACGCACGACGAAGGTGCCGTGCACCAGGACGTCGACGATCCCGACCGACGGCTGGCCCGGTACCTCGAACGTCGCACGGTCCGCGACGCGCGCGGGATCGAAGATGGTCAGGTCCGCGTCGGACCCGACCTGGACGCGCCCCTTTCGCTTCATCGCCGGCGCGACGGCCTCGAGCCGCTGCGCGGGGAGCAGCGTCAGCTTCCGCACGCCATCCATCAGCGAGATCACGTGCCGCTCGCGCACGTAGTGGCCGAGGATGCGCGCGTGCGTGCCGGCGCCGCGCGGGTGCCCGGTCACGCGGCCGTCGATCATGCGCAATCCGGCATCGGCCGCGACCATGACGTGCGGCTCGCGGTACGCCTGATCGGCCGCTGCCTCGGGGATCATGAAGATCACCACCAGGCCTCCCTCCTTCCGGCGTCGAGCGAACGACTCCTCGGTGAGCCGCTCCCCCGTCGGCGTCCACAGCAGGTCGTGGTAAGTGATGCCGAGTCGTTGCTGGAAACCGGGATCGAACATCGCCGTCTGCAGGTACGTGGAGCCGGCGACGTACGGATACGCTTCTGTGGTGACGTCCATCCCGCGCGCACGCGCGCCGTCGATCATCGCCAACAGCGTCGGCGTCGCGCCGAGCCCCATGCTGGTGACGTGCACGACATGCAGCGGCGCTCCGGTCGCCGCGGCGTCGGCGAGCACTTCCTGCAGTCCGGCCACGCCGCCGAGCGTGTCGTTGAGCCCGGCCGAGCGAAGGTGCACGAACACTGGCGCGTGGTGGCGTGCGGCGACGCCGAAGGCGTGAAAGATCTCCTCGCGTGTAGCGGCGGGGGTGTAGTTGATGCCCATGCCGACGCCCAGCGCGCCCTCGTTGAGTCCCTGGTCGATGCGGCGCTCGAGCTCCGGCAACCGCTCGGTGGGGATCGACGCGCGCACGAACCCGCCGCCGTTCTCGAGCACCGCGGACCCCTCGGCCGTCGAATCGCGATCGAGCAGCGCTCGGCGTGCGCCCGGATGTCCGACCGCGACACCGTAGTTGATCAGCGCGTGGCCGGACCGGCGCGCGTACCAGGGCGCGACCGGGTACGTCCCGATCTCGAGCTCGAGTGCGGTCGTGACGCCGTCTCGTGCGAGGAACGCGTAGTTCAGCGAGTCCTGACCATGCGCGTGCAGGTCGATGAAGCCCGGCGCGACGACGAGGCCGTGGACGTCGACCGT
>DASXHF010000180.1:0-9664 GCA_036488775.1 Gemmatimonadaceae bacterium | reverse complement strand
AGCACGAACGGCCGCTGTAACAGCAACGAACGCGGCAGCAGCTACGAGCGGCGTCGCCGCAAGCAGTGGCTACTGAGCCCCGACAGCGGTTTCGGCGGCGACAACATCACCGTTCCCTGCTGGGAATGCCTGACGCACGTCACATTCGACTCGATGTTTGTCGACCGCATCATTCCCGGCGAGCTCGGCGGCACCTACCGGCGCGGCAACATACGCCCGCACTGCGAAGCGTGCTCGTGCAGGCAAGGGCAACGCCGAACCGTCGCGATCCTGGCCGAGAAACGGGCGGCGCTATGACCATGACCCTCGACGAGTATCACGACCTGCTGGCCGAGCGTCGCGCACGCGTGCAACGACTCACGCACGAAGGCCGCACCGCTAAAGCGATCGCCGTCGCGCTCGGCATAACACCGCGCACTGTGCAACGCATACGCGGCGACCTCGGCATCGCGAAACCGAAACCGCCAATCCTCACCGACGACGAGAAACGGCTAGCGGCAACACTTCTCGACGACGGCGCATCGTACGAGGAAGTCGCTCGAACCATAGGCCGATCTGCGCATGCCGTGCGGCTCGCGTTTCCCGGCCGCGGCTGGACCCGCGAACAATGCGGCGCGTTCAGGTTCGAGCCGCGAGGCCCGAACCGAATGGTCGTCGCCTGCTAATGCCCACCACAACGAAAGGTCCACAGCCCGTGACCGTGCCGAAAACCGACGGCATCTATGCCCACATACCCGAAACCGTGTACCACGGCGACAAAGGCAGCCTCTCGTCGTCGGGCGCCCGCGCGCTGCTCAACACGACGCCGGCCGAGTTCGACCACCAGCGGCGCGAACCGCCGAACCCGAAGCCGCAATACGATTTCGGCCACGCAGCGCACAAAATGGTGCTCGGCGAAGGCCAGCAGCTGGTACGCGTCGACGCCGACGACTGGCGCACCAACGCCGCGAAAGAAAAACGCGAACACGCCTGGGCCGAGGGCAAATCGCCGCTGCTGAAAAAAGATATCGACATAGCGCAGCGCATGGCCGGCAAAGTGTTCGCGCACCGGCTCGCGGCGCGGCTGCTCGCCGACGGTTCGGCCGAGCTATCCGGTTACTGGCGCGATCGCGCGACCGGCGTGCGGCTGCGCTGCCGGCCCGATTTCGTGCCCGAGGTCGGCAACGGCCGCCCGATACTCGTCGACTACAAAACGTCGACGTCGGCCAGCCCGCGGCATTTCGTGAAACAGGCCGCCGAATACGGATACCACAACCAGGCCGCCTGGTACATCGACGGTTTCGCCGCCGCGGCCGGCGTCGAGGGTGCGGCGTTCCTATTCATCGTTCAGCAGAAAACGGCGCCGTATCTCGTGTCGATATGCCAACTGCACCCCGATCACGTCGACCTCGGCCGCCGCCAGAACCGCCGCGCTGTCGACCTCTACGCGCAGTGTGTCGAGTCGAAAACGTGGCCGGCCTACGGCGACGCGATCCATAACTGCGAACTACCTGGCTGGTACATCAGCCAGGCCGAGAACGCGCTGCAGCTCGTCTAATCCACCAAACCGAAAGGCAATACAACCATGACCGAAATCGCCACCATCGACCAGGAATCGTCGGCGCTCGAGGTTCTGCCGGCCGCGCAGCCGCCATCGCTGGCCGCTCGTCACATGCTGCAAGCGCACGCCGAAATGATGCAAACCGCATTCGAGCTGGCTCAAGGAATGTGCCGAACCGACCTGGTTCCGCGGCGGTTCAAAGGTAAGGCCCAGGATGGCGCCGCGGCCATCCTCTACGGCGCCGAGCTCGGCCTGAACCCGATTCAATCGCTGCAGCGCGTCATTCCGATTCACGGCATGCCATCGCTCGAGGCCCGAACAATGGTCGCGCTGCTCAAGTCTCGCGGCTACAAGGTGAAAACGCTGGCGCAATCCGCTGAATCCGTAACCGTCGTCGGCATCGACCTCGACGGCGACGAATACGAATCAACGTGGGACATAACGCGAGCCCGCAAGGCGCAGTACGTGCCGACGCCGGCCGGCGCCGACTCACTGTGCAGGCCAGAGGTCGACAGCGACTGGCTAACCGTCACAAAGACATACGACGGCAAGTCGAAAACGTCTGTTCTCGGAAACATGAAATACATCACCGACCCGCAGGCCATGCTCAAAGCGAAGGCCCAAGCCGAGGTGTGTCGCGACATGGCGCCCGACGTGCTGCTCGGAATCAGCTACACCACCGAGGAACTAACGAGCGAACGGTTCGACGCTGCGCCGGCCGAGGCGCCGTCACGGCCGACGGCCGAGCCGATCACCGTCGAGGAAATCCTCGACCCGACGCCGGCGCCTGCGCCCGCCGAGGCGAACCCCGACCCGACGCCGGACGACGCCGGCGACCAGGCGCCCGCGGCCGAGCCCGTCGACGCCGAGGTCGTCGAGCCGGCCGCCGAGCCGGCGCTCGACCAGCGCAAGGTGCGGCGCCTGTTCGCGCTGCTGAAAACGGTCGCCGTAACCGACCGCGACGACCGGCTCGTGATATTCCGACACCTGACCAAACGGCCCGAAATCAGTTCAACCAACGACCTCACGCCCGCCGAGCTCGACCGCATTATCGACGCGCTCGACAAGGCCGACAAGGCCGGAACCCTCGACGACAACGTGCGCGAAGTGCTGAACACAGCCGAGCTCGAGGCCGAAAACGCGCGCATGGCAGCCGCCGCCGAAACCGCGCCCGACGGCGCCGCGCAGTGACCGCCGACGCCGTGCTCGCACTGCTCGCCGCCGGCGCGCTGCTGTTCTGCCTACTCAGTCGCGAGTTCATCGACTGGCTATGCGACCGCGTCGACGCAATCGACCCCGATATCGCGCAATTCAACCGCGACCACCCAAGAGAGGAACCGCAGCCGTGACGCTCACCGATAGGCAGCTCGCCTGGGACTGGTTCAAGGCCGAGCAGCGACACGAACGCGCGCAACGCCGCGGCCTGGCCGCCGGCGGCGCCGCCACGATCACCGGCCGCGCCGCCCGCCGCAACACACAAGGCCCGAAACCGCTACGCAGCCGCCGCCAGCGGCTGACACGCCGGCCCCGCACGGGCGGCTGGCCGTGACCGACGACGACCGCGAGCAGATCGAGCTCGACCTGTCGACGCCCGGCGGCCGCGCGAAGGCCGACCAGTACCTCGCCGACGTGAACCGCATTCTCGACGACGTCGTGACCCGAACGACGATGCATCTAGGCGTGAAATACGCGCACGGCGTCGACCGCACGGCCGCCGCTGTCGCGCTCATCGCGTCCAGCCAGGACAACCCGCGCGACGACGTCGCGCAGCTGTTCGCGCTGGCCGTGCACCGACTAGCGACCCTGCAGCTCGAGAGCCCCGCAACCGGCGTGTTCAACGCTCGGCTACTCCCGAGCAGCGAAACCGAAATCATGCTCAAGCTGCCCGCCGGCGCGATCGCACGCGGCGACCCGCCGTGGAAACACCTCCGCATCATGGCCGCCGAAATCATGCGCGCCGCTGACGAACAGGAACGGAACGCACGCCCGTGAACACCACCAAACGACACGCCGTCGCCGCCGTGTTCGGCGCACTACTCGCTGCCGCCGGCCTCACCATTACCCGAGCGCACGCCGAGTCGCCGCTCGACCAGGTCGTCGGCACGCTGCGCGCCGCGCACGGCCACTATGCGGCGCGCAGCGCGTCGCTGACGGCCGCCGACTGTTCCGGCCTGGTATCGGTCGCGCAGACGCTCGCGATGGGCCAGGCGCCGCACCGGCTCGGTAACACGACCAGTCTGCTCGCCGGCCGCTGGCCCGGCGCGATACCCGGCGCGACGCCGGCCGACGAGTTCGTTATCGGCACCAACAGCGCGCACATGGCGGCCAGCCTCGACGGCGTCAACGTCGAGGCGCGACAGTCCGGCGAGCAGTTCCGCGTCGGCGCCGACGCAGCATCGCCGTTCGACCGGCAATTTACGCGGCAATACCACATCGACCCGACGCTGCTCACGGCAGCAGATTCCGAGGCAGAGCAGTGAAAGACGAACGGTTGTACGGAAAGTTCACGCTCAGCTTTCCCAATCACCGGAAAATCGCGATCCTGTCCGACGCCGCGTTTCGCTGCCTCGTCGAGGCGACGCTTTGGTCGCGTAGCGAAATGCTTGACGGTTTGCTACCCCGTCGCTACGCGCTCGCTACGTGGTCGGTAGACGTGTTGGCAGAACTGTGCAACAACGACGACGAAAAACCGTCACTTATCGAGGTCGAAAGCGGCTGGCGGATACACGATTACGCCGAACACCAAGAGACAAAATCGGAAATAGAGGCACGACGCGAACGCAACAGAGCCGCAGGTCAAAAGGGAGGTTTAGCGAAGGCCAAGCGCGGCGCCAAGCGGAACGGTAAGCAGCCCGCTAGCGACGCGCTTAGCCAGTCGGTTAGCAGAGAAAGAGAAAGAGAAAGAGAAATATCTAAAGGGGGTTACGTTTCTGAAGTACCTCACTTGCACGCCGAAACCGAACAAAACCACCCCGACCCCGAATCACCATCCGACGAAACCAACGAACCGCCGCGGTTCTGCGCTCGGCACATGCCGAGCGGCACACTCGAACGCTGCGGCGCCTGCGCCGAAGCTCGCAAGGAACACGACCGCTGGCTAGCCGGCCTCGACATTCAAGCCAAGGCCCGCGCGCAGCGCGAAGGCCGCGAGCTCGTCGCGCAACGCCAGGCCGCCGCTGTCACCGCCGCCGCCGAGGTCGCTAACTGCACGCTTTGCAACGACGACGGCTACCGCACAAACGGCCTGGTCTGCGACCACGTCGACCACGCAGCCAGCACCACCAACGGCCGAGCCGCAGCACGCGCAGCACTCGCCGACCTCGCCCCGAGGAAACACGCATGACCGGCAACGACACGCCCGACTGGCTGACCGACGTCATCGTCGCGACGCTCGACTGGCTATGCGACGTTATCGGAGTCGGGCGGCTCGGCCTCGACCTGTTATTTCCGCTGCTCATGCAGGTAATCGCGATGCTGTCCGGCGCCGAACACGAGCTCGAGCTGTACGGCAACCTGTGAACCAGCTGCCGTTGTCCGACACCACGCGACGAAATCACCGCAAGTCGGCGACAAAGTGCAACACTGGACGCCGTCAACAGCCGAACGATCCCGAGGTGACCACGTGGCACACGCCGGCAGCACCACCTGGCACGAAATTTTGCACCGGCTACAGAACCGCGGCGCCAATCCCGACGCCGTCGAATTGCTCATACTCGCAGGCCTAGCCGACGTGATGGCAATTCAGGACTCGTTAGAAATCAGAATGGAGCAAATTATGACCGCTGCACAGAACGTCGTCGACACCGCCGCGCAGCTAATCGCCAGCCTCGACGGCGTGCTCGGCCAGTTCGAGGCCGCCGTGACCGCGCTGCAGTCCGGCGCGCCCGTGAACACCGACGGCCTGGCCGCCGCTGTCACCGCAGGCCAGACCGCACTCAGCACCGCGCAGGCGCAGCTGAGCGCGCTCACCCCGCCGGCCACCACGCCGCCAGTCACCACGCCGCCGGCCACCACGCCGCCGGCCGACGGCTCGACAGCACCCGCCGCGGGCAGCACCGACACCACCACCGCGTAACCACGTGGAACTACGCACCATCGACGCCGAGCGCGACGCCATCGTGAAAATGCTGGCGCCGCGTCTCGGCGTGCTCCACCACAAAGAAAGCGGCTACGACCTGAATTTCGTGCTGTTCAGCGGCACCGGCGAAGTGTCGAACATGGCCCGCCGCTACACCGCAGAAGCGTTATGCGACCTGTTCGCCGACGCCGGCGTGCGCCTAGTCGTGTCCGACGAGCTCGACCTCGACGCGATCGCCGACGAGCTCAACGAGGAACGCGACAAAGCCGCCGCCGAGGCCGCCGAGGCAGGCGCGCCCACCATGCAGCTGCCCGAATCCGAGCCGCTACCCGACGGCAAAACACTCGCCGACGTCGCGCCCGCGCTCATCCACAAACCCGAACGCGACAAGGTCGTCGAGGACAACACGCCGCTCGGCCGGCTCATGGCCGGAATGGACCCGCGCACGCTGCAGACGAACAAAGCCACATGGGCGGCCTACACGCCGGCGAAAAAGGCGCGCCAGTTCATCGACAGCGCCGTGAAACGGCTACTCGAACGCCAGGGCTGTTCGGTTCTCATCGTCGACAACAGCGACGACGGCATGAAAGTGCCGACGAAAGTCACTCTGCACGTTGACCTGCCGAGCGACACGCTCACGAAAGGAACGAAGCGGAAATGATCGACCTCGACTGGCTGAAAGTCCAAGGCGCGCCGTCATGGGCGCAGCACATCGCCAAGGAAGTCCACGCGCTGCAAGCTGAGCTGTTCGGCCACCACGAGCCGCCGGCCGCCGCGACCGTGGCGCCGACGCCGCCCGCACCGCTGGCGCCGCCCGTCGAGGTCGCCGACGAGGCCGGCGACGCCGACAGCGTGCAACTGGCCGCCGACGAATCAGTGCCCGGCCCGACCGGAACCCCGCTGCTCGACGACCTCACATCGTCGAAAGGCAAGTAACGCCGATGTACGCAACAGCCGCCTCATCTGCCGACCTCGCGCACCGCTACGACTACCACGCGCCGACCGCCGAAGCCGTCGCGCTACACGAGCAGCTACGCGGCCGCTGCCTCATGCTGGCCGACCTGTTCGACCAGCAACTGCCGCCGTCACGCGAGAAATCGCTCGCGCAGACGAACCTCGAGGACGCGCTCATGTGGGCCAACGCCGCCGTCGCCCGGCACATTTCGAGCACGCCGCCAGCTCAGGTGGCGCCATGAGGTGGCGCCACAAGATCGCGAAAGCCGTCGCCGAGCTGCTCATACCCGAGTTCGCCGAGCTCGCCGCGCAGATCGACGAATCGACGCAGGCGCTGCACGTGCACCTCGAGGCCGCCACGTCGACACTGACCGCCGCCGGCGAACCCGAAGGCACGTTGACGCCCGACGACCGCGCCGGCCTGCATGCGCTGCGCAGCCAGCTCGGCGCCCAATACAACCCCGAGCCGCAGCTATGAGCCCACTCGACGAAGCCCGCAAGATTCTCGCCCTACCAGCCGAGGACATAGGAACCGACGAGCAGCAGCTAGCCGCGACACACGCGCTCGTATCCATTGCCGACAGCCTCGCCACCATCGCGACCGCGACACGAAACGCCTACAGCCGAGGCGGCTAACCAGCCGTCACAACGTCAAAGGAACAGCCGCCAATGACACGCCAACGCAAGCAACGCCACGCCCGGCAACAGCAGCCCGTCAAACGCGACGTGCTCAACCCGCCGGCGCGGTCGTTCGTCGTCATGCGCTACGAGGTACGCACGCCGCCCGGCATGCAGCCCGAATGGATCGCACGCGAAACCGGCGAAATGCCCGAAAACCAAGCGCGCCAGCTCATCGAACAAACACTGCGCGAGCTCGAGGCCGCCGGCGATGGTTTCGTGACCGGCCCACCGATACGCGACCCGTACCTCGTGCGAATCGAGGTATTCGAGACACAACTGACACCGCGAGCCGAGGACACCCGTCGAGCAGCCACCTCGGCCGCCGTCGTAACCGCCGCGGCGCGCGCCGAGCTCGAGCGGCACCTGGCCGCCGGCGGAACCGTCGAAATCGGCGCCGGCGATGACTGACGGGCCGAGCTGGCGCTCGCTGGCAGACATACCACCGACCCCGCCGAGGCTGGTTACGATCGCAATTCGCGACTACGACCCCGCCGACGAGCTCGCCGAAAACCAATTCAGCGACACCATTCTCAGCTATCAAGCATTCAGCGAACGCGCCGCGCTGCAGGCCACCATCGAGGCCGACCCGCTCGGCGACGTGAACCGAATCGTTCGGCTATGGCGCCAAAACCGCGACGGCACACAAACGCAGCTCGCCGCCGCGCTGCACCCGTGCGCGTGCCGGCCGAGGCTGAAAATCGGCAAGGGCAACGCCGCCAACTGGCAACCCGGCCACGACGACCCGCATTTCGGTTGGATAGGAATGTTCGACGCCGTCTGGTACGTCGAGGTTGACGGCGTTCGAGTGCTCGAGCTGCCCTATCACGACGTCTACGAGCCGCTGCCGCCGGCGCCGCGGCCACCACTACGCCGCCGCGTGCGCGCAGCCGTCAAACGCCGCGCACGCGGCCTGGCCGACGCGATCGCCGGCCGCCTCGGCTACACACGAACCGGCGAATGCGACTGCGAACAATGGTGAGCACCGAACAGACGAGCGATGTCCCGAGCTGGCGCCTGCTGATTCTGCTCGCGCGCTACCTGCACCGCGGCCGCCACCGCGGCCAGCTTGCACCCCATCTGAACGGCCCCGCGGCGTTCGCCGAATGGGAACGCCGCGGCGACCTACTCGTCGCCGAGTTCGAGGCGTGGATACAGCGCGACCTCGCCGAAGCGCGGCGCCGGCAGCTCGAGGCACTGCTGCCACCAATCGAACCCGAGCTACAGGTCGACCTGAGCCTCTGGCTGCCCCGGTGAGCGCACGACTGAGGTGGATAGCGACATGCGAAGTCTGCGAGACAACCAAGCAGTTCGACGGCTCGCTGAGCGTCAAAGACTTGGGCAACGCAGTACGCGCCGCAGGCTGGGAACTACCCGGCTACGGGGGCACGTTCTGCGGCCGATGCGCCCACGCCGTCAAAGTTCTAGGCCGATGAGCCCGCAGAAACGACCGAAACCGTGCACGCGCTGCGGCCAGCCCGCAGCCGCCGGCCAATCGCAATGCGAACGCCACCTAGCGCAAGCACGCGCCCGAACCGACCAGAAACGCGGCACAGCAGCAGCCCGTGGCTACAACCGCCAACACGACCAAGTGTTTCGCGCCGGCGTGTTCGCCCTCTACAGCGACCGCTGCGTCGCCGACGTCGACGGCCATAAATGCGGCCGCCACGCCACACACGCCGACCATTACCCGCTATCACGCCGTCAACAAATCGCAGCCGGCCTCGACCCGAACGACCCCTGCAACGGCCGCCCACTCTGCGAACACCACCACAACCAACACACAGGCCGCACGCAAGGCCCACTAGCGAAACAGCGCCGCCGTGAATGAACCGAAATCCGAGCCGCCTGTCGGTTTCTGCAATGGCTGCGGCTACTACCTCGCCGCCAACGGACACCACCGCGCCGACTGCACCTCGACACGAAAGGCTGCACATGGCTAAGCGCATATTCATCAGCTGTACCAACGAATGCGGCGCACTGCTGCCCGTGCAGCTGCCCGACAGCAGCGACTACAACTGGCCCGACCGCGCCGTCGCCGCCATCCACGCATACTGGCAAGCAGTCGGCGAAGCCGTCACAGGCGGCCTACTGGCGCACCTCGTATTCGACTGCCCAACAGACCAGACTGTGACTAAAGATGGCTGACCAGATGAACGAGCCACAGTTCGGAATGCCAGCGCACGAGTACGGCCAGGTCGTACTCGAGAAGATCACCATTCCCGATGCGCCAGTGCACCCCGACTGGTATCTGAACATCGTGCGCGCAGACCGGCACGTGCTGATAAGCGACGAGCTGCTGCACGAGATAGAGCACGAGCAGCAGCACGAGCACGCGTTCGCTCGGCTCGACCTGCCCGAGCGTGCACCGAGCGACGAGCCCGCCGACGGCGCGGCCTACCTGCACGCCATGC
>DASXHF010000098.1:0-16512 GCA_036488775.1 Gemmatimonadaceae bacterium | reverse complement strand
GCTCAGGAACCCGACTGGTCCGCCGCCAGCCGCGAGACGCTCGGGCATCTCCAGGCGATCATCCGCATGAACACGGTGAACCCGCCCGGCAACGAGCTGCAGGTGGCGCGCTATCTCGCCGACCAGCTCGAGCGCGAGGGGATCGAGACACACCTGTTCGAGCCAACGCCTGGTCGCGGCTCGCTCGTCGCCCGCCTTCGCGGAACGGGCGCCAAAGCTCCCGTGCTGATCATGGGCCACATGGACGTCGTCGGCGTCGAGCGGGCCAAGTGGTCGGTCGATCCGTTCGCCGCCGAGGTGAAGGACGGCTACCTGTATGGCCGTGGCGCGATCGACGACAAAGGCATGCTCGCGGCGAACCTCGAGACGATGCTTCTGCTCAAGCGGAACGTGATCGACAAGGGCGCTCAGCTTTCGCGCGACGTGATCTTCGTCGCCAACTCGGACGAGGAGCAGCGCGGCGAGTGGGGAATGGGGTGGCTGATCGACCATCACCCCGATCTCATCAAGGCGGAGTTCGCGCTCAACGAAGGCGGCCGCACGCGCATCGTCGGCGGAAAGCGCTTGTACGTCGCCGTCCAGAACACGGAGAAGGTGCCGCACACCGTCACGGTCACGGCGCGCGGACCGGGCGGCCATGCATCGGTCCCGCTCGCCGGCAACGCCATCCTCCGGCTCGGGCGAGCGTTGGCGAAGATCTCGGCGTACAGGGAGCCGGTGCAGGTGAACCCGACCACTCGGGAGTTCTTCTCCGAGCTCGGACGGGTGTGGCCCAACGCGCAGGAAGGACGCGCAATGCTCGACGTCGCGTCGAACGATGCGGGACGCGTGCAGCGCGGCGCGCGCGCGCTCGAGCGCATTCCCGTGTTCGACGCCGTGCTCCGGAACGGCATCTCGGCGACGATGCTGCAGGGCGGCATTCGCACCAACGTCATCCCGACCGAGGCCACGGCGACGCTCAACGTGCGGACGCTCCCCGGCCAATCGATCGACGGCGTTGTCGGGCGGCTCAAACGGGTCGTGAACGATTCGCTCGTCGACATCGCCGTCACGGACCGCGGCGGGGATTCGCCGGCGTCGGACTTTCACTCGCCGATGTTCGCCGCCATTCGGGAGAGTGCGTTGGCGCTCGATCCATCGCTCGTGGTCGTGCCATATCTCAGCACGGGGGCCACCGACAGCGCGCGTCTCCGCAATTGGGGGATGCAGGCATTCGGATTGCTCCCCTTCCCGATGAACCAGGACGACGAGGATCGCATGCACGGGAACGACGAACGGGTGCCGCTCGCCAGCCTCGACTTCGGGACGCGGATGATCTACGGCGCGGTGTCGCGCGTCGCGCGGTAGCATGGCCGGCACGATTCTCGTCACCGGAGCGACGCGCGGCATCGGCCGCGCGATCGCGCTCCGCTTCGCGCGCGACGGATGGGACGTCGTTGCCGTGGCGCGGAAGAAGGCGGAGCTCGACGCGCTCTGCGATGAGATCGGTGGCCACGGCGTGCGCTGTCGAGCGATCGTGCTCGACGTCGCCGACGGCGCCGCGGTCGCCAGGGAGCTCGGCGGGATCGACGTCGACGTGCTGGTCAACAACGCCGGCGTCGGCGTGATCAAGCCGTTCATGGAGCTCACGCCGGAGGAATGGCACCGCATGGTCGACGTCAACGTGAACGCGTTGTATCACGTGACGCGCGCCGTGCTTCCGGCGATGGTGGCCAAGAAGGGCGGTCACGTGTGCACCATCGGGTCGATCGGGAGTCGGAGCGTATTCGCCGGCGGGACCTGCTACGGCGCCACCAAGGCGTTCGTCACTTCGTGGGCGGAAAATCTCATGATCGAGGTCCGGGAGCACGGGGTGAAGGTGTCCGTCGTCATGCCGGGCGCGGTGGCCACGGAGTTCAACGGCAACGAGCCAGGCGAGAAGGATCAGTGGAAGCTGATGCCCGACGACGTGGCCGACGCCGTGGCGACGGTGGTCGCGACGCCGCCGAACGTGCTGATCCACCGGCTGGAGGTGCGGACGCTGACCGTTCCGGCGAGGGGGAAAGGGCGGTAGGCAGGGGCATGTCGCCGGTTCGCGACGCCTAAACATCTGGCCGGTTCGACGCTCCGACGCCATATTGCCCAGCGTGACCAGGACATCGCCGCTCACGAGCGATCGTCTGCGCACCTCCCCCGAGCATACGGAATCGGGGCTGCGCGAGCTGATCGCCGTCCGCGAGATCGTGCATGCCTTCCTCACCGCCGACCGGCCGGAGGAGGTCTTTCAGTTCGCGCTCGACCGCGTCAGTCCGCTCGTCGGCGCGAGCTTCGCCTGCGTCTATCTCGTCGACGGGGCGTCCGAGCTGATGCGACTCGCGGCGGTGCACAACTGGCCGGAGCGCTACGCGCCCTTCCTTGGCGAGATGCGCGTGCGCCTGGGGTTCGGACCGAGTGGCGAGGCGGCGGCGGAACGGCGCGTGATCGAGGTGCCCGACGTGTTCGCCGATCCGGCGCTCGAAGATTGGGCCGAGGTGGCGCACGAGCTGGGATTTCGCGCGATCGCCGCGCTCCCGCTGCAGACCGGCGACGGTGTCCTCGGCGCGATCACTTTCTACTTCGAGAAGGCGGGGGCGATCACCGGCGAGACCCGCTCTCTCCTCCGAATGGTCGCAGATCAGATGGCTGCCACGGCGCAGAAGGCGCGTCTGATCGAGGATCTGCGGCGCGCCAACGCGGCATTGCTCGAGAGCAACGCGGAGCTCGAACGCCAGTACGCCGCGCTGCTCGATGCACGGCGGGTGAAGGACGAGTTCCTCGCCAACATCTCGCACGAGCTCCGCACGCCGCTCACGGCGGTCATGGGTTATCTCGCGCTCATGGAAGAAGGGCTCGCGGGTCCGGTGACGACAGAGCAGCGCAAGACGCTGGCGCAAGTGAAGACGTCGAGCCAGCACCTGCTGGAGCTGATCGGCGACCTGCTCGAGCTGACGACGCTCAAGCGCGGCGGGATCGAGGTCGCGGCCACCGTGTTCGACGTGCGCGATCCGGTGCACGACGCCGTCACGAGCACGCGCGGCCGCCACGAGGGCGTGGCGCTGCGCGTGAGCGAGCCCGAGACCGGGACGGTGATGGTCAGCGACCGGCGGAAGATCTGCAAGCTGCTCGCGGCACTGCTCAGCAACGCGTACAAGTTCACCCAGAGTGGCGAGGTGCGCATCGCGGTCGAGGTGCGCGGCAACCGGGCAGTCTACCGGGTGCAAGACACGGGGATCGGGATCGCGGGCGAGATGCAGGAGCTGGTGTTCGACGAGTTCCGCCAGGTGGACGGCTCGAGCACGCGGCGCTTCGGCGGTTCCGGGCTCGGCCTCTCCCTGGCGCGCCGGCTGGCGCGCCTCCTCGGCGGCGACATCTACCTCGAGTCGGCGCTGGGCGAAGGTTCGACCTTTCGCGCCGAGCTGCCGCTCGAGTACGAGGACCCCGAGCGCGAGCCGCCCGTCCCGCTGCCGCCGGCGCTCCGTTAAGCTTCAGGCATCGTTCCGGACGCCCGCGCTTGTCGTATGGTGGTCGGGCGTCCATCTCGACCATCCGATCATCGCGCTTCCGGCGTCGCCATGAACCAGTCGCAACGCACTCTGCAGGAGTATCACTCGACCCTTCCGCCCGCCGAGATCCTGGCCGCGGCGAAGAAGTTCTTCACGCGCCGCAACAGCATCTACGCGGCTTTTCTCGAGAAGGAAGGACCGGCCCACGCGACGTTCCGCGGGCAGGGCGGTGAGGAGGTCATCATCGCCGCGCACCAGCGCGACGGCTACACCCTCGTGACTGGGTCTACGTACCTGTTCGACATGCAGGTCGCGCGTTTCTTCACCACGCTGCCGCCCTTCGAGTTGGTGGAAGAGCTGCTACCCCCGCCGCCGGCCGACCTCGCGCTGGCGAACCCGCAGGGTGGGTCATGAGCGCGGCCTTCGTGACGCAGTTGCGCTCCCGCGGCGACGCTCTGCACCTGGCGGTCCCCGATGCACCGGCGTTCACCGTGCGCGTGGAGATGCCGGAGGTGTGGGACACGGTGCGCGCCATCGTGTCGCCCACGACGCCGATCATCGAGCTCAAGGAACGGGCGCTCGCCGCGCTGTATCCGCACGGCGAGGCCCAAGCGGCGTTCGTGCTCAAGCTGCGCGGCTTCGAGGTGCTCGACGAGGGGATGAGCGTCGCGGACACGGGCGCGGTGGACGGCTCGTGCTATCTGCTCACGCACCGCTACCGGCGTCCCGTTCGCTGACGACGTGAGCTCCGTCGCGACGTCTCCGGTCACCGCGTCGGCGGGCCGGCACGACCCCGACGCGCTCCGCGGAGCGCTGCAGCGGCTGCGCGCCGAGGTGCGCCGCCGCATCGTGGGCCAGGAGACGGCGGTCGACGAGATTCTGCTGGCGCTGGCGGCGGGAGGACATGCGCTGCTGGTCGGCGTTCCCGGCCTGGCGAAGACGCTCATGATCCGCTCGATCGCGGAGGCGCTCGCGCTCGACTTCCGGCGGATCCAGTTCACCCCCGACCTCGTGCCGAGCGACATCACCGGCAGCGAGATTCTCGAGGAGGACTCGGCGACGGGCGCGCGAAGCTTTCGCTTCGTGCGCGGACCGATCTTCGCCAACGTGGTCCTCGCGGACGAGATCAACCGCGCGCCACCGCGCACGCAGGCGGCGTTGCTCGAGGCGATGCAGGAACATCGCGTCACCGCAAGCGGTGAGACGATGCGCTTGCCCGAGCCGTTCTTCGTGCTGGCGACGCAGAATCCAATCGAGCAGGAAGGCACGTACCCGCTGCCCGAAGCGCAGCTCGACCGCTTCCTGTTCGACGTCCGCGTCGGCTACCCGTCGGCGGACGACGAGGTGTCGATCCTCCGTGCGACGACGGGCGCGGCGCAGGAGGCGCTGCGTCCGGTGCTTGGTGCCGACGAAGCGGTCGCCCTGCAGCGAGCCGTGCGCGACGTGGCGGCGAGCGAGCCGGCGCTGCGCTACGCTGCCGCACTCGCGCGCGCCACGCGCCCCGACGATGCAACGGCCACGCCGCTCGTGAAGCGCGCGGTCCGGTGGGGCGCCGGCCCACGCGCGGGACAGGCCCTGGTGCTCGGCGCCAAGGCGCACGCCTTCCTCGCGGGCCGAGCGGCGGTTGCGCCGGAGGACATCCGCCGCGTCGCGCTGCCCGTGCTCCGGCATCGCGTGCTGGCCAGCTTTGCGGCGGAAGCGGAAGGGGTGACGCCGGAGCAGGTGGTGGCGGAGGTGCTGGAGCGGGTCCGGGAGCAGGGCAGCGGAATCCTGATCTGACGGCCAGGCTCGGTACTAGGTCTACCCGGTACCTGGTACTTCAGTAGCAGCATCAGCTACCTGAGTAGCAGTATGAGCGACTCATCATGAAGTTCGTCGAGTTGATGTCCCCAACCCCGTACGGCTCACTGCTCGACTCCCTTCGCGGCATCCGCTGGCCGGCCGCGCGACGGGTCGCCGGCGCGACACTCGGCGCCCATCCATCGCGGCTGCGCGGGAATTCATCGGAGTTCAGCGAGTTCCGCCCCTACCGCCAGGGCGACGATCCCCGGCGCATCGACTGGCGGCTTCTCGCGCGCAGCGATCGCGCGTACGTGCGGCTCACCACCGACCGCGCGACGCTTCGGACGCACGTCCTCGTCGATGCGTCGGCGTCGATGGCGTTTCCGCAGCCGCAGCTCACCAAATGGCGACGGGCCTGCGAGGTCGCCGTCGGACTGTCGGCCGTCGCGCACGCCGAGGGTGATCCGATCGGCCTCACCGTGGTGACGGAGCCGCCCGTCGTGCTCGCGGCGCGCGCACGTCGCAGCGTGATCGTCGAGATGATTCGCGCGCTCGACGCCGTCACGCCAGCCGGGAGCGCACCGCTCGCGCCGCTGCTCGCGTCCGCGCGCGCGCAACGGATCGCCGTGGTGACCGATCTGCTCGGCGACGCCGACCAGCTGCTCGCTGGCGCGCGTCTCCGCATCGCGGCCGGAGACGAGGTGACCGTCGTGCATCTCGTCGCCGGCGAGGAGCTCGATCCGCCTGGCGATGCGCTGCTCGCCGTCGACCCCGAACAACCAGCGCTGCGCCGCACGCTCGACGCCGCGACGCGCTCGGACTACGTGCGACGCTTCTCGGCATGGCTGGCCGGAACGGCCGACGCGTACCGCGCCGCCGGCGTGCGCTACGTGCGGGCCGACGTGTCCGAGCCCGCCACGAAGCTCGTGCGTCGCATCGTGAGCGGCGTGCCGGCGCGCGCCGGATGACGTTCCTCGCCCCTTGGGCGCTTGCAGTGGGGGCGCTCGCCGCGGCCGGCGCGATCCTCCTGCATCTCGTGGCCCGCCAGCGGCCGGCGGCGGTGCTGCTGCCGACCGCCCGGTTCATCGCCGACCGTCGATCGCTCGTGAGCACGGTCGTGCGGCGTCCGCGCGATCTCGTGCTGCTCGCGCTTCGCGTCGTCACGCTCCTGGCTGCCGCCGCCGCGTTCGCGCGGCCGGTGCTCGCGCCGACCCGATCGCCGATCGCACGCGTGGTGTTGCTCGACCGATCCGCGGCCGTCGCATCGCCGGCGGACGCCGTGTCTCGCGTGCGCACTCTGCTCGACGCTGCCGCACCGATGCGGTTGATCGCCTTCGACAGCACCGCGGTGGCACTGCCGTTCACCACCGCGACGCTCGATTCCATCGCCGGCGCACCCGTCGCGGGAGGTGTCGGCTCCATCACCGCGGCGCTGGTCGCGGCGCGGCGCGCGGCCGCACTGCTCGCGGCGCATGCCGATTCGGTGCAGGTCGTGCTCGTGTCGCCGGTCGTGGCGTCGGAGGTCGACGACGCGACGTCGCTGGTGCGCGCGCAATGGCCGGGCGCGCTCTCACTCGTACGTGTCGCCGCACGCATCGATTCGACGTCGTCGTGGTCGCTCGAGCGGGCGATCCCGATCGACGATCCGCGCGGGCCGGCCGCGAGCGCGTTGCGCGTCGCGGCCGGTCGACGGGCCGTACGCGTGCGGACGTCGTCACTCGACGCGCCGGACAGCGCGTTCGCGCGCGGAGGCGGCACCGTCGTCGAGTGGAACGAAAGCAGCGCGGGGCCGATGGCGCCGGCGGCGCTCGTCGTGGGCGACGACGTCGTCGTCGCCATGTTGGGCCGATCACTCCTGCCGGCTGGTGGCCGCACGGTGGCGCGGTGGGCGAATGGAAGCGCGGCGGCGCGCGAGATCCTCATCGGATATGGATGCATCCGCACCGTGGCCGTGGGACTTCCGACCACCGGGGATCTGCCGTTGCGCCACAGCTTCCAGCGCGCCGTGCGCGGCCTGCTCGCCCCATGCGGGTCGGGCAGCAGCGGTGTGCTCGCCGACGCTGCCACAGTCGCGCGACTCCGGGGGAGCGGACCGATGGCGCGGGGCAGCGCGCTCGCGACCGGCGGCGACCGTCCGACGCCGCTCGTGCCCTGGCTGCTCGCGCTCGCCGCTGTCAGCGCGCTCGCCGAGCTGTTCGTGCGCGCTCGCCCGGCGCCCGAGGCGGCATGACCGCGCGCGACCGCCTCCTCATGGTTCGTCGCGTGCTGGCGAGCGTGCTCGTCGTCCGCGCAACGCTGTTGGCCGGGACGGCGGCGTTGGTCCTGGTTGCGCTGGCTCGCGCGTTCGTACTGCCGGCCGTCGTACAGCTGACGGCGATCGTGGCCGGTGTCGCCGCGTTCGCGCTGCTCGGCCGGCCGGCGCTCCGTGCGCGGTCGGTCGAGCGTGTCGCTTTGTGGGTCGAGGAGCGGCACCCGTCGCTCCGGTACGCGCTCGTGAGCGCGGTGGAAGGTGCGCCGAGCGAGATGCTGGAGCGCGACGCGCTTCGCGGCGCGTGGTGGGAGATCGAACGCCGGCGGCTCGTTCGCACGCTCGTCCTTCCGGCGCTCGCCTTCGCCGCCGCGGCAGTGGTCGTGGCGCGCGTACCTGTGCTTTTGGACGTCGCTCGCGCCGTCGTGCGCGCCGGCACGAGCTCGGTGCGTGGCCGCACCAGCGTCGCCGATCCGCTACGCACCCTGCGCGCGACCGTTCGCGCGCCCGACTATGCGGGTGGGAAAGTCTCCCATCTCGACGACCCGACGAGCATCGATGCGCTCGTCGCGAGCGTCGTCGCGGTGGCGGGGGACGGCGACGCGGCCGCCGTGACCGTCACCTCGGACTCTTCGGCACAGCGTGTCGCGTCGTCGAATGACGGCGGCTGGAGCGTGAGCCTGCCGATGCCGGCGCATCCCACCGTGCTCCGCTTTCACTCGACGGCAGGGCGCGAGCGGCTCGTCGTGCTCGCGCCGATCGCCGATGCCGCACCGGCCGTGACGCTCCTTCTGCCCGCGCGCGACACGGTCGTCCGGGCCGCGACCGGCGTGCTTCCGCTGCGCGCGCAGCTGCGCGACGACATCGGCCTGCACGACGCGGCGTTCGAGATCATCGTCAGCTCGGGACAGGAGGAGAGCTTCACCTTCCGCAGCGCGACGCTCGGACGCGCGACGCTCGGTGGCCGGCCCGACGGGATGCTCACGGCGAATCTCCGGCTCGACTCGCTCGCGCTCAAGCCGGGTGACGTGCTACAGGTGCGCGCCGTGGCGCGCGACGGCAACACCGCGACCGGTCCGGGCTTCGGCAGCTCCGAGACGCGCGCGCTGCGTGTCGCCCGGGTCGGGGAGTACGACTCGGTATCCGTCGAAGCAGCGCCGGCCGGCGATCCCGAGGGGCAGGTGCTCAGTCAACGCATGCTGATCACGCTGACCGAGGCGCTCGACAACCGCCGCCCGCACCTGGAGCACGCCACGCTGGTCGACGAAGCGCGTCGCATCGCGGCCGATCAGACGAGGCTGCGCAAGCGCGTCGGCGACGTGGTGTTCCAGCGCACCGGCACCGATCCGTTGAGCGAGGAATCGTCGCTCGACGAGCGCGGCCGGCTGTCCCCCGAAGAGCTGCTCAAGCGTGCGTCTGCCGCGACCGCGGGCAACGCCGGCGCCGCGATGGATGTCGAAGGCGACGAGACGCCGATCCTCGCCGTGAACAAGCCGCTGCTCGAGGCATTCAATGCGATGTGGGAGGCTGGTCGCGCTCTCGAGCAGGGGGACACTCACCAGGCGCTCCCCCCGATGCGTCGCGCGATGGCGGCGATCGAGCGTGCGCGCCAGGCGGAGCGCATCTACCTCCGAGGCCGTCCGAGCACGGTCGTCGTCGACGTCGCACATGCTCGATTGGCGGGAAAGGAAAAGGGCGTCGCATCGGTGCGCGAGCCCCGTCCGACGTCCGACCCGGTCGCGCGCCGGCGAGCCGAGACGTTCGCGCGTGCGACGGCACTCCTCGCGACTGACCCAGCAGCCGCCGCCGACAGCCTGCTCGTGATGCGCGTTGGCGCACTCGGCGACGCACCCGCGCTCGCCGCGGTGCTCGACACTGCCGCACGCGTCGTTCGCCGCAGCAAAGCCTCCGACATCCAGCTCGTATGGGCGCGCGTGCGCCGTGCGCTCGGCGGCGCGCCCGTGCGCGGGGACGGGGTCCCGCTGTGGAGCGGCGCTCCGTGAGTGATTTCGTCTTCGCGACCGCGCAATACGAGTCCGGCGACTGGGACAGCGCACCGTTGCTGCCGGCCAACATCATCGACACCGTCGCGCGCTACACGTCGATCGACGTCGCGCCGGCGGGCGTGATCGTGCCGCTCTCGGGGAGCGCACTGTTCCGGTATCCGCTCGTGTATCTCACAGGGCACCTGCCGGTGCGATTCACGAGCGCCGAGCGGGCGAACCTGCGCGCCTTTGCAGATCGGGGCGGGATGCTGTTCGTCGACGACCACAACCACGACGTCGACGGGACCTTTCACAAGACTGCCACCGAGGAGCTGCGGAGCGTCTACGGTCCGCTGCGCGAGATTCCGAACACCCATCCGCTGTACCGCACCTTCTTCACCTTCCCGGACGGCCCGCCGACGACGAGCCACGAGCTGAATGGCTGGGGCGACAATCTGGTGCACAAAACCCTCTCCGGCGTCGAGCGCGGCGGGCGGCTGTCGCTGATCTACAGCAGCAAGGACTACAGCTCGGAATGGAACTACCATCCCGAGAACAAGCGCTTTCTGTCGGTGGACAATACCAGGTTCGCCGTCAACCTCGTGGTGTATGCGCTCACGCGCTGAGCTGCGGCCACTCGTCGAGTGGCTGCTGCGCGCGGCACTCGTGGCACTCCTGGGCGTCGCGCTCTGGCGGAGCACCCGCGCCAAGCAGTCGGGCGTGGAGCATCGCACCGTCGTCACGGGAACGCTGCGACGCACCCTCGAGGACGCGACCCGATCGCCTGACATTGGCGGTGTCGATCTCGTCGTCGATGCCTCGCCGTCGGCTGCGGAGCTGCGCTGGCTTGCGGCGCTCGCACGCGCGCGCCTGACGGTGCGTTGGCGCGGCGCGCCGCCGTCGCTCGCCGTCGCGGCGGATCGCGTCCGCGAGCCACAGGGCGCCGTCGGCGTGTCGCTCGCCGCGGATTCCGGGACGACCGTCGCGATCGGTGATTCCGCCGGCGCGCTCGATACGCTGCACGTCGGTCGCGGCGGCGGAGGCGCGTCGCTCCGCGCGCCGGAGGTCGTTGGCGCGGTCAGCGCGCGGCAGGGCGCGTACGTCGCGACTGCGCCGCCGCCGAACGGGCAGCCGCCCCGTGCCGCGCTGGTGCTCGGGCGCGCCGGATGGGAGAGCAAGTTCGTGCTCGCGGCGCTCGGTGAGGCCGGGTGGACGGTCCGGGCGCGTCTTCCGGCGGCGCCCGGCGTCTCGGTCAGCGATCCGGCGCTCCTTCCGATCGACACGACGCGGTACGACGTCGTCATCGCGCTCGACTCGACGGCGGCCGATCTCGCGCCTGCCGTCGCGCGATTCGTCGCGAGCGGCGGAGGCCTCGTCATCGCCGGTGGCGCGACGCATCTCGACTCCTTCCGCGCGCTCACGCCCGCTCTTGCCGGCGTGCGCCTGCCGGGCCGTATCCTCCTCGACGGCGACACCGTCACGCCCGCCGCACTCCCTCTGCGCCCGCTCGGCGCGGTGCGGACCGACGCCGTCGTGCTGGAACGGCAGGCGAAGGGACTCGCCGTCGTCGCGCGACGCGCGGGGCAGGGTCGGGTGCTCGCCCTCGGCTACGACGAGAGCTGGCGCTGGCGCATGCTCGGCGGCGCGAGCGGTGCCGAGGCGCATCGGCGCTGGTGGTCGCGCAACGCAGGACTCGTCGCACCGGAGCATGATTCGTCGGCGCCGGTCCGCGAGAGCGCCGACGCCGCGCCTACGGCGACGCTCGTGAACGTCCTCGGTCCGCCCGCGCCCTCGTTCACCGCGCCACGGCGCTCGCCGTCCCGCTCGTTGCCGCTCACCCTGCTGGTCCTCATCTGCCTCGTGCTGCTTGCCGAGACGGCGTCGCGTCGCTTTCGTGGTGCACGATGAGCGACGTCGCCTACATCTCCAATGCCGACTGCGGCCGGCACGACACCGGCTGGGGCCATCCCGAACACGTCGGCCGGCTGCGCGCGATTCCGCGCGCGCTGCGCAACGACATCGACCTCTATCATCTGCTCGAGCATCGCGAGTCGCGCCACGCAACGGCCGACGAGATCGCGCTCGCGCACGACCCCGACTACATCGCGACGATCGAGCGCATCGCGGCCTCCGGTGGCGGCCCCCTCGACGCGGACACCGTGGTGAGCGAGGGCTCGTGGGCTGCCGCGACCGCCGGTGCGGGCGCGGTACTGGACGCGGTGGACTTCGCCTTCGGCGGCGGGCCTCGACGAAGCTTCTGCGCCGTGCGCCCGCCGGGCCATCACGCGCTGCGCGCCCAGGGCATGGGGTTCTGTCTCTTCGGCAACGCCGCACTCGGCGCACATTACGCGCGGGCGCGACACGCCGCCGAGCGCGTGCTCATCGTCGATTGGGACGTGCATCACGGCAACGGAACGCAGGCGCTCGTGGAGCAGACGAAGGACATCCACTTCGTCTCCATGCACCAGTGGCCGTGGTATCCCGGCACCGGCGCGGCGGACGATCACGGTCCGCACGGGAGTGTGTGGAACGTGCCGTTGCCCGGCGGCCTGCCGCGCACGCGCTACGTGAGCGCGTTTCTCTCGGCGGTGGACGCCGCGACCGTTGGATTCACCCCCGATCTCGTCCTGATCTCCGCCGGCTTCGATTCGCTCGCCGGCGATCCGCTCGGCGGGTTCACGCTCGAGATGGACGACGTGGAGACGCTGACGCGCGAGATGGTGTCGCGCGCCGAGCAGTGGTGCGGCGGACGAGTGGTCAGCACCTTGGAAGGAGGGTACGTGCCCGACCGTCTGGGCGAGGCATCCGTGCGGCACATGAGGGCGATGACGAGGAGCCAGTCGAACGGTCCCTGAGTCACCGGCCGTTCACGTCTCGCGGCTCACCATTCACGTTCGTGCTCCCTGTCCCCTCCGCCGTCAGCTCGGTATCTTTCCCGGGTCATGCAGCCGTCCCGGCCCGATCGGTTCCAACCTCCGTCGCCCCCCGTTCCTGCCGTCCTGCACCTCGTGCAGTCCGTCATGCGGGGGCGGTGGCGTGCAACCGGCGAGGAGCTCTACCGTGAAGTCGCCGACCTCACCGACGCGCGGCCCGGCACCGATCTCATCGTGTCGGGGAGTGGGGACGGCGTGACCGCCGAGTGGCTCGCCGCGCGCACCGGCGCCGCGGTCACCGGTGTCGACGCCGACGCACGGCGCGTCGCCCGAGCCGAGGCGCGCCGCAAAGCCGGACGTACCGCCACCACGGTCTCGTACGAGACCGCGCCGCTCGACGACCTTCCGCACGAGACCTCCGTCTTCGACGCCGCCGTCGGCGAGTCCGCGATCGCTGCCGCGGCCGACGCCGACCGTGCCGTGCAGGAATTGGTGCGTGTCACCAAGCCGCTCGGTCACGTCGTGCTGCTCCTGCCGACGTGGACCTCCGAGATCATCGAGGGCGACCGCGAGGCGCTCGTCGAACGGCTCGGTTTCCGACCGCGGCTACTCGTCGAATGGAAGCAGATGCTGCGTGCGGCGGGGCTCGTCGACATCACCGTCCAGGATTGGAGCGACGGCGCGCCGTCCGCGCGTACCACACCGCGCGATGCGATGCCCGCCCTCACCTGGCGGCAGAAGACGCACATCGCCGCGCGCGCCTGGCGGCGCCGCGGCTGGAAGGCGGCGCGTGGTGCCGTGCGGCGCGAGCAGGAGCTGCTCGGCGAGCTCTCGCGCGAGCGCGCGCTCGGCTTCCAGCTTCTCAGCGGCGTGAAGTGGCCGCACGCGAGAATGACGTGATGGTGCACCGGATGCCGAGAGATCCGACGTGGCGCTGATGCTGTACGGCGTAACCGTCACCGAGGCGCACGCCGTGCATCCGCCCGCCGGCGACACGGAGCTCGTCGCCGTGCGCGACCTTTCGGCGATCGTCGGCCCGAGTGAGTACACCGTCGTGGAGGCGACGCCGGATCGCGTCGAGCACTACACCGACGTGATGCGGGAGTACGCCCAGCGCGGCCCCGTTCTCCCGGCGCCCGTCGGCGTGGTGTTCCGCAGCCAGGATGCGGTGCAGCGCTGGATGGAGCTGCACTACGTCGCCCTGTCGGACGCGTTGAGCTTCGTCGAGAATCGCGTCGTCGGACGCGTGCACGTGTGGCGGCCCGGCAGTATCGAGGAGCGTGAGGCAGGTTCCGATCTTGCCGCGACCGCGGCGGAGAGCTTTCGCCTGCTGCGCCGCGCGGCCGTGAGCACGGTGCCCCTTCGCCTGGAGAAGGTGACCGGTATCGTGCTCAGCGCCGCGTTTCTCGTCGAGCAAGAGCTGTGGAAGGACTTCCAGGCCGAGGTGCAGGATCAGGGACGCCACGCGCCGAACCTGCGCTTCGAGCTCACCGGCCCGTGGCCGCCGTACGACTTCGTCCACATGCAGATCGGCGCCTGATGTTCTGCCCGGACTGCGGGACCTGGAATCGAGCGCTTGCCGCGGCGTGCAGCCGATGCGGCGTCGCGCTCCCCGAGATCGCGGGTGCGCCGCTCGAGAAGCCCGACGACGAGATCAGCGCGCTGCGGCGCGCCACCGGAAACCGCTATCGCATCCTGCGCCGGCTCGGCGGCGGCGGCATGGCGACCGTGTTCCGCGCCGAGCAGATGCCCCTTGGCCGCGAGGTCGTGGTGAAGGTCCTGCACGCGCATCTCGCGCGCGACGTCGAGATGACCGAGCGCTTTCGCCGGGAAGCGGAGGCCGCCGCACGGCTGGTGCATCCGTTCATCTGCCCGGTGCTCGACTACGGCCAGGCGGGCGAGATGGTCTACATCGTGATGCCGTATCTGAGCGGCGGATCGCTGGCCGACCGCGTGCAGCGCGAGCGCGCCGTCCCGCCGACCGTGACCGCCGGCGCGGCGGCGCAGGTGGCGGTGGCGCTGGATCACGCGCACGTGCGCGGCATCGTCCATCGCGACATCAAGCCCGACAACATTCTCTTCGACGAAGACGGCAACGCGCTGATCACCGACTTCGGCATCGCCACCGCGCGCTTTCACGGCCGGCTCACCGCGAGCGGTCGCGCGATGGGTACGCCGCATTACATGAGCCCCGAGCAGGCGATGGGAAAGCTCGTCGATGGACGGAGCGATCTCTATGCGCTCGGTGTCGTGATGTACGAAGCGCTTGTCGGCTTTCCGCCCTTCGACGGCGCGGACGCATTCTCGGTGGGCTACAAGCACGTCCACGAGAAGCCGGTCCCGCTCACCGAGGTGGAATCGCGGCTGCCGGCGGCGCTGTCCGAGGTCGTGATGCGCTGCCTCGAGAAGGCACCCGCGGACCGCTATCCACGCGGTACGGCGCTCGCCGACGCGCTCCTCGCCTTCCTCTCGCACGGCGACGAGAATTCCGATGCCTACCGCGGCGCCGCCGCGGCCCGACGACCAGTCACCATCCCTCCGAAATGAAGCTCGAGCACGAGATCGTCGCCCTCCGCACGAAGAATCCATTCGTCATCTCGCGCGGGGGGGAGAGCGAATATCGCGTCGTCCGCCTCACGCTCACCGCACCCGACGGCGCCACCGGATGGGGCGAGGCGGCGCCGAGCAAGTTCTACGGCGAGACCGCGGACACCGTAGTCGATGTGCTGCCGCTCATGGCGTCGGTGCTGGAGAAAGCGGACGGATGGTCGATCGAGGCGATCGAGCACGCCCTCACGAGGGCGATCCGCTTCAACGGCTCGGCGCGCGCGGCAGTGAGCGCGGCGCTGCACGACATGCAGGGCAAACGACTCGGCGCGCCGGTCTACAAGATCTGGGGACTCGACCAGTCGTCGGCCCCGCTCACGAGCTTCACCATCGGGATCGCGCCCGACGAGAAGACCCTGCGCCAACGCGTGAAGGACGCCGAGCAATACCCCGTGCTCAAGATCAAGCTGGGCACGACGTGGGACGAGCGCATCGTGCGCGTGGTCCGTGAGCTCGCGCCCAACAAGGTGCTGCGCGTCGACGCGAATGCGGCGTGGACGCCGAAGGGCGCGCTTCGACTGATTCCCGCGCTCAAGGAGCTAGGGGTCGAGTTCGTGGAACAACCGCTTCCACCGCAGGACATCGAGGGGCTGCGATTCATCCGCGAGCGCTCGGCGCTGCCGATCGTCGCGGACGAGAGCTGCCTCGTCTCGAGCGACATCCCGAAGCTCGCCGGCGCAGTCGACGGGATCAACATCAAGCTCGCCAAATGCGGCGGCCTCCGCGAAGCGCTGCGCATGATCGCGACGGCGCGCGCGCACGACATGCTCGTGATGGCCGGCTGCATGATCGAGAGCTCGCTCGGCATCACCGCGGCCGCGCAGTTCGCGCCGCTGCTCGACTGCGTCGATCTCGACGGCGCGGCACTCGTGGCGAACGATCCGTACGTCGGCGCGACGATCGACGGCGGAGTCATTCGGCTGCCGAATAAGCCGGGGTTGGGGGTGGAGCTCCGGTAAGAACTACCACTGAAGTACCAGGTACTGGGTAGACCTAGTACCGAGCCTGGCATACTGGCCCCTCCAATGCCTGGACAGGGCAGCCGTAGTGCCGACTGGTAACTGACAACTGACAGCGTTCGCTTAGGGCTCGCGTCACGCCGTTCCCAGCGGAAGCCGACCCGCATTGGAGTGGGTTGGATGTCGGTCTTGGTACTGGTGCTACTCCGTACCGGGTACTTCAGTAGCCGTGTCAGGTGAGCAGTACCCCGTAAGCGTATAGGTCCTTGAGTACCCGTTGGATCCGCTATGTTTCCTGGGTGCTGATCGATGTCGCCCTCCCCGTTCCGCTCTTCCGGACCTTCACCTATCGCGTCCCTGACGAGCTGACCGGCCGCGTGGCCGCGGGTTCGCGGGTGCTCGTTCCATTCCGCACGGGCAAGCAGATCGGGATCGTCGTCGGTGAGGGCACGGCGAAGGAGGGCGTCCGATACAAGGACATCGCCGCGGCGCCCGATGACGCCCCGGTGATGGACGAGCGCATGCTCGAGCTCTGTC
>DASXHF010000097.1:0-1818 GCA_036488775.1 Gemmatimonadaceae bacterium | reverse complement strand
CCATCCTGAAGTCCGCCACGCGCTGATGTACCGCGCGTTCGATGCGTACCTGGGCGGCCCGGCGCGCGACTGGAGCGCCGACATGCACGCGATGTATCAGGCGAGCATCGACTCGGCAAAGGCGAAGGAGAAGGCGCGTCTTGCGAAGCGCGTGCTCGGCACCAGTCCGACGCTCCCGCTGGAGCGGTACGTCGGCACCTACGCCGACACCCTGCGCGGCTCGGCGACGGTTCGGTTGGAGAACGGCCGGCTCGTCGTTGCACCGAGCGGATTCCTCACGGCCGATCTCGAGCACTGGAACTACGACACCTTCCGCGCGCACTATCGCAATTGGTGGCTCGGCACGTCGATGGTGACGTTCCGCATCGGTCCCGACGGCACCGTCGGCGCGGTGGATCTGGGCGACGGCGCGGTGCTGAGCCGCGTGAACGAAACGAAACGAGCAAGCAGCGATCACTGAAGCAGCTCGCTACCAGAAAGAGCAAAAGCGAGGACGACGACGACTTTGGGCCCGGCCGAACGGTCGGCCAATGAACGACGATCCTACCGTCCTGCTGTCCGACGCTCTTACTTTCCCCGATGCCGCTCACTCGCCTTGCCCGCACCGCGACCGCGCTCTCGTTCGGTGCCGCGGCCGCGTGCAGTTCGACCACGACCCCGCCGTCGACCGTTCCGGCCCCGATCCCCGCGCCGCCGTCACCGAGCCCGGCGCGGCCCCTGCCACCCGTTCCCGCCGTCAACGGCCCGCTCGCGATCAGAGTCGTCTATCCGAGCGCCAATCAGGTCGTCACGTCGAAGGACTCGAACTTCATCTTCGGCTCCATCGGCAGCGGGCAGGCGGCGCTCACGGTGAACGCCATCCCCGCGCGTGTCTACCCCAACGGCGCGTTCATCGCCTTTCTCGCCAACCCGCCCGCCGACGCGCCGCGCTACGACCTCGTCGCCGTGCGCGGCGCCGACACGGCGCGGGCGACGCATCCGATTCGCTATCCGGTCAAGCCACTCGCCGCGCAGCCCGCGCCGGCCAGGCCGCCCGTGAAGCCCGAAGCGCTCGCCACCTCCCGCGCCGACACCATCGCGGCCCTCGCGTCGCGCATCGACTCCCTGCGCGGGCAGGTCACCCGCGAAGAGCCGATCGGGTGGGTGCAGCTCGGCCAACCGTCGCCCGCCGACACCGATCGCGTCATCATCGGCCGCCCGCTCGCCGGCGGCACCTACAAGTGGTTCTTCCTGCCCGGCACCGTCGTGCCGCTACTCGCGCGTGGTGAAGGCTCGGCCCGCGTGCGTCTCGACCACGACCTCGACGTCTACGTCGATTCGGCCGACGTACGCGACGTCGCCCCAGACTCCGCCGCAGTGCCGCCGCGTCGAGTCGCCGGCAACCTCCGCGTCCGCGGCGCTCCGCTCGGCGTCGACGTCGTGATCCCCGTCGGTCAGCGGCCGCCGTATTTCGTCGAGGAGACCGATCGCGCGATCACGCTCACCCTGTACGGCGTGCGCGGCAACACCGACGTCATCAACTACGCGCCCACCGACTCCATGGTGCGCACCGTCGAGTGGACACAGGAGACCTTCGATCGCCTGAAGATCACGGTGAACCTGCGCGCCGCGCCGTACGGCTATCTGGTGCTGTTCGAGAACAACACGCTCGTGTTGCGGCTACGCGGCCGCCCGGCCATCGACGAGCGACATCCACTCGCCGGTCTCACCATCGCCGTCGATCCCGGGCATCCACCGATCGGCTCGACGGGACCGACGGGGCTCTGGGAGCCGCAGGCGACGCTGCCGGTCGGCTTCGCGCTCAAGCGTCTGCTCGAG
>DASXHF010000031.1:0-4680 GCA_036488775.1 Gemmatimonadaceae bacterium | reverse complement strand
GCTCGCGGCGCCCGTGCAGTTCCGGGCGCGCGACGCATCGCGGCGATCGACATCGGGTCCAACTCGGTTCGCCAGATCGTCGCGGATGTCACGCCGGACGGCGCCATCACCGTGGTCGACGAGATGAAGGCGGCGCCGCGGCTCGGCGCCGACCTGGAGACGACCGGGGTGCTCGGCAGCGCGGCGATCGAGCGCGCCGCCGAGGCGATCGGCCGGATGGCGACGCTCGCGCGCCAGCTCGGGGCGGAGCGCATCGAGGCCGTGGCCACGTCCGCGGTGCGCGACGCGACCAACGCGCGCCAGTTTCTGGCGCGCGTGCGACAGGAAGCGGGGCTGGAGCCGCGCATCATTGCAGGCGAAGACGAGGCACGCCTTTCGTACCGCAGCGCGCTCGCCCACTTCGACCTCGGAGTCGGCCGTACGGTAGTGATGGACATCGGGGGCGGCTCGCTCGAGCTGGCGCTCGCGGCCGACGGCGTGCTCGACAACCTCGTCTCGCTGCCGTTCGGCGCGCTCCGTCTGGCGGAGCGCTACCTGCAGCAGGGCGGCGGCCTCAAGGCACTTCGCCGCCTCCGTGACGAGATCCGTGACCCGATCCGGAACGCCCTGCCGAGCCGCGATTGGCGTGGGTCGCAGCTGATCGGTTCGGGCGGCACGTTCACCAACCTCGCCGGGATCTACCTCGCGCGCCATGGCATGCTCGCCGCGCGCAACGTGCACGCCACGCCGGTCCCCCGCGTCGATCTCGAGCACATCGTCGACACGTTGGCTGCGATGACCCCCGACGAGCGCCGATCCGTCGCCGGCTTGAACCCGGAACGCTCGGACATCATCGTCGCCGGCCTCGCCGTCGCCGCGGAGGTGATGGCGCGGCTGGAAGCGCGGGAGCTGGTCGTCTCGCGTTACGGCATTCGCGAGGGACTGCTGCTCGAGGCGGCGCGCGTCTCGCCCACCGTCGCCGATCCGGGCGAGGCACGGGAGCGATCGGTGCGCGAGTTCGCCGAGCGGTGCCACTACGAGCAGGGCCACGCGGAACAGGTGCAGCGTCTCGCGCTTCGGCTGTTCGACACGCTGGGCGCGCGGCTCGGCTGTACGCCCGAGGACCGCGCCGCGCTCGCCGACGCCGCGCTGTTGCACGACGTCGGCTACCACATCAATTACGATCGCCATCACAAGCACTCGTACCACTTGATCGTGCACGCCGAGCTGCTCGGCATCCCGCCGACCGAGCAGCTGGTGATCGCGAACGTGGCGCGGTATCACCGTGGCGCGCCGCCCAAGAAGAAGCAGGGCAACTTCGGCCCGCTCGACCGGCCGCTCCGACAGCGCATCGTGCGGCTGTCGGCGCTGCTGCGCGTCGCCGACGGATTCGATCGCGGCCACGTGGGCGCGGTCGGCCGGCTCGGCGTCCGCTGGATGAAGCGCGCGATCCGCATCACGCCGAAGCCCGTGCGGAGCGGCGTGCCCCTGCGGCTCGAGCTGTGGGGCGCGCATCGGAAATCGCAGCTGCTGGCGGAGCTGGCGGGAGTGCCGGTGGAGGTCGTCGATTCCGACGGCGCCGTGCTGTCGTCGGTGGACGCCGGCGAATCGGACGAGTAGCGTCGGCGCGCGGCCGCGTCAGTCGCCGGGCTGCGGCTGACGCAGTGTCGGGTGCTCGAGCGTGCGCTCGCGCACTGGAACGTCCTCACCCCATGAGTTGATCAGCAGCCGTTCGTGGATGGCGCGTTCCTCGCCGTTCGCCAGGCGCTGGATATAGCGGCCCTCCGCGTCGAGCTCCCACGTGCTGCGGTTGTCCTCCAGGCACACGCGGAGCAGCGAGCGAAGGTGCTCGCGGAGCCTCGGCGCTTCCACCGGCGCCGCCGCCTCGACTCGGCTCAGGAAGTTGCGCGGCATCCAGTCCGCCGAGCCGATGTAGAATTCGTCGTCGCCCCCGTTGCCGAACTGCCAGATACGGGAGTGCTCGAGGAAGCGGCCCACGATGCTGATGACGCGGATCCGGGCGCTCACCCCCGGCAGCCCTGGCCGCAGGCAGCAGATTCCGCGCACGATCAGGTCGATCTCCACCCCCGCCTCCGACGCCGCATACAGCGCGTCGATCACGTCTTTGTCGACGAGCGCGTTCATCTTGGCGATGATGCGACCGCCGCGGCCAGCGCGGGCGTGCTGGGTCTCGCGGTGAATGAGCTCCAGAAATCGCTCGCGCATGTTCGCCGGCGCGACCAGCAGCTTGCGGTAGAGCCGCTGCCGCGAGATGCCGGTGAGCGAGTTGAACAGATCGCTCACGTCGGCACCGATGGACGGACTGCAGGTGAAGAGGCCGATGTCGGTGTACTGCCGTGCCGTGCGCGAGTTGTAGTTGCCGCTGCCGATGTGAACGTAGCGACGCATCCCGTCCGGCTCGCGGCGCACGACCATCGCCGTCTTCGTGTGGGTCTTGAGCAGCGTGGATCCGTAGGCGACGTGGACGCCGTAGTCTTCCAGCGTGCGGGCCCAGGCGATGTTGTTCTGCTCGTCGAAGCGCGCGCGCAGCTCGATGAGCACCGCCACCTGCTTCCCGCGCTCCGCCGCTTCCGTGAGCGCGCGGACGATCGCCGTGTCGCCCGAAGTGCGGTACAGCGTCAGCTTGATGGCGAGCACGTTGTCGTCCACCGCGGCGCTCTGAAGAAAGCGCTCGACGGTGGCGGGGAACGAGTCGAATGGATGATGGACGAGCACGTCGCGCTCGCGGATCACGTCGAAGATGCTGCGCTCGGGATCACGCAGCTCCGGCGGCACGCATGGCGTGAATGGCGGATCGCGCAGTGCCGGGATGTCGAGCGCGCTCAGCTCCATCAGATCCGACAGATCGAGCAGGTGCCCCGCCTCCTCGACGTCGTCCTCGGTGAGCAGCGGGCTGCCGGGTGCGTCGGCGTCGCGCAGCTCTTCCAGAAGCAGCGCGCGGAGATGGCCCGGCAGATCGTCCTGCACCTCGAGCCGGATCACCTCGCCGAAGCGCCGCTCGAACACGCGCTCCTCGATCGACGCCAGGAGGTCGTCCGGATCGTCGAGGTTGGTGAACTCGAGGTCCGAATAGCGCGTGACACGGAAGGCGTACCAGCCGAGCACCTCCATCCCCGGAAAAAGCGCCTCGAGATTCTCGCCGATCACGCGCTCGATCGGCACGTACTCGTGGGGGCGCCCGGGAATCGGGATCCAACGCTTGAGCCCCTTCGGCACCTTCACCCGCGCGAAGTACACCGTGGACAACGCGGGATCGCGCACCTCCACGGCGAGCGAGAGCGACAGGTTGGAGACGTACGGAAAGGGGTGCCCGGGATCCACCGCGAGCGGTGTGAGCACCGGAAAGATCTGAGACTCGAAATGTTCGTCGATCGCTCGGCGCTCACCCGGCGTCAACGCCTCCATCCCGACGAGCCGGATGCCGTGAGGCGCAATCTCGTGCAACAGCGTCCCCAGACACCGGCGCTGCTCTTCCACCAGCAGCGCGACGCGGTCGCGGATCGCCGCCAGCTGTTCCGTCGCCGACAGGCCGTCGGGCGTGTGTCCCACCGCGCCCGACGCGATCTGCCGTCGGAGCCCCGCGACACGCACCATGAAGAACTCGTCGAGGTTGCTGCTGAAGATGGCGAGGAACTTCAGCCGCTCCAACAACGGCACTCGCGGGTCCGCCGCCTCGTGCAGCACGCGCGCGTTGAAGGCGAGCCAGCTCAGCTCACGGTTCAGATACAGCGGCGACGACGGACTCGGCTCGGACATGGCGTGCCCTTCGCGGGCGTACTCGGACCTTACTTGATTCGGTCCAGCCGCGCGAGGAGGGCCGGCCGCATGGATTCAGGAATCGGCGCGTAATCGAGCGGCGCCTCGAAAGCCTGGCCGTCGGTTTCCGCCCACTTCAGGAAGTCCACGAGCTTCTTGCCTTTCACCGGATCGGGCTGCTTCTCGTAGACGATGATCCAGGTGAACGAGGAGATCGGGTAGGCGCCCTTGCCCGGCGCATTCACGATCGACACGCGATAATCCGTGTTGGCCGGAAGCTTGGCCGCTGCGCCGGCCGCGGCGGCCGTAACCGACTGAACCGATGGGGTGACGTACTCGCCGGCCGCGTTCTTGACCTGCGCCGCGGCCAGCTTGTTCTGGTTCGCGTACGCGAGCTCGATGTAGCCAACGGCGCCCGGCGTCTGCTTCACCTGTCCGGCCACGCCGTCATTTCCTTTGGCGCCGAGGCCGACGGGCCATTGCACTTCCTTGCCCTTCCCCGGCTTCGTAGCCCATGCCGGGCTGATCGACGCGAGATAGTCCGTGAACACGTAGCTGGTCCCCGATCCGTCGGAGCGGTGCACGACGAGGATATCGGTGGCAGGCAGCGAGACGCCGGGGTTGAGGCTGGCGATCCGCGCGTCGTTCCACTTCGTGATCTGTCCCTGATAGATCATGGCGATGACGTCGCCGGTGAGCTTGAGGGGCTGCGTGACGCCGGGAAGGTTATAGGTGACGACGACCGCGCCGAGCGCGGTAGGAATGTGCTGGATCGGGCCGCCCTTCGCCTTGGCCATCTCGTCGTTCGTCATCGGCGCATCGGTGGCGCCGAAGTCCACCGTCTGCTCGGAGAGCTGGCGAATGCCGCCGCCGGAGCCGATCGGCTGGTAGTTGATCTTCACGCCGGTCTTCGCCGCGTACTCG
>DASXHF010000318.1:0-8024 GCA_036488775.1 Gemmatimonadaceae bacterium | reverse complement strand
GTCGCGACGTGCAGCAGCGCCATCGCGCGCGCGGCGCGGACCGGCGTGGCGAGTCGCACGTCGGGGAGCAGCGGGAAATAGAAATCGAGATGGCTCAGCGCCACCGAATCCCACGGCGTCGTCGGGCTGCCGCCCCACCGGTGAAGGGCGTCGGACGTCGCGGGGCTCGTGCTCTGCATCCGGAGCACGTCGTCGAGATCGCGCGCCGCCGCGGCGGACCCCGCCGCGGGGGGTGGCGCGGGGCGGAGATCGGCCGGCGTGGAAAGCGTCCAGCCTTGCCACCGCGCCGCGTCGAGCTCCGTGTCGATCGCCGGCTGGGTCGGCGCGTCGTGGCACGCGACGACGCAGAACCCGAGCAGTACGCTCGAAGCGCGAACGGCCGATCGATGGCTCGGCACGGAGAGAATCCGCATGAGATCAGCGCAGCTCCGCGGTGCCCGTCGGCAGCGTCGACGTGCGGAGCGTCAGCACGCGCGCGATGCCCGGCCCCTTGTCGCCGAACGAATCGACGTACGGATGGATGAAGAAGGGCTTCTCGGTCGTGAGCGGCTCGCCGCGATCGGTCGCCGGCTCGATCGTGATGACGTGCGACCAGCGAAGATTTCCCGCTGCGTCCTTCTCTCGAAGATCCAGCGGCAACGTCAGTGCGGACGGGAACGGCAGACCGAGCGGATTGGAGATCCAGTCGTCACCCGGAAAATCCTCGAGCTGCTGCGTGCGGAAGTCGGGGACGCCGGAGAACGGCCCCCACCCCGTGTCGTCCGGCGAATTGAGCGCGCCGGTCCAGTCGGGGAGGAACTTGCCGTACGAGAGCCAGATCGCGTTCGGCGTGTCGAGGTCGCGCACCATCCAGCCCTCGTACGTCCACCCGCGCTGGAGTTGCGTCACGCGCACGTAGTAATCCTTCTGCGCCGTGGTGGCGGGCTCCATGTTGAACAGCCACACGCCCGATTCCTCGTGCGACGGGTAGCCGTACAACTCGTTGTCGCTCGGCGTGAACATCGTGAACTGGCCGGGCTTGTCCTTCATGACCTGACCGGTCACGGTGACGGCGCCGATGTACGAGAGGTCGGCGCGGCCGTTCGTCCAGTCGCCGCGGAGCACGACCTGCTCGGAGGGAATGGCGTCGGTGTCCCCGGGTCGCTCGACCGTCACCTCGATCGCGACAGGCGTCGTCGCGGGAACGGCCGTCGTGAACGAGCCGCCGTCGAAGCGGCCGAGCGAGCGCCGCGTGCCGGAGGGTTCGACCGCCCACGCTTCGTACCGGCCTTCGCGCGCCGCATCGAGCGCGGGGAGCGACGTCGAGAGCACGAGCGCCGTAGCGGCCGGGGCGCGCGGATCGGTGCCACTCCCGCCACCGCCGCATGCGGTGGCGATGAGGGTAACGAAGACGATCGCGCGGCCCGTTGGGCGGGCGCGAGTGGGAAGTGGCCGCAAGTGAGCTGGTGGGGGGAGGGCGGTGGCCGACTACGATACCGCCAACCCGCCGCGTGTCAACCGGACCACCCGAGTGGTATCCCGAACTGGCGCGCCAGCCCGGACCCCTGCTACCTTCGCCGCCGCCGGTCCGTAATCCGGGCCGATGCCGATGTCCCCGGCCCTCCTCTCCCGCACCTCGTGAGGTCCCCCGTCATGCGCAGGGTTCCGTTCTCGCTCCACTCGGCATTCACCACCGCGCTGGTCTCGATCGCGTTCGCCGCTCCCCATGCCGCGGCACAGGCCGTACCGGCGAGACCTCGGCAGACGTCGCGGGCCGCTTCACATGTCGCGATCGACTCGGCGCGCGCGGCGCAGCTGTACGTCAGCAACCGGCCGTCCGACCTGCCGAAAGCCGACTACGCCCGCCAGATCCAGCAGAAGCACATCACGGACAGCGTCTACGCCGCACGCAGCGCCGGCGTGATGGAGTTCCGAAAGATCACCTACACCAGCCGTGCCGACGGGATGACCATCCCGGCGTATCTGTTCGCGCCGCTGGCCAAGCGAGGACCCGGTGGACATGCCGCGATGGTATGGGTGCACGGCGGCGTCCACGGTGATTGGACGCAGTCGATGTTTCCCTTCGTGCGCGAAGCAGTGCAGCGCGGCTACGTCGTCATCACGCCGGACTATCGAGGCAGCACCGGTCACGGGGCGGCACACTACGAGGCGATCGACTACGGCGGAAAGGAAGTCGACGACGTGATCTCCGCGGTCGACTATCTCAAGACCCTGCCCTACGTCGACATGAACCGGCTGGGGATCATGGGCTGGAGCCACGGCGGGTTCATCACGTCGCACACGCTCTTTCGCGACGAGCATCCGTTCAAGGCCGGCGCAGCGATCGTTCCCGTGACGAATCTCGTGTTCCGGCTCTCGTACAAGGGACCGGCGTACCAGGACGATTTTGCGGCGGAGGAAGGGATCCAGGGGCTGCCGTTCGAGAAGCACGAGGAATACATCAAGCGCTCGCCCGTCTTCCACGCCGAGAAGCTCAAGGTGCCGATGCTGGTCCACGTCGCGACCAATGACGAGGACGTGAACTACGTGGAAGACCAGCAGATGGTCTACACGCTGCGCGCGCTGAAGCCCGATCTGGCGGAGACGAAGATCTACGTGAACCCGGCGCCGTGGGGCTCATCGGTGGGACACGCGTTCAGCCGGCGCGTCGATCCGGTGACGCTCGAGCGTGTCGATTCACCGGCACAGATCGACTCCTGGAACCGGACGTGGACCTTCTTCGAGTGGAATCTGCAGCCGTCAGAGGATCGCTCGAAGCCGGCGCCTCCCGTGCGCACTGCACCCTGAGGGCGATCCGCGGGTAGAAGGAGCGAGAGCCGACGATACCTTCGTCGCGGCGTTTCCGAGGTCAGGCCGTCCACCTCTGGCCTCGGAAGCGACCGAGCGCTCTTTTTCTTGCAGTAGGCGAGCCGGGTTGTCCGTCGATGGCCGCGCCGGGCCCCCGCGTTCGCCCTGTGCCCCCACTCGCATGTCGATCGCATTCTGATGGCGGAGTCGCCGTTGAAGCCGTTGAAATCGAAGGACGCAGGACGCACCCCTGCCAAGGGCTCGTCGGCTCAGCTGACGGAGCACGCCCACCGGGACGCCGCCGCGTTCGTGAAGCACCAGCAATTTGGGCAACTCACGGACGAGGGAAGCGGACTCTACCGTTTGCTCGTCGAGAGCATCCGCGACTACGCCATCTTCGCACTGGATCCGCAGGGCTACGTCGTGAGCTGGAACCCCGGTGCCCAGCGGTTCAAGGGCTACGAGGCGGCGGAGATCATCGGTAAGCACTTCTCGGTCTTCTACCCGGAGACGGACAAGTGGAAGGCGCCACAGGAGCTCGAGATCGCCGAGCGTGACGGGCGGGTCGAAGACGAGGGGTGGCGCCTGCGGAAGGATGGCACGCGCTTCTGGGCCAACGTGGTGATCACGGCCCTGCGCGACAAGGCTGGCACGCTCGTCGGCTTCGCGAAGGTGACGCGGGACCTCACCGAGCGCCGGGCAACGGAACGGCGGGTGGCCGAGAGCGAGCAGCAGCTCCGGCTCATTATCAACAGCGTGCGGGACTACGGCATCTTCATGCTCGATCCCACGGGTCGCGTGAGGAGCTGGAACGAGGGGGCAGAGCGGATCAACGGCTACACGGCGGAGGAGATCACCGGGCAGCACTTCTCGATCTTCTACCCGCCGGAGGACATCGCGTCGGCGAAGCCGGATTGGGAGCTCGAGATCGTCGCGCGGGAGGGGCGGTTCGAGGACGAAGGGTGGCGCGTGCGAAAGGATGGGAGGCAGTTCTGGGCGAACGTCGTCATCACCGCGCTGCGCAACGAGTCCGGCACCCTGGTGGGGTTCGTGAAGGTGACGCGCGACCTCACGGAGCGAAAGGCGGCGGAAGAGCGCGAGATCGAGGCCGCTCGGCGCGCCGCGGTCTCGGACGAGGCCAACCGGACGAAGTCCACCTTCCTCGCGGCGATGAGCCACGAGCTGCGAACCCCGCTCAACGCGATCGGCGGCTACGCCGACCTTCTGCTGATGGGGGTCGGCGGCGTGGTCTCGCTACAACATCGCGACTACCTGCAGCGCATTCGCCTGAGCCAGCAGCATCTGCTCTCGATCATCAACGACATCCTGAATTTCTCGCGCATCGAGGCGGGACAGCTCTCGTACGACGTCGAGCCGGTGTCGCTCTGCACGGTCATGGACACCGTCGCGCCGATGATCGAGCCGCAGGCCGTGATGAAACAGATTGAGCTCGGTCGCTGGCACGGGCCGGACGCGATGGCGCTGGCCGACCGCGCCAAGACGGAGCAGATTCTTCTCAACCTGCTGTCGAACGCGATCAAGTTCACACCGTCGGGCGGACGAGTGGAGCTGGTGTGCGCGGCGCAGGACGACCAGGTCATCCTGAGCGTCGCCGACACGGGAGTGGGAATTCCCGCCGAGAATCTCGGCTCGATCTTTCAGCCGTTCGTGCAGGTCGGGCGGTCGCTCACGAGCCCGCACGAAGGCACGGGGCTCGGGCTGGCGATCAGCAGCGATCTCGCGAGCGCGATGGGAGGCACGCTCTCCGTGGAGAGCACGCTCGGGGTGGGGACGAAGTTCACGCTAACGTTGCCGAGGGCGAAAGAGGACGCGCCGGCGTAGGCACGTGCTCGAGCAGGCGCACGCCGGCAGCGGCGCGCGCGATCGCGAATGCGAGACGCCGCGCACCCGCTTCCCGCTCCGCCGCGTGACGGGCCGCGGCGACCTCTCGCTCGATCGCGTCGAGCGACGCGCTGAGCGACGCCGCCGAGTCCGATGCTGCACCGTCCCGTGCATGCTGCACGCGCTCGCGCGCGTCGCGCAGCCATGGCGCGAGCGCATCCGTCCGTTCGATCGCGCGCCACACGTCGAGGCTGAGGACGTTCGTCGTTCCTTCCCAGATTGGCAGCACCTGCGCGTCGCGCAGCAGGCGCGGCAGACCGGTGTCTTCGACGTATCCTGCTCCGCCGAATGATTCGATCGCCTCGCTCGCGATCGCGACCGCTTCCTTGGCGGTGTAGAGCTTCGCCACCGGTGTGAGCAACCGTAGGATGGCGAGCTCCGTGTCGCTGGCCGTCCCGCATTCGGCCTTGCCCAGCAGCTCCACGACCTGGAAGGTGAGCAGGAACGCGGCACGAAAGCGCTCGTCGAGGTCGTCGAGCGTCGCGGCGTGCAGTGGATGCTCGATCAGCGGTTTCCCGAACGCGCGGCGGCGGGTCGCATAGTCCCGCGCGAGCGCGATGGCCCGTCGCATTCCGGCCACCGCGGCGACCGCGTTGTAGACGCGCGTCACGTTGAAGAGCGCGGCGATCTTTCGCACGCCGTCACCTTCGCCGCCGATCAGCTGCGCGGGCGCGTCGCACAACGTCAGCTCGGCCGTCGGGAGTGCGCGCGTTCCGAGCTTGTCCTTCAGCCGGTTGACGCGAATCCCACGCAGCGCGCCATCGGCGTCGCGGAGCTCGACGACGAACACGCTCAGCCCGCGGCTTCCCTCCGGCGCGCCTTCGATCCGCGCCAGCGTCACCGCCATCTGTGCGGTGGTCGCGGAGGTGAACCACTTCGTGCCGGAGAGCCGGAAGGTGCCGGCGGTGTCCGATCGCCGCGCGACGGTGCTCGTCCGCGAGACATCGGAGCCGCCGGTGCGCTCGGTCATCCACTGCCCCGACGTCCAGAACCGTGCCGGATCGCGCGACGTGAGATGCGCGAGGGCGTGGCGGGTGCGCTCGTCACCATACAGCTCGAGCAAGCGCGCGGCGCCGTCGGTCATCGCCAGCGGACAGCTGTATGTCGCCGACGACGGGTGGAAGAGATACAGCTTCACCATCTGATGTACGCGCGAGAGCGGGCCATGTGCGCGCTCGTACGCCGTGGCGACCATCCCGGTCTCGGCGGAGATGCGATCGAGCGAGCGCCACGCATCGCTGACGACGATGTCGTCCACCCGCCGACCCCAGGCGTCGTAGGGGACGTGGCGCGGCGGAGTCGCTTCGGCAGCCTCGGCGAGCGCGAGCCACTCGCCGGCAGCTGATGCGCCGAGGGCGCGGAGCTCCGGCTCGATCTCGTCGCGCATCGCCTGCGGCAGGCGCCACTTCAGGTACTGCCGCAGGAGCGCGTCGTCGTCGTACTGATTGCCGAGCCGCGGTGCTTCCTGGTAGAACTCATCCACGACTCGCCAGTCTCCTCGGTGTGTCGAGGCGCGGCTAGTGCCGCGCCTTCGGTTTCGGCGCCTTGGCGTGTGCGGCCGGTGACGTCCGCTCGTGGAACACCATGTTCTGGCCCTGATAGCCGAACTCGAGTCCCGTGCTCTCTTCGATGCCGCGGATCGCCTGGCGCGACGAATCCAGCGATGCACGAAGCGTGACTTTCCTGTCGAGCAGTCCAGCGTTGGGGACGAGCACGTTCAATCCGTACCATCGCTTGAGCTCGGGCAGGACGTCGCGCAACGGGCGGTTCGTGACGGTGACCACCCCGCTGCGCCAACCGTCCGCCTCCGCACGCTCGCCCGCAGTCGCGGCGCGCGCCGCCTTGCCATCGGGGACGATCAGCGCGCCGCCCGCGGCGAGATCCTGTGTCGTCTTGCCCTGACGCACCGAGACGGCGCCTTCCCTCACCACGATCGTCGCCGCGGCATCACCGGGATAGGCGCGCACCGTGAACGACGTCCCCGTTGCCGTCACGACCGCATCGCGAGCGTGCACCGTGAACGGACCGCGCTGGCCCGGTGCGACGTCGAACACCGCGGCGCCATCGAGCTTCACCGCACGCAGCGACGGCCCGAACGCCTTGGCGACGGCGAGCTTGGATTCCGGGGCGAGCTGCACCTTGCTGCCGTCGTCGAGGGTGACAGAGCCCATCTGTGCGGGCAGCGACGTGATGACGCGTGCATCGCCCGCGTTGACCGCGGCCGCCGCTTTGGCCGGTGCGCCGAGGTGGTCGATCAGGGCGACGACGCCGATCGCGACGAGGAGGAAGAGCGCGGCCGCGCCGACCGTCACCCAGATCGACCGTTCCTTCGCAACGACGTTGATGTGCTCGGCCGCTTCGTGACGAGAATGGGCGGCGGCATCAGCCAGCGCTCTCGGGCTGTGTGCTTCACCATGCAGCGCGTGCATGACGTGCGACCACGACTGCTCGATGTCGTTCTCCTCGATCGAGTGATGCGCGTGTGTGTCTGCGTGCGCGTCGTGCGCCGGAGTGCCGAGCCGGTGCGCAGCCGCTCGGCGACTGAGGGCGCGGGCCGCCGCGTGCTGTACGTCCTCGACGAGGAATTGGTGAACCTGCTCGGGCGTCCGGAAGCGCGCGCGCGCATCCCACGCGCGCACGAATGCTCCTTCGACGACCTTGTGGCTCAGGTTCGCGGCGTCGGGACCGAGCTTCGAGCGCGCCGCGGCGTCGAGCGTCGCGAAGTCGGTCATGAAGGCGAGGCGCAGTGCCTGTTCGTCGGCGAGCGCCGTTGGTGACGAGCCGACGGATGCATCACCGTCTCGCGGCGGCACGGTAGTCGACATGACATCCTCACTGGCGTGAAAGGGGTCGACTGAATCGCGTTCGTACTGTCTCGACTATACGGAACATCCATCACCCGCGCCACTGGAGCGGCTGTGGCCGCCGCCCTAAGGCGCGCGGCCGGTGTCGGCGAGCGCCGCCAGCAGATACGTGAGGTTCGCGGTGCCGTCCATGATCGGCTCGTTGGTGGAGTAGTCCCCAAGGTCGTCGTGATAGACCATGCGTCCGGTGTTGAACGGCGCGTAGCGATCCGGATGATGGAGGGTGATCCCGCGCAGGTTCTCATAGATCGAGCGATACACGGGGCCGTCGAGCAAACCGCCGAGCAGCTTGTCCACACCGAAGTGCGCGGCGACGGCGGAATGCGGATCGTGCGCCCAGTCCGCACGCTGTGGATAGCCGATCACCATCGAGACGCCCCACGGATTGGCGCCGAACAACCAGTCGATCGCCGCCTGCTCGTATACGCGGTAGCGCGTGTCACCAGTCATGCGACGATAGAGCAGCGCCTG
>DASXHF010000254.1:0-1560 GCA_036488775.1 Gemmatimonadaceae bacterium | reverse complement strand
GCCTCGGCCCGCGTGACGCTCATCTCGGAGACCTGCGGGGTCGGTGTCCCTACCGTCGAGAGCTTCACCGGTCCAGCGGTGTCGAGGGTCCGGTCGGCGTCGAACGGTGCCCACTCGCGTAGCTGTTCCGGCTCGGTGAGGGCCTGCCAGACCTTCTCCGGTGGATGACGCAGTTCCCGAACGAGAACGAGCGTCCACCTCTCTCCGTCCTTTCGGACCCCGGCGTCGGCGGCGGCGCCCGGCGAATACTTCTCACGATTGCTCATTTTTTCTTTCCTTTTCGGCGAGGCACCTGATCCATGCGGTCGAGGTGGCGCTCGAGAGCGTCGACGTGGGCGGACCAGAAGCGCCGGAAGGGAGCCAGCCAGGCGTCGACTTCCATGAGCGGCTCCGGTCTGATCCGATAGAGACGTCGCTGTGCGTCGACGCGCGCCTCCACGAACCCGGCCTCACGAAGCACTCGGAGATGCTTGGAGACCGACGGCTGCGGCATCCGGAGTTGGCGCTCGATGTCGCCGACGGAACGCTCCGAAGAAGCAAGCAGGCGCAGGATGGCCCGACGGTTCGGTTCCGCGATGATGCCGAAGATGGATTCCACGCGACATATATACCTGTGAGGTTATATGCCTGTCAAGCCATACATGCGTGCGTCGCACAGGACCGGCGCAGGTCCGACACGAATTACGGACACCGATCCGGCCTGAAACCTCCCAACCTTCCGGGCCGGTAAGGTATCCAACGCGGTGTCGACCACCGCTCGGCTCCTTTCCACCGCACGCGCGTCATGATCACCATAGCCACGGCCCTCGGGCTTGCATTGAGCCTCCAATCGCCAGCGCAGGGGAGGGCCGCCACGGATACCTCCGCCGCATCGTCTCATGTCGTCGCCCCGACGGACAGCGCGGCCACGGCCCTCCGCGCGACCACCCCACCAGTAATCGACGGACGCGACGACGATGAGATCTGGCGGGCTGCCGCCCCCATCACCGGCTTCCGGCAGTGGTCGCCCACCGAAGGCAAGGAGCCCCGCTTCCGCACCGAAGCGAAGGTCGCCTACGACGCCGTGAACCTCTACGTGTTCGTCCGCGCGTACGATCCCCACCCGGACAGCATCATCAAGCTGCTCGAGCGGCGCGACACCTTCACGCCGTCCGACATGATCTGGATCTTCGTGGATTCGTATCACGACCGGCGCACGGGCTACGAGTTCGGAGTGAACGCCGCGGGGGTGAAGATCGATCAGGCCATCTACGACGACGGAAACGAGGACGTCGCCTGGGACGCCGTATGGGATGTCGCCACCCGTGTCGACTCCCTGGGCTGGACTGCCGAGTTCCGCATCCCGCTCTCGCAGATGCGCTACAGCACCGATCGCACGCATACCTTCGGGCTGACGATCGATCGTGACATCTATCGATACGCCGAACGGGTGAGCTGGCCTGCGTTCAGTCAGGCCAGGGCAGGGATGGTGTCGCAGTTCGGCGTGCTGCACGGCATGGATGACCTGGAAGCGCCGCGCCGCATCGAGGCGCTGCCGTATCTGGTCACGAAGGACGCATC
>DASXHF010000218.1:0-1547 GCA_036488775.1 Gemmatimonadaceae bacterium | reverse complement strand
GCTCACGGCCGAGGACATGCGCCGGATCGACGAGATCGCGCCGAAGGGCGTCGCCGCCGGGACGCGGTATCCGGAGGGAGGCATGGCCACGGTGAATCGCTAACGCCGGCGTACGTTGAGTTCCGGCATTCGTGTTGCGCGACCGACCGCGCGAAATGATGCCCGCGACCCATGCCCCCGACCGACTCAGAGCGCCTTGCGTATCGCCGCGTCGATGTCCTGATCCCCGCCCACGCCGGTATACACGACTCGGCCGTGCTTGTCCAACACCACGACATACGAAGTAGCCGGCACGTCCCACTTTCCCGCCGCGTCTCCCTTCGTGTCGAACAGCTGCTCACCCGGCACCCCGTGCTTCGCCACGTGCAACTGCACCCGTTTGGGGCTCTGATTCACGCTCACCGCTACCGCGACGAACTTCACGCGCTTGCCGTAGGTGGCCGCCGCCTTCTGCATCGCGGGAAGCAGATGCTCACAGTTCTCGCACCACGTCGCCCAGAACTCCACCACCGCGGGACCCTTGGCCACCTGCGCGAGATCGACCGGCTTTCCGTCGAGCGTGTTCACCAGCGCGCTCGGCGGCGTGGTGCCGAGCGGCAATCCCGCATCCTGCGCGCGCGCGGCGAGAGGTGCAAGACAAGCGAGCGCGCTGCCGAGCAGTGCGACGAACGTCGAGCGAGTGGTGGTGCGAATGCGTGTCATATCAACAGCTCTCCCATCTTCACCAGGTAGTACTCGGCGGCGCCGAGCATGACGAGCGCGAATATGCGCTTCACGGTGAGCATCCAGGCGCCCGCGCGCGGCAGTCGTGCCATCGCGCCCGTGGAGAGTCCGACCACCACGAGCAGCGCGCACATCCCGAGCGAGAACGTCAGCAGGTAGAGGAATCCGAGCGCCGCGCTGTGCGTCACCGTCACCCAGGTGAGCACCGCCGCCATCACCGGTGCCGAGCAGGGCGCCGCGACGAGTCCCGACATTGCGCCCATCAGCAAGGCGCCCGAGAACCGTCCCGCCGTGCCCATCGTCGCCGCGCGCGACATGATACTCGCCGGCAGGCGAACCGGTATCACGTCCACCATGCTCAGCCCCGCGAGCACCAGCACGTTGGCCATCGCGAAGTAGAGCCACGGGTTCGTGCTCACGCTCCCGAACAGCGTCCCCGTGAGTCCGGCGAACACGCCGAGCACCGAATACACCACCGCGAGCCCGACCACGTACGTGAGCGTGAGCAGCAGCGGCCGCGCGCGCGACGGCGACGCCGACCCCGCCGTCTGTCCGCCCACGATCGCCGCGGTGATCGGAATCATCGGGTACACGCACGGCGTCAGGCTCGTCAGCACACCGCCCGCGAACAGCGCCGGAAGCGCGAGCGCGGGGTTGCCGTTCAAGAGTTGGGTGAGCGAGACGTCGGCCACGGTCGAGGAGAGGAAGTCCGACCGAAAGCTACCCTCGAGTCAGGGCGAAGGTCGCGGCGGCTCGGAGGAAACGTCGCCCTGCACCTCCCGATCCTCGCGCCGCCGCTGCGGCCCTTCGCCTTTCTTTCGGCG
>DASXHF010000133.1:0-1997 GCA_036488775.1 Gemmatimonadaceae bacterium | reverse complement strand
AGCAGCCAGAGCGTACGACCTTCGAGGCTCACGCTGGGGAAGATGAACCGTGCCGCGATCGACGCAAGCACGAATCCGGCGAGCACGAGGTTGAGGAACGGAATGACGTTCACGAGGAAGAAGGTGATCCCCTCCCCGCGCAGCGGCAGGTACTTGATGTTGAACACGTACACGATCACGAGCACCGTCAGCAGGATGAGCTGCGACCACTGAGTGGTGTCCCGAAAGAACAGGCGCAGCTCCTTGAGCACCAGCTCGCGGCGCAGAATGCCGAGCGGCGAGAAGATGCGATTGCCGGCGCGGCGGAGCGTCGTGCCGGTCGCCAAACGCTGTCCGCTCTCCTGTGCCTTGCTGAAGCCGATCGTGTACAGGCTGCGGTGCAGGAGAGCCCCGAGCACGAACACGGCGGCGGCCGTGGTCCAGAGCAGGTAGATCGGCAGGTAGTCGGGACGATAGTTCAGCCACCCGAGCACCGCTCGTTGCACCCACTCGCTCGGCAAGAATGGTGAGGTGGGCGTGCGAAGCACCGTCACGAACTCGACGAGGGACCGGAATCCTTCGGGACGTGCGAGCCGCTCGGGCCGGATGATGCGGAAGAGCAGGACGATCCCGCCGGCGGCGAGCACGGCGATCACGCTCAGGATGTCACGCGTGCGTCGCGCCGGAAAGACGTTCACGAGCACGAGCGTGACCGCGCTGCCCACGATCGCCGGCACGGCGAGAAAGGGCACGAAGACGCCGATGACCACGAGCGGAAAGAGCGGTCCGCCGTGATAGGCGACGCCGAAAGCGGTGAACATCGGGATGGCCATCAACACCACCATCCAGCTCGAGTTCACTCCGGTCTCGAGCAGCTTCGCGCCATACAGCGTGAGCCAGTCCACCGGGGCCGCGACGAGCAGGTCCAAATCCCGCGCAAGGAAGAAGCTCGACAACGCGGTGATGACGTTCGACAGCAGCAGGATCGAGAAGAATCCGACCAGGATGATGCCGAGCAGCTTGCCGGCGAGGAACGGACCGAGGTCGGGAACGCCGCGGAAGTACACGAGCAGCTTGTATAGCACGGCGTAGATGAACGCCCAGAACCCGAACCCCATCACCGCGAGCAGCCCGAAGCGCGCGCCGCGTCCGCGCTCGTTCGCCATCGCACGAGCGCGCGCCGTGAGCCACTTCGGGAGGAGAAGCCAGCCGAGCGACGGATCGGGGCGGCGCACCGCCACCGATTCAGGCATCGAGCACCTCGACGAGCTCCCGCGCCGCGTTCTCACCGGTGAGGCGCAGGAAGATCTGCTCGAGTCCCATGGTGCCCGCGTCGGCGCTCCGGCGCAGCTCGTCCATCGTGCCGCACGCGCGGATCGTTCCCTGCGCGATGATGGCGACACGGTCGCACAGCGTCTCGGCCACCTCGAGTGTGTGCGTGCTCATCATGATCGTGTGTCCGCGACGCGTGTACTCGCGGAACAGGTCTTTCAGGATCTTCGCCGCCTTGGGGTCGAGCCCGACCATCGGCTCGTCGACGACGATCACCTCGGGGCGGTGCACGAATGCGCTGGAGATGATGAGCTTCTGACGCATGCCGTGGCTGTAGCTCTCCACCAGCTCGTCGCGCCATTGTTCCAGGTCGAACAGCGCGAGCAGCTCGCGCGCGCGATGCTCGACGTCGGGGCCTTCCTGATCGTACAGGCCGGCGACGAAGCGCAGGAACTCGGCGCCGCTGAGCTTCTCATATATGAATGGGCGATCGGGGATGAACCCGAGTCGCATCTTCGCGCCGATGGGATCCTTCGCCAGCTCGATCCCGGCGATCGAGATCTGGCCGCTGGTCGGCTTGAGAATGCCGGCGATCATGCGGAGCGTCGTCGTCTTGCCCGCGCCGTTGGGACCGAGGAAGCCGAACAGCTCCCCGCGTGGGACTTCGAGATCGATGCCGTCGACGGCGGTGAAGCTTCCGTAGCGCTTCGTGAGCTTGCGGAGGCTGATCATGCTGAAACCGTATT
>DASXHF010000106.1:0-5184 GCA_036488775.1 Gemmatimonadaceae bacterium | reverse complement strand
TTCGCCGGCGCCTCCTTTCACATCGATCGTCCCGTCGTGTCGATCGGCCGCGGCGAGCAGAGCGACGTCCGCATCCGCGACGAGAGCGTCTCGACCGCGCACGCCACACTCCTGCGCAAAGGCGAGACGTGGTACGTGGTCGACCTGCGCTCGGTGAACGGCACCTTCGTCGACGGCTACAGCGTCGCCGGCGAGCGCGAGCTCCACACGGGCGCCACCCTGCGCATCGGCGGGGTCGAGATGCTGTTCCGATCCTTCCTCGGCGGCATCGAGGAGCCGAGCCAGCGGAAGAAGGGCAAAGGGTTGTTCGGGTGGCTGTGGAAGCTGCTCGGCATTCCGCCGAAGACGGCAGACTGACTGGAGCGGGCGCTCGCTACGCTCGCCGACTCACCGAAGCCCCTCGATATTCCAAAGCTCGACCCGCTCGAGCATCGACATCGGAATCGCCAGCCGGTGTCGCTTCGTGTCGATGCCGATGTCCGCCGGCACGGGCACTTCGCGGATGATCCTGCGGTCGCGCCCATTCGCCAGCAGATGGATCGACGAATCTGCCCAGCTCGTGAAGAGAATGCGGCCGTCCGGCAGCACCTCGACACCGTCCAGCTGTCCCTTGCCCGTTCTGATCACGCGACGGCTCTTCATGTCGAGCGGCATCTCCGCCACCTCGCCGACGAACGGATCGAACGACACGACGATCCACCGCTTCCCGACCGGGTCCCACGTGATGCCGTTCGGTCGCCGGAGCTGCGGACCTTGCGCTGCCACGGCGATCTGCGCGCCGCGCTTCACCACGAAGATCCGGTCGGGGCCCGGGTGTGCCACCCCTTTCGGCCCCATGATGATTCCCGTGTCGGTGATGTAGATGTTTCCATCCGGGCCGATCGCGACGTCGTTCAGCAGCACCGCGCCAAACGGTGCGAAGTCGAGCGTGGCCAGCACCGCACCCGTGTGCCGGTCGAATCCACGCAGGACGCTGATGTCCGCCGCCCACAGCGTATCGCCGTGGATCGCGAGTCCCTTCGGCGCATCGAGCACGACGCCATTCTTGCCGCCGGCGACGAACACCGACGCGCTGTCCGGCGTCGCTGCGCTGAAGCGGGAGATGTAGCCGTTGCCGTCCTTCGCCGAGCCGAGTCCCGCCATGTTGCTGACGAAGAATGCGTCCTGCTCCGCGTCGTACTTCGCCGACTCCGGGCCCTGGAAGCCGACCACGTTCTGCACGAAGTGGGCGCCCTCGCCCGCCGGCGATACTCCTGCTGCGACGCCCTCCGCCGCCGTCGCGCTGTCCGCATGCGCGCCGTGTTCCGGACGGCCCTCGCCTTCGACGTCGCGATCGACGCAGCTCGCAACCGCCACACCCACGACCTGGAGCAGCAGCATCGGCAACCACCAGCGCGGCGAACGCCGCGTGATCGCCCGCATCATCAGTGGGGCCGGCAGCATCAATGGAGCGAGTAGAGGTAGGCCGCGATGTGGCGGGCGTCGTTCGACGTCACCCCGGTGTTCGGCATCGCGGTGAGCGAGTCGACGGCGCGCGGATCCCGTATCCAGCGCAGCATGTTGTCGGGCGCGTTCGGCAGCACGCCCGCGATGTAGGCACGATCCGCGATGCCCGCCAACGGCGGACCGACCAGGCCGTCGGCGCCATCGACCCCGGGAATCGTGTGGCAGGTCTGGCAGCCGTAGGAGCGCAGCAGCGCGCGACCGCGCTCCGCGTCGCCGCCCGTCATCGCCTCCGCCGCTTGGACGCTGCCACGGTGGCGCTCGCACCCGCCGGCGACGAGCAACAACACCACGGCGCTCATTCGCACAAGGCGACGTCGCATCATTGGCACGGCGAGATCACCAACGCGGCGAGCGACTGGGCCAGCAGGATCAGCGTCAGCAGCGCACTGACGCCGACGGACACGTCGCCGATGAATCGCGTCCGGGGAACCGGACCGCCGCCGTCGTGCGGCGCATCGGCGGCGCGGCGGGCAACGCGCCAGCCGAGGAGTGTGCCGCACAGCGACAACCCGATCGACGCGACGTTGACGACGTGAAGCCAGACGTGCTGCCCCGTCGTGCAGGACCACGGGATCAGCACGTAGCCGATCTGGAGATGCGCCGCAAACGCGACCGGCGCGATCCCCAGCGCCAGCCACTGCGCCACCGGCGCCCGTTCGTCTCCCTCCGCGCGCGATTCCGCGTCGGCGATCCGCACCGGTCCCGGCTGCATAGGCCTACACCCGCCAGCGCGGAAGGAGAAAGCTCAGCACGAAGATCGGCACGTAGGCGAGCACCATGAACCACCAGTAGAACACCGCGTCTGTCACGTCCGAGAAATGCTTGCGCTCCACCGGCGCCAGCCAGAACACCCCGGCGATCCCCGTGATCTCCACCCATTCGATCAGTAGCAGCGTCGAATGCGACCCGAGCACCAGCCACTGTGCCGAGCCATACGCGTTGGTGTCCCACTTCACGTGCAGCGAGTACAGGCAGCCCATCACCCGCAGCACGAACGACAGCAGCCCGACGACCGACGCCGCGACGAGTCCGATCCGGACCTTGCGCAGATCGAACGCCTGCGCCGACTTGCTGAGCCAATGCACCAGCGGAAGGCTGAGCAGCATGACCGCCAGCTGAATGCTCGGCACCAGCAGGGCAGGCGCCGGCGTTCCCTCCGGCGGCCAGGCGGAGAAGTTCTGACGCAGATACACGTACACGCCCACACAGAGCACGAGCGTGAACCCTTCGATCAGCACGAAGCCCAACGTTCCCCACCACATGATGTCCCGCGGCCCGAAGACGACGTCGGGTAGTGCCGAGACGTCGATGACCGCGCGCGGGCGGCGGATCATGAGGCCTCCTGTCGCGGGATGCGTCCCGCCGCGACGATCTTCTCCGGATCGGCCTTCCGCGGCCAGCCCCATCCAGCGAAAGCGATGCAGCCGAACACGAAGCCGACGACATAGGCCCACGGATTGAACACCGCGCCGATGAACGTCACGGCCACCGCCAGCGACATGATCAACGGCCAGATCGATTCGTCAGGGAGATCGTGGCGACTGTCCGGCAGCGCGTCGAGCGCCGTCGTGATGAGCAGCTCGCGTCGATCCGACCGCAGCCCGGTGACGACGGGGAGCTCGTCGGTCTCCTCCCAGAGCGGCGAGCGACTCTCGACGACGGGGATGTGGTGGAAGCCCCACGGCGCGGGTGGCGAAGGCGTCGCCCACTCGAGGCCCGGCGCGCCCCACGGATTCGCGCCGGCGAGGACCCCGCGCCGGATGCTCACGACGACGTTCACCACGCAGACGGCGATGCTCGCCGCGACGACCAGCGCGCCCGTGCTGGCGAGAAGATTGAGTCCTCCCCATCCCATCTCGGGCAGATACGTGTACACGCGCCTCGGCATCCCCTCGAGCCCGAGGATGTGCATCGGAAAGAAGGTGAGGTTCACGCCGACGAAGAACAGCCAGAAGTGCCACCGCCCCAGCCGCTCGCTGAGCATGCGGCCGGTCATCTTCGGGAACCAGAAGTACAGCGCCGCGAAGAGCGGAAAGACCACGCCGCCGAGAATGACGTAGTGGAAGTGCGCGACGATGAAATAGGTGTCGTGCACCTGCAGATCGAACGGTACGGAGGCGATCATCACACCGGTCACGCCGCCGATGATGAACACGACGATGAAGCCCATCGCGAACAGCATCGGGGCCGCGAACTTCGGTCGTCCCGACCAGATGGTCGCGATCCAGCAGAAGATCTGCGCCCCCGTCGGCAGCGCGATCAGGACGCTCGCCGCGGTGAAGAACCGCTCGCCGAGCTGCGGAATCGGCGTGGCGAACATGTGGTGCACCCACAGGCCGAACGCCACGAAGCCGGTGAGGATGAGCGACATCACCATCACCGGATACCCGAACACGGGCCGCCGCGTGAACGTCTCGATCACGTGCGAGATGAACCCGAGCCCCGGGATGAACATGATGTAGACCTCGGGGTGGCCGAAGAACCAGAACAGGTGCTGCCACAGCAGCGCGTCGCCCCCTTCGGCGGGGTTGAAGAACTGCGTCGCCACCAGCCGGTCCATCGCCAGCATCATCGTGCTCGCCATTGCCACCGACGGCATCGCGAACACGATCATGAACGACACGACGAGGATCGACCAGACGTACAACGGAATGCGGTTGAGCGTCATGCCGGGCGCGCGCTGCTTGAAGATCGTGACGATCATCTCCGTCGCCGCCACGAGACCCGCGATCTCGGTGAACGTCACCACCTGCGCCCAGACGTCGACGCGCTTCCCGGATGAGTACTCGGGGCCCGACAACGGTACGTACGCGAACCAGCCCGTATCGGGACCGATGTTCAGGTAGAACGAGGCGAAGAGAAAGATCCCGCCGATGAGAAAGGTCCAATATCCGAAGGCGTTCAATCGCGGGAACGCCACGTCGCGCGTCCCGATCATCAGCGGCACGAGATACAACCCGTACGCCGACATGATCGGCACGGCGAACAGGAACATCATCGCCGTGCCGTGCACCGTGAAGAGCTGGTTGTACCGGTCAGGCCCGATGAATCCTGCCTCCGGCCGCGACAGCTGGAGGCGCATCAATGCCGCATTCACGCCGGCGAGCAGGAAGAAGACGAACGCCGTCGCGATGTACCGCTTCGCGATCGACTTGTGATCGACCGTGGTCAGCCACCCCCACACGCCTCTCGGTGGCGCGAAGGTGCGCTCGAGCGCGTCGAGCTCCGCACGCTCGGCGTCGCCCGATCCTGTGGTGAGGTCGGCCAGCGGCGCGGTGGCGAGGTGGTCGCTCACTTGAGCGTCCGGAGATACGTGAGCAGCGCGTCGAGATCCTTCGGCGCCAGCGCGGTCGGCGGCATGTGCGATCCCGGCTTGATCCGCTGTGGGTCCATGATCCACTCCGCGAGATTGCCGCGCGTGTTTGGCAGCGATCCGGCGGCGATCGTGCGACGACTGGCGAGATGCGTCAGGTCGGGACCGTTGTGCGACCCCGCGCTCGTGCCTTCGATGCTGTGGCACATCACGCAGCTCGACGTGACGAACACTTCATACCCATGTCCGGCGACCGAGTCGGCCGGCGGCCGCGCCGTCTGGCGTTGCTGCATCGCCCACTGGTTGAACTGCGCACGCGGCTCGGCAACGATGAACAGCGCCATCTTCGCGTGCTGCGCGCCGCA
>DASXHF010000105.1:0-4686 GCA_036488775.1 Gemmatimonadaceae bacterium | reverse complement strand
GCCTTTGCCGCGCGCGCGGATCTGAGCGCGGAGCAGTCCCGCGTGGCGGCCGCGACGCAGGGGACCAAGGCGGCCGCGGCGAGCCGCATGCCGACCGTCTCCCTTACCGCCGGCTACAACACGGCGTACAACTCGGCGACCAACATCGCCTTCAGCGACCAGCTGAACCAGCGGCAGGGTGGCTCGCTGAGCATCGGCGTCTCGATCCCGATCTTCGACCGCGGCGCGGCGAGCGTCGCGACGCAGCAGGCGAAGATCCAGGAGGACAACGCGCGCCTGGCGCTCGCGAATCAGCAACAGACGATCGCGCTCGAGGTACGTCGCGCCTACCTCGACTACGAGTCGACACGACAGCAGCTCGCCGCGGCGACGGCGCAGCAGAAGGCGGCCGACCTGGCCGTCTCCACGACGCAGCAGCGCTACCAGCTCGGATCGTCGACGCTGCTCGAGCTGACGCAGGCGCGGGCGAGCCAGCTTCAGGCGGCGACGGCGGTCGCAAACGCCCGGTACACGCTCGCCTTCCAGAACGCGCTCATGTCGTACTACACGGGCGATCTCGATGCAGGGCGTGCCGTACTCGGCGCATGATGACCAGTCCGGCAGCGTGACGACCGGACAGAAGTATGTGCGCGGCCATCCGGCGACCGGCGCCAACGGCGTTCTAGACTCGACCGCTACTAACTACGGATCGTACAACGGTCGGGCCGCGCATCTCCGCTACAAGCTGTCGCAAGTCGGGGGGAGGGACGCATCACACAGAGCCACACCGGGGGACCAGGCGATGGACAGCGAGCACATTCGACGGCGGGCGCGGATGACGGGGATCGCAGGCTGGCTGTCGATGGTTCCGGTCGCCATGGTGGTCGTGGCACTGTGTACGCTCGCGGTCAGGCCGTTCGTCATCAGCCGTGAGCTGACTCGCATGCGTGTTCGCACCGCCGCCACGAGCGAGCGCGCACAAGGTCTCCTCACCGACCTGCGTCTGGTGTCCGCGCAGGAGGTCGGGGAACACGAGGCCTATCGACTCCGGCACGAGCCGGCGACCGCGGAACGGTATCGTCAGCTGCGTGCGCACGAGGACCGGACGCTCGCCGACATGGAGCTGCTGGCCGACGTCGCCGGCCCACGGAGCGCCGCACAGGTGGACTCGCTGCGCGCGCTCGCAAGTCGGGCGCACCAGCTGACGGACGGCTACGTGAACGGCGACATCAGCGACGCGCGGTTCGTGCAGCAGCTGCCGGCGATGCACGCGATACACGACTCGACGACCGCCGTGTTGGCGGCGCTCGACACGTCGCTGGCCAGGGCGCGCAACGCCGACGTCGTGAGCGGCGGACGCATCATCGCGCAGCAACGCGTCGTCACGATCGTCATCGGTGCGCTCGCGCTCTTCGCCATCGCGGTGGTGGTGATGTTGGCGCGCCGGGACCAGGCGCTGAGCCGGCAGCTCGGCGAAGCGCTGGAGGAGGAAGCCCGCGCCCGTGAGGATGCGGAGCGTCGCCGGACGGAGCTCGAGCAGGTGACGGAGAGCAAGACGCGTCTGATGCGCGGGTTCACGCACGACGTCAAGAACCCGATCGGCGCCGCCGACGGTTTCATGCAGCTGTTGGAGGACGGCCTGTCCGGCCCGGTGACGCGCACGCAGGCGTCACACATCGAACGGGCCCGGCGGTGTCTCGCGGAGGCACTGCATCTGATCGACGACCTGCTGGAGCTCGCGCGCGCGGAGGCAGGGCAGCTCGACGTGCGCAAGGAAAACGTGGATCTCACCGCGCTGGCGCAGGACACGGTGGAGGAATACCGGGCGCAGGCGGAGCGCAAGGGACTGACGCTCGGCGTCCAGGCCAACGGAGGGGGTGTCTTCGCGCGCAGCGATCCGGCGCGACTGCGGCAGGTGCTGGGCAATCTCGTGTCGAACGCCGTGAAGTACACCACGCGGGGGAGCGTCGACGTGAGGATTGCCGCGCGGCGTCGAGATGGAGACGGTTCGGCTCCGGGCGCGGCGATCGAAGTCGCGGACACGGGGAGCGGCATTCCGGCGGAGCAGCAACGGTTGATCTTTCAGGAGTTCGTTCGCCTCGACCCCAACGGCGTTCCGGGTGCCGGCGTGGGGCTCGCCATCAGCCAGCGCATCGCGCAGGCGCTCGACGGCGAGATCAAGATGACGAGCGTCGCGGGGCGTGGGAGCAGCTTCATCCTCTGGCTACCATCGACCGACGACGGACGGACTATCGACGCTGTCGCATCTGATTCGCCGCTCGATCGAGCGCACGGCGGGTCGTCTCGGCGGCCTGCTCGAGGTATCGGCGAATGACGCCCAGTGCCTCGTCCAGCTGGGCGGCGTGCTCGGCATCGCCGAAGCAGCGGCGCAGCACGCGCTCGACCTCGTCCTGCAGGATTGCGCACTCCCGCGCCAGCGCCTCGGCGGTCCAGCCCAGCCGCGCGCGCTGCTGGCCGTGCCGATCGGCGACGAAGCGCTGGATGTCCGCTGCGTCGTGAAGCAGGGCCGACGGCGCGCCGTCGGACTCGTCGAGCGTGACGAGCGCCGCGCCGATGTCGGCCAGCATCGTGCCGACGTGATCCACCAGCTGCGAGTATCGCAGCGAGGGCGCCGCCGGCATGAGCGGCTCGTGACGGAGCCGCGCGACGAACGCGTCGAGTATCGCCTCGGTCTCGTGCAGCAGGGCGTCGCCGAACTCGGCGAGCCCTCGCGTGCGCGCCGCGGCCACCGGGAGGTGAACCGGTGAAGCGGCGCTCTCGTCGCCGGCGGGATTCGGCGCCGCGGCTGGGAGCCAGACCGAGAACTCCGATCCTTGGTGCGGCGTGCTGGTGACCGTGACGTCGCCGCGCATGAGCCGCGCGAGCCGACGGCTGATCGTGAGGCCGAGCCCCGTACCGTCCCGCTGACGGGTGTGGCCCCCTTCGACCTGCACGAAGGGCGCGAAGATGGAGTCGAGCTGTCCCTGCGGGATGCCGATCCCCGTGTCGATCACCTTGATGACGACCCACGGTCCATCGCCGTGGAGATGGCGCGAGCTGGCGCTGCGCTGCGCTTCCGCGACCTCGACGCGAATCTCCCCGCCCGGCTCGGTGAACTTCACCGCGTTGGAGAGCAGGTTCGCGAGCACCTGCAGCACGCGATCCCGATCGCCGAGGAACTGGAGCGACCGGGGGATGTCCTGCGGCGTGCGCAGGCGCAGCCCTCGTCCCTCCGCCTGCGGTTGCGACAATACCACCGCCGCCTCCACGACCTCGGCGGCACTCGTCGGAATGCGCTCCACCGAGAGGCGGCCCGCTTCGACCTTGGCGAGATCGAGGATCTCGTTCACCAGCCCGAGCAGATGCCGTCCGCTCGCCGTGATGCGGCCGATCTGCTGCCGCTGTTCCGGCGTCAGCGAGCCGACGACGCCCAGGTCGAGCAACTCGGCGTAGCCGAGCACCGCGTTCAACGGCGTGCGCAGCTCGTGGCTCATGACGGCGAGGAACTCCGACTTCGCCTGGTTCGCCGCTTCGGCCTCGGCACGCGCCGCGCGCTCGCGCTGGAGCTGACGCTCGCGGTCCTCGGCGTGCTTGCGATCGGTGACGTCGCGCAGCGAGACGAGCGTCGCCGGCTCCTCCTCCCACGCGGTATCGACGATGCGCAGCTCCGCGACGACGACGCCACGGCCGCGACGCACGATCTCGATCTCAGTGGCATCGCCGGTCGCGAGCGGGTAGCCGAACTCCTGGCCGACGAGATCCTTGGCGCTGCGGTCGAAGAGCCGCTGCGCGGCCGGATTGGCGAGGCGGATCAATCCGTCCGCGCCGACGACGACGATGCCGTCGGCGAGGCGGTCGACGATCTGGCGCAACGCCGTCTGCGTCGAGCGGCGCGATGTCCGGCGCTCGATCGCCCGCCGGTCGCCGGCGCGCCGTTCGGTCGGCAGGGAGGCGTCGCCTCCCGGCGCGTCAATCCCGGTCTCGCTCCGCATCGGCGCCGAAGGTGGGAGATCCCGACAGAATTCCGGCGACGTGGGCGAACGGCTCGCCGATATGCATCCCCTTGCCATCGATCGTGTACCGGCGCAGCGATGAATCGTGCAGCGAGCCGCGCATCTTCAGCACGACGATGCTCCGCTGCATCGTGCCGAACGACTCGACGTACCGGAGCAGGATGATCGAGTCGGTGAGCGTGGAGATGTGCTTCTCCGTCACCGAGCCGCCGCCCAGGAGCGACGGCGTGGTCGAGGTGAACAGGCCGGCGATCTCGTTCTTCTTGAGAAAGCTCGTGAGGCTGATCACGAACTCCCGGAAGCTGCGGAGGGAGGAGACGCGCTCCAGCGCGGAGAGGCTGTCCACCGCGACGCGCGTCGGCTTGAAGTCGCTCGTGATCTGCTGCATCTCGACCAGATGGTCCTCCATCGCCATCGCGTGCGGATAGCGGTTGACCACCTTGAGCCGTCCGTCCCTCTCCATCGCCCGGAAGTCGTAGCCCCACGCGGCGGCGTTGCGGAACAGCTGGTCCTTGCTCTCCTCGAACGCGAAGAGCAGACAGCGCTCGCCCGCGTTGAAGCCGCCCGCCATGAACTGGGTGACGAGGAGCGTCTTGCCGGTGCCGGTGGCGCCCGAGACGAGCACGATCGAGTCGCGGAAGTAGCCGCCGTGCGTCATCTCGTCGAGCTCCGCCACCCCCGACGTGACGCGAAC
>DASXHF010000099.1:0-1652 GCA_036488775.1 Gemmatimonadaceae bacterium | reverse complement strand
GCAATATAACTGCTCCAAGGATTCCGGCCAGCCCTGCGTTACGTCGGTAGACGAGCGACCTGCAACGACGGCACAACTGCAACGCCCGCAAGGTTTTCCACAGTGTCGGCGAGAGGTGACGTTTGTGATTTCTACTCTGTGAATCGGGGAGACGAATCGGTGAGTCGTGAGACGGTGAATCGTGAGACCGTGAATCGTGACGGTGAATCGGTGAATCGGTGAGACGGTGAATCGGCTCGTGACTCGGTGACTCAACACCGAATGGCAACAACCGGCCTGGAGATCCCCCCGGGCGTTCTCCTCGCTGGTTGTGGCCGGTGCCGTCGAGTCACTGAGTCACCAACCGCCGTACCGTTTCACCGATTCACCGATTCACCCATTCACCGATTCACCGCCGGTGCTGCGGCCGCGTCCCCTAAAAGAAATCCTGCAGCCAGAACTTCACCTTCTCGCCGAACCGTTCCATCCCACCGGAGCTCGGCAGCTTCATGCGCCGAGCCGACGCCGTCGCGCCGCCGAGCGCCATGCGATGCGCGCCATACTGTGCGAGACCGACCACCGTGGCGAAGCGCGATGCATCGACCGAGTCGCTCAGACCGCCCACCTGCTCCGACGGTGTGCCCACCCGAACGCCGGTGCCGAAGACGTCGCTCGCCAGCTCCGCCGCGCCTTGCATCGCCGCGGCGCCGCCCGTGATCACCACGCCGGCGGCGAGCTTGCCCGCGTAGCCCGCTGTCGCGATCTCGCGCTGCACGAGATCGAAGATCTCGTCCATCCGCTGATGGATGATGTGCGCCAGCAGCTCGCGCGGGATCTGCCGGTCGCCCTGCGCCACGGTGCTGGGCAGTTGGATGATCTCGCTCGGGTCCACCAGCGATTCGTACGCGCAGCCGTGACGCTCCTTCAGCCGCTCCGCGTCCGCCTGCGTCACGCCCAGTCCGTGCACGATGTCGCTCGTCACGTTGTTGCCACCGAACGCGATCGTGCCGAGATGGCGGATCTTGCCTTCGTGAAAGACCGCGAGGTCCGTCGTCCCCGCGCCCATCTCGACGAGCGCGACGCCCAGCTCCTTCTCGTCTTCCGTCAGGACGGCGAGCGCGCTCGCGAGCGGCTCGAGCACGAGCTCGCGCACCTTGTAACCGGCGCGCTCCACGCTCTTGCGCAGGTTCACCGCCGGCGACGAACCGATCGTGACGAGATACATCTCCGTCTCGAGACGCGTGCCGCTCATGCCGATCGGATCGCGAATGCCAACGTTCTTGTCGACGGTGTACTCCTGCGGGATCGCGTGCAGCAGCTCGCGATCCTGCGGGATCGCCTGCGCGCGCGCGACCTCGTTGGCGCGGTCGACGTCGGCCTTGTCGATTTCGTCCTTGTTCACGGCCACGATGCCCTGACTCGTCATCGCCTGCACGTGCTCGCCCGCGATGCCGGCGTAGACCTCCTGCACCTGCGCACCGGCCATACGCTCCGCGTCCTGCAAGGCCTTCTTGATCGAGCGCGTGGTCTCCTCGATGTCCGACACGACGCCGCGGCGCATGCCGGTGGTGCGCGCCTGACCGACGCCCAGCACCTTGATCGTGGGATGTTTCGGCAGATCGCCCTCGACCTCGGCGATGATGGCGGTCGTCTTCGCCGAGCCGATGTCGAGG
>DASXHF010000068.1:0-3670 GCA_036488775.1 Gemmatimonadaceae bacterium | reverse complement strand
GTCGGTCGATCCGCGTAGGCCTCCCGCGCGATGACGCCGACGGGTGCGAGACGCTGTGCGCGCGCCGACGGTGCGTACGCCATGACCGCGACGCCGAGTGCGACCACGGCGTGGAGTCGTCCAACGCGCGCAAGGAGCAGCCTGTCAATAGGCTCTACCATGCGGCCGAGGTACGACCCTTCGGCCGGCTTGGCCACTGGCCGCACGAGCTCAGGGCGGGGTCGTGACTCCGCCGGTCGCCGGACTGACGTCGGCCCTCAGCCGCGCCAACTTCACCGTCGCGACGTCATTCAAAGTCTTGATCGATTCGGTGAGATCGGCGATCGCAAAGTCCAGAGTCCGCCGCTCCGCTTCGGTCGGCCCGGCCGCTCTCGACTCGAGCCCCGCCAGCAGATCGAACATCGACCCGATCGGCGCCCCATAGCTCTCCGAGAGCTGCGCCCGGAGCCTCGCCATCTGCGTCCGCACGTTCTTCAGAAGACTGTCGGTCGACGGGGCCAACGTCCGGCCCTTGGCGAGATCGTTGATCCGCGTCAACTCCGAATCGGCCGCCGCGAACCGCTGCTTGGCCGGCGCCACCTCGCGCAGCACCGAGTCGATCCGTGCCACGACCGCCGCCCGCGCCCGCATCGACTCCGGCGTCGCCAGCGATCGCGGATCGGCGCGCACCTCCAACACCTGCTCGGCCGATCCTGCCGCTGACGTCAGCTTCACCGTGTACTGTCCGATCGGCACGAAAGGCGCGGTCGGCGTCCCGTAGTAACCGGAATCCTTCGGCGCCGGCACGATCGGCAGTTGCCCGCGGAGATCCCACATCACGCGATGCAGCCCCGCGCCGCCGGGGCCCGTGAGCTCGCGCACGACCGATCCATTCGCCGCCCGAACTTGAATCCGAGCCGGCGAGCTGTCGCCGGCCGACAGCGCATAGGTCAACAGCGCACCGAGCGGCGTGTTCGGCGCCGAGAAGGTCCGGTCGCCGCGCGCCGGTACGTCGCGCCATTGATAGACCTGCGTCGCCGGACGCAGCGGAAAGAGCTGCGGCGACGCCAGGTGCGCGCCATCCAACACGTTGCCGCGCTCCAACGCGCTGATGTCGTCCAGGATGATCACGCTGCGACCATGTGTGCCGAGCAGCAAGTCGTGCGTCCTCTCGTGCACGACGACCTTGTCGACCATCACCGGCGGCACACCGGGCGCAGCCGTCCAATGACGCCCGCCATCGGGCGACCAGTACAGCCCGAACTCGGTCCCGGCGAACAGCAGATTGGGATTGACCGGATCTTCCGTGAGCGTCTTGATCACCACGCCGGCGGGAAAGTTGGCGATCGACGTCCAGGTCGCACCGCCGTCGCTCGTCCGGAACAGATACGGCCGCATGTCGTCGTCGGCATGACGGTCGAACGCGACGTACGCCACCCGTGCGTCGTGCCGCGACAGGACCACCTTGCTCACCGTGCGCGGCCCGGCCAATCCGAACCGCGGCGTGACGTCGGTCCAGTGCGCACCACCGTCCGTCGTCATCTGCACGTTGCCGTCATCGGTGCCGATGAGCAGCGTCCCGCGAGCCTTTGGCGACTCGGCGATCGTCGTGATGTTGCCGTACTCGCTCACACCGTCATCACGCGAGGGCGTCGTGCTGTCGCGCACGAAGCCGTCGCCCACCGACATCGTGCGCCAGTCGAGATGGCGCGTGAGATCCGGGCTCAGCTCCTGCCAGGTCGCCCCGTAGTCGCTCGTCTTCAGCAGCTTTTGACTGCCGTAGTAGTACGTGTGCGGATCGTTCGGTGAGACGAGGATCGCGGTGTTCCAGTTGAACCGGTAGCGCTCGCTCCTGTTCGTCGACACGGGCGTGATGCGCTTCTCCTCGCGCGTCAGGAGATCGATCACGTACCCGCGCCCATTCTGCGAGTTGTCGTATACGAACCGCGGATTCGTCGGATCTATGGCAACCTGGAATCCGTCGCCGAACCCGATGAACGTCACGTCGACGTCCGTCAGCCGGCCGCGCGAGTAGGTGCCGCTCGGGAACATGAACGTTCCGTTGTCCTGCAGCCCGCCGTAGATCCAGTACGGCTCCCGATCGTCGACGGCGATGTCGTAGAACTGACCGATCGGCAGATTGTCGATGAAGTCCCAGTGCCGGGCGCCGTCGTACGTCGCGAACACGCCACCGTCGTTGCCGAGCAGCATGTGCTCGGGCTGTCTCGGATCGATCCACAGCGCGTGGTTGTCGGGATGGATCTTCGCCGAGCTGTCGTCGACGAACGTCTTCCCACCGTCGCGCGACTGGTGCACGAGCGTGCCGAGCAGCCACACGTGGTCGACGTTGGCGGGGTCGATGCGGATCTGGCCGTAGTAGTAAGGCCGATCCTGCAACGGGTTGGTGCGCGTCCACGTCGCCCCGCCATCGCTCGACCGGTAGATGCCGCCGCCCTGTCGCGCCTCGATGGTGGCGTACGCGACGCGCGGATCATTCCGCGAGATCTCGACGCCCATGCGCCCGAGCGTTCCCGTCGGCAGACCCGCGGTGAGACGCTGCCATGTGTCGCCACCGTCGGTGGATCGCCACAGCCCGCTGCCCGGGCCGCCGCCCGAGAATCCGAACGCGCGACGCCGACGCTGATAGCTCGCCGCGAGCAGCGTCCGGCCGTCAGGCGACATGGCGACGTCGGTCACCCCCGTGTTCGCGTCGATGCCGAGCACCCTCTGCCAGCTCTTGCCGCCGTCGCGCGTTCTATAGAGTCCGCGCTCCTCGTTCGGTCCATACAGGTGTCCGACCGCCGCGACGAACACTACGTTCGGATCGCGCGGGTCGATCACCACCCGCCCGATGCTCTGCGTTTCGCGCAGCCCCATGTTCTGCCACGTGGTGCCCCCGTCGAGCGACCGATATACACCATCGCCCCACGTGGAGCTCTGGCGGTTGTTCGCCTCACCAGTTCCCACCCACACGACGCTTGGGTCGCTCGGCGCGATCGCGATGTCGCCGATCGATAGCGCCGCCGCCCGGTCGAACACGGCGTCCCATGTCACGCCGGCGTTGCGGCTGCGAAACACGCCGCCCGACGCCGATCCGACGAAGATGATTCGCGGATCGTTTGGTGCGACCTCGATGTCGTCCACCCGTCCGCCGAACGACGCCGGTCCGATCTGTCGCCACGCGGAGTCCGGCCACGCACGCGCGGCACCCTGGGCTCGCGCCGGCGAGGAGAGAGCTACCGAGCAGGCAAGAGCGAACAGGGGCGCGACGTACCTCGCCGCGCCCCTCCCCTCTACGATGATGTACCTACTGCGTCGCACCGTCACCCGAGATGCGCCGCGTCACTTTGCCGTTCGTGTCGAGGAACTCGATCTGCGCCGTGCCGGCAGAGTCGACGGTGAGCCGCAGCCGCGGGCGACCCATCGCGTCGGCGAGATTGAGCGTGGCCTGCTTGGCCCGGTCACGCCCGACGAACACGCGAAGCGCGGCGAGCGGAACACCGTTGTTGTCGTTGAGCTTCCGCGCCGCCGAATCCCGCGCGGGGCCGGCTGCCATCTTCCGTACGGCCGCCATCTGGTCGACGAGCTGATCGATCGGCACGTTGGCGCGATCTTCGATCCGCAGACCCTGCTGACGCACGCCGTTCTCCTCGGCGTACTGCAGCGTCACGATCTGGTCCTGGTTGTACTG
>DASXHF010000049.1:0-2141 GCA_036488775.1 Gemmatimonadaceae bacterium | reverse complement strand
CTCGAGGTCGGGGCGCTCAAGGAAGGCGAGGACGTCATCGAGCCGCTGGCGGAGCGCATCGTCGGCAACGTGGCGGCCGAGGACATCGAGGATCCGCACGAGACCGACGACTCCGGTCGTCCGACCATGCTCGCCGAGGCTGGCGCGCTGATCGACGAGGAGACGGCGACGGCGATCGAGGAGTCAGGGCTGGAGACGGTTCGCATTCGCAGCGTCCTCACGTGCGAGGCGAAGCGTGGCCTGTGCCGGATGTGCTACGGCCGCAACCTGGCGACGATGGGCATGGTCGACATTGGTGAAGCGGTCGGGATCATCGCAGCCCAATCAATTGGCGAGCCGGGCACGCAGCTCACGCTGCGCACCTTCCACATCGGCGGCACGGCGGCACGCATCGCCGAGCAGACGGCGCGGAAGAGCAAGGTGTCGGGCAAGATCGAGTACAGCGACCGGCTCATCGCGGTGACCAACCGCGAAGGGCAGCAGATCGTGACCGGGTACGAGGGTGAGATCATCATCCGCAACTCGGCCGATCCGAACTCCGCCGTCGGCGCGCGGCTGCAGGTGCCGCTCGGCGCCGTCCTGATGGTGAAGGACGGGGCGGAGGTGAAGAAGGAGCAGGTCATCTTCACCTGGGATCCGTACTCGAACCCGATCATCGCCGACGTCGAAGGCACGATCAAGTTCGTGGACCTCGTGGAAGACGAGTCGGTGTCCGAGGAGCTCGACGAGCTCACCGGTCTGCGCCAGCGCGTCGTGATCGAGGACCGAGAGAAGAAGCTGCACCCGCACATCGAGATCTGGCAGTCGAAGGGGGGGAAGGAGAAGCGCATCCGCGACTTCGTCATCCCCGTCGGCGCGCAGCTGACGATCGAGGACGGGCAGCAGATCTTCCCGGGCGAGACGCTCGCGAAGCTCGGACGTGAAGCGTACAAGACGCGCGACATCACGGGGGGTCTCCCCCGGGTGGCGGAGCTGTTCGAGGCGCGGAAGCCGAAGGATCCGGCGACGATCTCGGAGATCGACGGCGTCGTGCGGTTCGGCGACATCAAGCGCGGGAAGCGCGAGATCTTCGTGCAGCCCGTGCGCGGCGGCTCGGGCGCCGACGCGTACGCGCTCGACGAGCAGGCCGAGGCGCAGCTGTACGAGGTTGCGGCGGGCAAGCACCTGCGCGTGCACGAGGGCGACCGCGTGCGGGCCGGCGATCGTCTCTCGGAAGGGCCGGTGAACCCGCACGACATCCTGCGCATCAAGGGCGCGCGGGCCGTGCAGGAGTACCTCCTGAACGAAGTTCAAGAGGTGTATCGCCTGCAGGGTGTGAAGATCAACGACAAGCACATCGGCGTGATCGTCCGACAGATGCTCCAGAAGGTGCGGATCATGGATCCGGGCGAGACGGAGTTCCTCGAGGGTGAGCACGTGGACAAGCAGGTCTTCCGCGACGAGAACGACCGGATGAAGAAGAAGAAGGAGGTTGCGGCGACTGCCGAGCCACTCCTTCTCGGCATCACGAAGGCGTCGCTCACGACGCAGTCGTTCATCTCGGCGGCCTCGTTCCAGGAGACGACGCGCGTTCTCACCGATGCGTCGATTCGTGGCGCGAAGGACGATCTCCTTGGCCTCAAGGAGAACATCATCATCGGGCATCTGATCCCGGCGGGTACGGGTATGTACCGGTATCAGGACGTCGAGCTCGAAGGGCTCGAGATGCCGGCGCCGGCGGAGCTGCCACCGCTTCCGGAGGCGTTGCCCAACGTGTTCGCGTTGGCCGACGAGGACGAATTCTCGGCAGCGGCGCGGGCCGGGGCGGCAAAGGGCGCGCTGTGACGTAAGGCGGTACGATGGTAAGACGACGAGGCACCCGGGAGCTGAGCTCTCGGGTGCCTCGTCGTTTTACCATCATCACCGTTCGACCGGCGGCTCAGTACAGGTGCCGAGTGACGCTTTGCCCCTGACCGAAGGTCCACGTATGGCTGAACCATCGACCTCCTCTCCCCAATACCGCCGTAGCGATAACCCACCCTTGCCGAGCTTCCGGTCGGCGAAGTAGGATTGTCACCCTACAGTAACACCGCGGTCGCGCAGCCACCTCGCTGCGTCGGATATGCCGCACCGTGCCTCACCCGCCACATACGGCGTTCACG
>DASXHF010000230.1:0-3776 GCA_036488775.1 Gemmatimonadaceae bacterium | reverse complement strand
GCATGAGGGAGGAAGCGACACATGGCAGATCAAAGAAGCGGGCAAGGTAGCTCCGGCGGTGGTGGACAGGGTGGCGGTGGGCAAGGCGGTGGGAAGCCAGGTGGCGGACAGGGCGGACAGGGCGGCGGCGGTGGCGGTGGCGGCGGTGGCAAGCCGGGTGGAGGACAAGGCGGAGGCGGCGGTGGTGGCGGGCAGCGTCCCGGTGGTGGCTCGCCGGGTGGTGGCTCGCCGGGTGGCGGCGGACAGCGGCCGGGCGGTGGTGGTGGCGGCGGCCAAGGAGGCGGCGGCCAGGGTGGCGGGGGCGGCGGTGGTGGGAAGCCGGGCGGCGGCGGCGGTCGCTAGTCCACGCACCATGAACACGGGCGCGAGGTCGAATCGACCTCGCGCCCGTACTCGTTCGGCAGCGCGCTACTTCTGGTCGAGCGCCGCCAGCCGTTCGCCCAGCTCCGCCTGTGCGCGTGCAAGCGCATCCAATCGGTCGAGGAGCTCGCGATGTCGAGCCTCCTCCTCCGTCGGGACCTTGGGCACGAACGTCAACGCACCACCGATCTCGAGCCGGCACATCTCCACCTGGTGCAGCCCTTCGATCCCCTGTCGCCGCGCCGCTGCCTCGAGCTCTCCGCGCGTGATGAGCTCTCGCGTGAGTCGAGCCTCCTGCAGCTCTCCCTTGTCGATCAGGACGTCGGCGTCGCCCTCGAGCCAACGCGCGACGAGCGGATGGGTGTAGAGGTAGCGCACGACCAGCCAGTTGATGGCCAGCAGCGCCGCGGCGCCGACGATTCCGCCGGCCAGCGAGTTGTCGTTGCCGATGATTGCGTTCTGCAGCGTGTTCGAGAGCAGCAGGAGGACGACGAGGTCGAACGGATTGAGCTGCCCGAGCTCCCGCTTTCCGGCGAGCCGGAGCCCGATGAGCAGGAAGAAGTAGACGGCGGCGGTGCGAAGAAGCTTCTCGCCGATCGGTATGCCGAGCGCGAAGAGGTCGTGCGACATGGTGAGCGATACTGGGCGGTCGCGGAGAGGGGAATCGCCGATCTCGGAATCTCGATCGGCGTCACGTCTGCGCTAAGAAACACGCTCGCGCCGGCAGACGCCAGCACCGCTCGCCACGACGGCCATCGCCTCGACTTACGGCCGCGGCAACGCGAACGCGACGAGATAGTCCCCCTCTCCCCAGGTCTCGCTTCCGCCCACCGAGACGACGACGAACTGCCGCCCGCTCGCCGACTGATACGTCATCGGGGTCGCCCGTGCGCCGCCGGGCAGCGCGCCCTTCCAGAGCTCCCGCCCCGTTCTGACGTCGAATGCACGGAGCGCGTGGTCCATCGTCGCGCCGATGAAGACGAGGTGTGATGCGGTGGTGAACGGTCCGCCCAGGTTCGGCGAGCCGAGTGGAGTCGGCGCCGGCTTGGCGCCCAACGCGCTCATGTCGCCCAGCGGCACGTTCCAGAGCTGCTTGCCCGTGCGGAGGTCGATCCCGACGAGCGCGCCGAACGGCGGTGGCGTGCATGGCAACCCGCTCGGTCCCACCATTATCCGGCGGCGCATCATGTATGGCGTGCCGTGCATGCGTGTGTATTGATAGCCCAGACGGCTCGATTCGCGGTGCGCCTCCTCCATGTCGAAGCGATCGACCGGGATGAGCTGCACCATGGCGGCGATGCGGTTCACCGGAACCACCGCGATCTGCTGCTCGACGTCGACCGCAACGCCGCCCCAGTGCGCGCCGCCGATGTTGGACGGCATCACCAGCGTCCCGCGAAGCGACGGCGGCGTGAAGATGCCGTCGTTGCGAAGCGACGAGAGCTGAGCGCGACAGGCGTCCGCGTCGGCCGGCGTCGGTCCCCATGCGTCGCTCGCCGACATCCCCTGCGGGCTGAGCGCCGGCACCACGCTGTTGAACGGCTGCGTCGACGAGGCGTGCTCGCCGAAGACGTCGCTCGCCGGCACCGGCCGCTCCTCTACCGGAAACAGCGGCGTTCCCGTGTCCCGATCGAGCACGAACAACTGTCCCGTCTTCGTCGCCTGCAGCACCGCGTCCACCCGGCGTCCGTCGTGGGTGATCGTCACCAAGGCCGGCGGCGACGCGACGTCATAGTCCCAGAGGTCGTGATGCACCGCCTGGAAGCTCCACACCACCTTTCCGGTCGACGCACGCAACGCGACGACGGAGTTCGCATATCGGTTGTCGCCCAGCCGTTCCCCGCCGTAGTAGTCCGGGCTCGCGCTACCGGTGGGGACGAAGACGAGGTCTCGCGCCGGATCGGCAACGATCACCGACCACGCGTTCGCCGCTCCGGTGGTGTGTGCCATCACGCCGCGCCACGAGTGCCACGCCGGATCGGCCGAGTCGCGCGGCACCGGGTCCCAGGTCCATCTGACCGCCCCGGTGCGTGCGTCGACGCCGCGCACCTCGCCGCTCGCGGCATTCGTGCGATTGTTGTCTCCGACCGACGACCCGACGACGAGCAACCCGCCGACGACGGCCGGTGGCGAGGTGATCTCGTATTCGCCTTCGAATCCGGGACCGTTGCGCAATCCCTGCTTCAGATCCGTGGTACCGCCGGCGCCGAAGTCCGTGCACGGCCTGCCGTCCCGCGCGTCGAGCGCGACGAGTCGAGCGTCCACCAGCGCGGCGTAGATCCGGCGGCGGCAGTGTGCGTCGGCCGCCAGGCGCGGGTCGACGAAGGTGGAGACACCGCGCGTCGCGATGTCGCCGTAGTCCTCGTTGAGCTTCACGCGCGCGTCGTACACCCACCGCTCACGACCGGTCTCCGGATCGAGCGCGATCACCTTTCCGCGCGGCGTCGCCAGGTACAGCACCCCGTCCACGACGAGGGGCGTCGCCTCGAACTTCACCTGAAGCTTTTCCTTCGCCGTCGCCGCGGCCTGCAGCTCGCCAGTCCGATACGTCCACGCGACCGTGAGGCGGCCGACGTTCTCCGGCGTGATCTGGACGAGCGGCGAGAATCGGCTGCCGAGCGCGTCGCGTCCGTAGGCCCACCATTGATCGGTGCTGGACTGCGCGGCGGACGTCGAGGTGGCCAGCACGAGCGCGGCGCACACACTCGTCGAGGGAAAAGCGCGCATGGGTTGGTCGGTAGGAGTGCGGCGCAACTTACTGGCAGCAGACGGCGGTCGCGAGCGCTCTCGGACGAGCGAGACGGCCGTAGGACGAGTGGGTCGTGATCAGGACGAACGTGCGGGGTGGGGCCGCCTTTGACAGCGCTCAGACCAGAGGCCAAACTCGCAGGACATTCCACCGTCGTCTCGGCGCTGACGCCTGGACGCGACGTGATCGATAGAGCTGAACCCTCGTGATCGAATTTGCATGGCAGATCGGACCCTCCACCTGCTCGCCGTGGTACGCGACGGCGGCCTTGCTCGGCGCATCGAGCCGATGCTGCGTGCCGCCGGAGCGACCTACCTCGTCACCGAGGAGATCGCCCCGGAGCACGTGACCTTTGCGCATCGGCTCGGCGACGCCGTGATCCTCGTCGGCGTTCAGGATCCGCTGGCGCTGCTGGCGTATCTGCGGCTGGCCGGCGTGGACTTGCCGGTCGTCGTCCTGGGGGCGGCGCGCGACGGCAAGCACGAGCGGCAGCTCCTCGCGGGGGGCGCGGCGGGGTACGCCGCCATGCCGCGGTCGGCCGCCGACCTCATGTCGGTCGTCGGCGCCGCGCTCGACGACGTCGCCGACATCGAGCCGGCGAAGCACGACATCACCCTCGATCCCCTTGGCCTCACCGTGCGGTGGCGCGACGGAACGGCCAAGCTGA
>DASXHF010000213.1:0-12230 GCA_036488775.1 Gemmatimonadaceae bacterium | reverse complement strand
ATCAGCACGCTACGTCTCACGTACGGCTCCCGACCGGGGCGCTGAACCACCACCAAGTCGATCCCATGCAGCCCATCACCCGAGTCCTTCTCCGATCCGCACTCGCCGCCGCCGTGGCGACGGTCGCCGTCTCCCTCGGCGCGAGCGGCCAGTATGCGAACCGTCGCCCCATGGAGTCGCTCGAGGACGCGATCGCCGAGCCCCCGCGCATCGCGGCCGGCGCCGCTCAGGTGGCGCTGGAGCATGCGGGCGAGCTCGCGCTGGCCGACAGCCAGCGCGTCGTCCTCGAATCCATTCGTCGTTCCCAGGACTCCGTGAACCGGCCGTTCGCCGCGCAGCTCGAAGCGCTGCGGCCGACCCATCGGCCGGCCAATCCGAACGATCTCAGTCAGGAGCAGCGCGACGAGATCGAGGCGCGCCGCAAGGCCATCGCCGCGATCATGAAGAACGTGCACGACTCCAATGCGATGCTCGAGTGGCGCGCCATGGCCGTGCTCACGCCGGAGCAGCAGGAGAAGGCAGGGAAGCTCGAGCAGGATGCACAGGAGCGCGCCGCCGAGGACCGGACGCGGCGCGCGCGTGGAGGCTACGCCGGCGGTGGACGCCGCGGTGAGGATCAGCGAATCAGTCTCGCGCCGGAGGATTGACACGGCTGCCTCGCCGCGGCCTCTCACGGTGAGCGATCCCGCCTCGCCCCGGCTATCCGTCGAGCCGTCCGTGTCGGATGATCGACGTGCGTCGCTCTCGCGCGACGCGGGGCTCATCCGCCGCGTCCGCGCCGGAGACCGCTCGGCGTTCGACGCGCTGGTGAAGGAGTACATGCGGTCCGCGTACCTCACCGCGTACCGCGTGCTTGGACACCGTGAGGATGCGGAAGATCTGGTGCAGGAATGTTTTCTGGCAGCGTACCAGTACCTGGATTCCTTCGACGTCGAGCGGCCGTTCGGGCCCTGGCTCAATCGCATCGTCGTCAACCGCGGCGCCAACTTCCGGCGCTCCCGCGCACGACGCACGACTGAGCCCGAGGCCGACGTCGCGAGCAACGCGCCGTCCGCGCTCGAGGAGAGCAGTCGCAGCGAGATGCGCGAGGTGCTCACCCGCGCGCTCGCGACGCTGAACGAGCGGCAGCGGATGATCGTGACGCTGTTCGATGTCGATGGTCTGACGAGCACGGAGATCGGCGAGATGCTGGAGCTCGCGCCCGGGACCGTGCGCTGGCACCTTCACGAGGCGCGCCGCGTTCTGCGCGGCGCACTGTCTGGATACTTCGGGGACGACGTATGACGAGATGGCGTGAGAGACACGGTCGGACGGACGAGCCGGTGCGCGACGAGCGGCTCGGCGCGCTGCTGCGCGGAGTCGTCGGCGACCCGACGACCGCGGCGGTGGATTGGGACGGGCTCGCCGCACGCATCGCGGCGGCGCTGCCCGGTCAGCACTCGACGCCCTGGTGGAGCTACGCCGAACGATGGCAGCGCCGCGCGGTTCCGCTCGCGCTGGCGGCGGGGCTCGTCGGATTGTTCGCGCTCTGGGACAGCACCGGCGGCGGCGCGCGCGGCGAGACCGCCATCCCTGGCGCGTCCGAGATGATCAGCGCGGTGATGTCCGGGACGTCGGCCGCCGACGCGGCCCGTACCTACACCGGCTCGCTCACCAGCACCGTCGACCTCTCGGGCGGAGTGATCGAATGAACCGCGTCCGGGCGGGCCTCGTCATCGCGGCGATCGCGATCGGCAGCGCGCTGGCCGGCGCGGGCGTCGAGCATGCGCTGGCCCCTCGCGGCCGCCGCCCTCACGGCGGCCCGCCGGGTCCGCCCATGGCGGAGCTGGCAGGCCAGCAAGCCAAGCGGCGCAAGGACATGCTCGAGCGCATGTCGAAGGAGCTCGACCTCAGCACCGCCCAGCGCGCCGGTATCGATTCCGTTCTGCAGCACACCGACTCGGCGCTGCTCAGCGTGCGACTCGAGACCCAGCCGCGAGTCCAGCATATCTTCGAAAATTCGCGCAACGAGATTCGCGCCCGGTTGGACACGGAGCAGCGGAAGAAATTCGAGGATCTGCGTCCGAAGAGACGGTGACCGCCGCCGTTAACCGGCCGTCAGTACCCGACCGGTTTCCCGGACGACCGCGGATCGCTGACCCCCTCGTATCCGCCCTTCACCCGCATCACCGCGTTCACCAGTCCGATCCCCCGCCCGGTGGAGACGGCGTAGCCCATCGCGCGCAGTGAATCGGCGACCGCCGGCGTTACGCCGTCGCGTTCGATCTGCAGGGAATCGGGCAGGGCCTGGTGGTGCACCCGCGGTGCGCTCATCGCGTCGGCGAGCGTCATTCGGTAATCGAGCACGTTGAGGATCACCTCGCTCGTGCTCGTGATGATGCGCGGGCCCCCTCGGCTGCCGACCACGAGCAGCAGCGCGCCGTCGCGATCGAGCACGATCGTCGGCGACATTGCGCTCAGCATCCGCTTGCCGGGTTGGATCGCGTTTGCTTCGCCTTGCACGAGTCCGAACATGTTCGGCTTGCCCGGCTGGGCCGCGAAGTCGTCCATCTGGTCGTTGAGAAACAGCCCCACCGACGCGAGATAGACGCCAGAGCCGTAGAGGCTGTTCAGCGTCGTGGTCGTCGCGACCGCGTTCCCCTTCTCGTCCACCACGGAGTAGTGGGTCGTCTCCATCCCCTCGCGCACCGACACGCCGCCGGAGAGGGCGGACGTCGGCGTCGCACGATCGGGGGCGATCGTCGCTCGCAGCCGCGCGGCGTACTGCTTGTCCGTCAGCTGCGCGACCGGCACCTGCACGAATGCCGGATCGGCCAGCTTCGCGTTGCGGTCGATGAACGCGCGCTGGTACGCCGAGCCGAGGAGGTGTGCCCACCGAGTGCTGCCAAAGGGCGGCATCGGGTCGTAGCCCTCGAGGATGTTCAACGTCTCCGTGATCGTCACGCCGCCCGATGACGACGGCGGCATCGTGAGCAGCGTATAGCCACGGTAGGTCGAGCGGACCGGCTCGCGCCAGATCGGCTGGTAGCGCGCCAGATCCGCCGTCGTGATGATCCCGCCCGCGTCGTGCAGCTCGCGCGTCCACGCGTCGGCGAGCTCGCCATCGTAGAAGGCGCGCCGGCCGCGCGCGGCGATCGCGCGCAGCGTCCGCGCGAGCGTGGGCTGCTTGATGGTCGACCCGATCGCCGCCGGGCTGCCGCCGGGAAGAAACACGGCTCCGCCGCCGAACCGCGCGATGAGATCCCTGTTACCGCGCAGCGATGCCGCGAGCGCCGTATCGACGACGATGCCCTGCTCGGCATATCGGATCGCCGGTTCCATCACCTGCGCCAGCGACATCGTGCCGTACTTCGAGAGCGCTTCGGTGAGGCCGGCGACTGCAGCCGGCACACCCGACGCCAGCGGACCGACGATGCTCTTCGTCGTCAGCGTGCCGGTCGAGTCGAGGTACATGTCGCGCGTCGCGGCGAGAGGCGCCACCTCTCGATAGTCCAGGGCCGCCGCTCGGCCGTCGGCCATATGGATGACCATGTAGCCGCCGCCGCCGAGGTTCCCCGCCTCGGGATAGGCCACGGCCATCGCGAAGCCGACCGCGACCGCCGCATCCACCGCGTTGCCGCCGCGCTCGAGAATCTCGACGCCCGCCTGACTGCCGAGCGGCGCATCGCTCGCGACCATCGCGTGGGCACCGAACACCGCCCCACGTCCCGCCTTGTGTCGCCACGCATCGGGAAACACACCGGGGCGACGGTCGGCCGCCACGGTCGACGCGGCCGGAAGCGCGCGCGCGATTCCGACGTCGGTCCCGCTGCGAGCGGTCGTGACCTCGGGCGCGGGGGTGGTGTGACAGCCGCAGAGAATCGCGGCGCAAAGAACGAGATGAGGCTTCACGGATGCTCCATCGAAGAGACCACTTCAGGCGAACAGGCAACGGAATGCACGGAAACTACTGAAACGACGGAACCGGCGGATCTGTCCCTCGTATGAGCGCGACTCCACGCGCCCGGACTGACCCCGCAACTCCAAAGGCCTTCTTTGCTGTCGACGGGATGCTGAAGGGGCGCCAGAACGGTAGCGGTGTGCCGTCATCCGTCGTTTCAGCCGTTTCCGCTCGTTCCGTGCATTCTGTTTCAACCACAACGTCAAACGATCATCGGCTCCCCAACCCGAAGCGCGCGATCAATCGCGTGCTGTTGATCCGGATGGTCGTGTCCTCGCCCGCGCTCAATCCCGTCTTCTGATGAACGGTCGTCTGCAGATCCTGCACGACATCGATCGCGAACGTCGGCGAGAAGTTGTACCCGAGCCCGTACCCGAATCCGAAGGTGAAGTCCGTGTCGTTGTCCGGCGCCAGCTTCACGTCCGAGCCGCGCGCGCGGAAGTTCGAGTACAGCGTGGCGCCGAGGCTCAGCTCGAGCACACTGTGGAGCTCGCGTCCGCTCGCGACGTGCAGCACCGCGAGCAGCTGCGACACGTTCGCGTCCGCGTCCACCGGCAGACTGCCGCTCGATGGCCCCGTGTAGAGCAGCGGCGCACGCGACGTCATTCCGCGGAGACCGAGCGTCGTACCTCCCGCGATCGTCTTCTCGAGCGACGCGCTGTACTCCGTCCCGCTGCCGAACTGCCACACGCTGCCCGTGCTGCCGTCGTGCACCGTCCAGCTCTGCGCGAGCGCGGCGCCGAACGACACCCACGCTGCCGGCTCCGTGAAGTACATGCTCTGTGGCCGCCGCACGATCTGCGCGCCGGCGCTCGCCGCGAACAACGGAACGAACAGGAGCAGCAGACGACGCACGAGAGCTCCACGGACTTGCGGGTGGTGAACGGCGCCCCTCCCCGGTAACTTCGTCAAGTTAGCCGGCCCGCCAAGCGGACGATAGACAGAATACCCGCTGGGCCGCAACGCGTTCTCTCTCCTCCCGCCGTGCCAAACCGAGTCACCGATCCTCGCGTCACCGAGCGGCGCAACCCGCGCACGCAGCAGATCGATCTCGCCGATCCCCTCGGGATCGTCGATCTCATGAACGCGGAAGACCAGGAGGTGCCGCGCGCCGTCGCCACTCAGCGCGAGCGCATCGCCGAAGCAATCACCGCCGTCGAGCAGACGTTCCGGAACGGTGGCCGACTCTTCTACGTCGGCGCCGGGACCTCCGGCCGGCTCGGCGTCCTCGACGCCTCCGAATGTCCGCCGACGTTCGGCACCGATCCCGAGATGGTGCAAGGGATCATCGCCGGCGGTGCACCGGCGCTCACCAGCGCGCAGGAAGGCGCGGAGGACAACCTCGACCAGGCACGGATCGATCTCCAGACGCGGCGCGTCACGGCGAAGGACTTCGTCGTCGGGATCGCGGCGTCGGGGACGACGCCGTACGTGCGCGTCGCGCTCGAGTACGCGAAGTCGATCGGCGCGCGTACGGCGATCGTCGCCTGCTCTCCTCCGCCGCCGGAGACGCTCCGCCCGGCGGACATCGCCATCGTCGCCATCACCGGTCCCGAAGCCGTCACCGGCAGCACGCGCCTCAAAGCCGGCACGGCGACGAAGCTCATTCTCAACATGATCACGACGGGCGCGATGATCCGACTCGGCAAGACGTTCGGCAACCTGATGGTCGACCTGCGCGCGACGAACGTGAAGCTCGCCGATCGCAGCGAGCGCATCGTCGCCGAGGTGAGCGATGTCTCGCGCGAGGAGGCGCGCGAGCTGCTGGCGCGCGCCGGCGGGCGCGTGAAGATCGCCATCGTCATGCACGCACTCGGCGTCGATCGCGATGAAGCCATCCGACGCCTCGACGCCGTCGGCGGCGTCATCCGCCGTCTGGTTTCCGCGCCGCCGCCGGCGGTCGCATGACGCGCCCCGTTCAGAGCTCGCACGAGCGCCGCGGCGGTGTGTACGTCGGCCTGATGTCGGGCACGTCGCTCGACGGGGTGTCCGCCGCGGTGGCGCGCTTCACGCCGGCGACGGGTGCGCGCTACGACGTCGAGCTGCTCGGCTTTCACGTGCACGAGTACACCCCGTCGCAACGCGAACGGCTGCTCGGCGCCATGCGCGGCGGAACCGCGCGTGACTACTGCCGCCTCGCGGTGGACTTCGGCGGCTGGCTCGCCGACGCTGCGGTGGCCGTGCTCGCCGAGGCCGGCGTCGCACGCCAGGACGTGCGCGCGGTCGGCTCGCATGGTCAGACGTTATGGCACGAGCCAGGGCACTCGACCTGGCAGATCGACGCGCCGGCGGTGATCGCCGAGCGCACGGGCCTGCCGGTCGTGAGCGACTTTCGCGTGCGCGACATGGCCGCCGGAGGGCAGGGGGCGCCGCTCGTCTCGATGGCCGACGTCGTGCTGTTCGGCGGCACCGAGTGGCGCGCCCTGCAGAACATCGGCGGCATCGGCAACGTCACCGTCGTTCCGCCCGACGGCGCCATGACGAGCGTGCGCGCCTTCGACACCGGACCCGGCGTCGGAGTGCTCGACGGCGTCGTGCACGCACTCGATCCGTCGCAGCGCTACGACCGCGATGGCCGCATCGCGGCACGCGGCACGGTGATCCAGCCCGTCGTCGACGAGCTGCTCGCCGCGCCGTACTTCGCCGCCGAGCCGCCGAAGAGCACCGGTCGCGAGCTGTTCGACGCGGCGTACGTACAGCGGCTCATCGCCCGCTGCCGGGAGCACGACCCGCGCGCGGCCGACGCCGACGTCATCGCCACCGCCACCGCGCTCACCGTGCAGAGCATCGCCGACGCGTATCGCCGCTTCATCCCCGAGCCGATCGTCGAGACGGTCATCGCCGGCGGCGGCTCGAAGAACGTCACGCTACGCGAGTGGCTCGCGAACGCGCTCGCTCCGTTGAAGGTCGTCCGATTCGACGATCGCTACTTCGATGCGGAGGCGAAGGAGGCGGTGGCGTTCGCGTTGCTGGCGCACCTGCATCTCGAGCGCTTGCCGGGCAACGTCCCCACGGCAACGGGGGCTCGGGGCCCGCGGATACTCGGCAACTACACCCCGGTGTAGCTCGTAGCTGTCGGTCAACTACCTACGACTACCTAGGGCTTCGGCACGCTGTTGTGCTGCGGCGCGACCACCAGGGCCGTCGTCCGGTAGACCCACCAGAATCCCCCCGCGACGAGCAGCAGCAGCAACACGAGCGCGATCACCTGTCCGCGGATCTTCCGGCGCAGCGCCGCGTCCGGGAGGATCGGAAACTCGAGCGTGTTCGGCATGATCCGCTTCGGTGCCGGCGCGACCGGTGTCGGGGCGGTGGTGCTCGTCCAGTCCACCGCCGGCGTCGGGCCGGAGTCCGTCGTGAGGGGAAAGATGCGATGGCCGACGTCGTCGCCCGCGTTCGGGTCGGCCAGCCCTTCACCCTCGAACCGCGCCACGATGACCGTGATGTTGTCCGGCCCTCCGCGCTCGTTCGCGCGGTCGATCATCATCTGGCAGGCGACCGCGAGGTCGCGCTCCTCGGTCACGATGCGCGCCATCTCGTCCACGCGCACCTGTCCGCTCAGTCCGTCGCTGCACAGCACGAGGGTGTCGCCGCGACGCACGCGCTGATGGGTGAGATCGATCTTGATCGTCGCCTCGGGACCGAGCGCCTGGAGGATGATGTTGCGACGCTCGCTCTGCTCCGCCTCCTCCTCCGTCAGCTCGCCGGCCTCGATCAGCTTCTGCATCAGCGACTGATCCTTCGTGATCTGCTGCCCGACGCCGTTGCGCACGAGATACGCCCGGCTGTCCCCCACCTGCGCGAGATACAGCGTGTCGCCGAGCACCCCGGCGACCGTCGCCGTCGTGCCCATGCCGCGGTATTCGGGGTGCTCGAGCGCGAAGGTGTGGATGTGCGCGTTGGCCGACGCCGTCGCCCGCTTGATGGCGGCGGCGAACTGCTCCTCGTTGAGCCCCTCGCCCTTGCCGAGCCGTTCGGGGACTTCCTTGAGGACGACGTCGATCGCCATCTCGCTGGCGATCTCCCCGGCCGCCGCGCCGCCCATCCCGTCCGCCACCATGAAGAGCGTTCCGCGGTCGCCGACGACGTGCGTCCGCACGGCCGCGTCGAGCGCCGTCGCTCCGCGCGACAGGTCGGCGACCGCGAACGCATCCTCGTTGTGCTCGCGGGTGCGGCCCACGTCGGTCTTGCCGAAGACGTGAACGATCACCGATGGCTTGGAGGACGGCGGGATCACGCGCGAAAAACCAGGAGAGGAAGAATTAGTCACGGATGCAGGCTCGCCAGCCTCGTCTCCGCACCGACCGCCGCGCGATCGCGGGACGCGACTGCAAATTCGGCAGGTCAGTCCATGCGGCGTCCAATCTACCACTCTCCGCCGCGCCCGAGATAGCGTAAGATCACGCAGGCCGTCAAGGCCGGGAATCCGTGAAGCAGGGAACCACGAGAACGAATTGTGATACCCCTGGGCTGCCGCTGAGTTGGCGGGCCGGCCACCCTCCCCGACACCCCTCCCCCGATGCGGCCGTCTCGCTTCGCCATCGTTCTCTCCTTCATCCCCGCACGGCTCCTTACGCAGGAAGCGCCGGCGGGTGTCACCGCGCCGCAGCGGGCGCGCATCGACAGCATCTTCCGGCGTACGACAAGCCCGACGTGCCCGGCGGTCGATGATCCGTGCGCGCCCGCGCCGGAGCCTCACGTTGACAGCGCGGCCGGGGCCGCCATACTTACGCACCGGTCTGGGATACACGATTGGTATACCGCGCTTCGGGCGGGGCCGGGTACGCGCGCGCATGCTCACGCGCTGCATCACGCTGCTCCCCCTCACACCAATCGAGATGACTTCGCCCGTCGCCCGCCGTCGGATCGCTCCCGCCCTCCACCGACTCGCCGCGGTCGCCATCCTCATCGCCGCCGGTGCGGGCGCGCAGCAGCCCGGACCCACGCTCGTGCCGACCCGGCCCTCGAAGGCCGCGCCGGAAGGACCCGCGGCCCTGCCGCAGACCCCTGCCACGACCGCCCAGCTCACCACCGCCGATCTCGACGCCTTCCTCGAAGGCGTGATCCCGCTCCAGCTCCAGAAAGGCGACATCGCCGGCGCCGTCGTCACCGTCGTCAAGGACGGCAAGGTGATCTTCGCCAAGGGGTACGGCTACTCCGACGTCGCGCGGCGCACACCGGTGACGACGGACGCCACGCTGTTCCGCATCGGCTCCGTCTCCAAGACGTTCACCTGGACGGCCGTGATGCAGCTCGTCGAGCAGGGCAAGATCGATCTCGATCGCGACGTCAATGCGTACATCGATTTCAAGATCCCGGCCACCTTCGGCAAGCCGGTCACGATGCGCAACCTGATGACGCATACGCCCGGCTTCGAAGAGGTGATCAAGGAGCTCATGGTCCCCTCGAACCTGCGCCCGATGAAGGAGTGGCTGCCCAGCCACCTGCCCAGACAGATCTACCCGCCGGGCACCACGCCCGCCTATTCCAACTACGGCGCCACCGTCGCCGCCTACGTCGTCGAGCGCGTGTCCGGGATGCCGTTCGAGACGTACATGGCCAAGAACATCTTCGGCCCGCTGCAGCTCACCCGCACGACCTTCGCCCAGCCGCTGCCGCCGCAGCTCGCGCCGCTGCTGTCGAAGGGCTACCGCCTCGCATCCCAGGCGCCCAAGCCGTTCGAGATCGTCCAGACGCCGCCTGCCGGCAGCGTCTCGACCACGGCCGAGAACATGTCGCGCTACATGATCGCCTACCTCGAGGACGGCGGCGCGCAGCTCATGAAGCCGGAGACCAAGCGCCTAATGTTCTCCCGCGCCTTCGGCACCGCGCCCGAGCTGCACGGCATGGCGCACGGTTTTTACGAGGAGAGCCGCAATGGCCACCGGATCGTAGGCCATGGCGGCGACACGCAGTGGTTCCACAGCGACATGCACTTCATGCCCGATGACCACGTCGGGTTCTTCGTCTCGTACAACAGCGCCGGCAACGGGAAGGCCGACGGACGAGGGGCGCTCTGGCGGGCGTTCCTCGATCGGTACTTCCCATACGTGACGCCCACGGCGCCCACGACCGCGACGAACCTGGCGCATGGCCGCGCCGTCGTCGGGACGTATGAGTCCAGTCGGCGCGCCGAGACGACGATCACCTCCATGATCTCGATGTTGGGGCAGTCGAAGGTGGCGGTGAATCCCGACAGCACGATCAGCACCGGCGAGACCGACGCGGCGGGCAATCCGAAACGGTACCGCGAGATCGCGCCGTGGGTGTTCCGGCAGGTGAACGGCCAGGACGAGGTCGCGTTCCCGGTGAACTACACCGGCCGGCGGATCCTGGCCGACGACGTGCCGATCGCCGTCGGACTGCCGGTCTCGCTCCTGAAAAACTCCGCGGTCAACCTCACGCTGCTCGGCATCACGCTCGGCGTCTTCGTGCTCACGCTGCTGGCGTGGCCGGTTGGCGCGATCGTCCGGCGACACTATGCGCACACGCTCGTGCTGCCGACACGCTACCGCCGGCTCCGTCTGCTCGTCCGCATCGCCGCCTTGGCGGGACTGCTGTTCGTCGCCTCCTGGGTGCAGTTCCTGAGCGGCGTCCAGGGTGACATCGCGCGCTTCAACAGCGGCGCCGACGGGACGCTGCGTCTGCTGCAGCTCCTCGCGCTGCTCGGCGCCCTTGGAGTGATCGCGGCGGTCCTTCTCGCCGTACGCTCGTGGTCCGACCGCTCGGTGTGGCGTTGGTCGGCCGTATGGAACACGCTCATCGCCGCGGCATTCGTGTGGTACGTCGTCTTCCTGCTCGACTGGCATCTGCTCACTCCCAGCCTGCGGTATTGATCGCGTGAGCGCAGCATCGCTGAACGACATCGTTAGAGAATTCGGACATCGTGACCAAACATGAATGAGGCGCTCATGACGACATCCACTCGGCGGCGTGTCTTCGCATCCGCACGCCGTCCGTGGCGCGTCGTCGTCACGTTCGGTGCGTCCATCGCGCTTGCCGGCGGATGTGCATTGCCCGTCGGCGCGCAGACACCGGCCGGATCGTTCTCACTCCGGCAGTTGATGGGATATCCCTACCCGAGCGAGCTCACCGCGGCCGCGACCGGCTCGGCGATCGCGTGGGTGTTCGATCAGCGCGGCGTCCGCAACGTGTGGGTCGCCGACGGACCGTCGTACTCCGCGCGCAAGCTCACCGACTATCGCGCCGACGACGGGCAGGAGCTCACCAACGTCTCGATCTCGCGCGACGGCAGAACGGTCGTGTACGTGCGCGGCGGCGATCACGACGCCAACTGGAACGAAGACATTCCGCCGAACCCGGCGTTGATGCCGACGCGGCAGCAGGTCGAGGTCTGGTCCATCCCGTTCGCCGGCGGCACGCCGAAGCTGCTCTCGGCCGGCGACGAGCCGGTGATCTCGCCGCGCGGCGATCGCGTCGCCTTCGTGCACGACGGCGGCATATGGACCGCGCCGATCGACGGCGCGTCGCCCGCCAAGCTGTTGTTCTTCGCGCGCGGCAAGAGCGGTTCGCCCGTCTGGTCGCCGGACGGGAGCAGGCTCGCGTTCGTCTCCGATCGCGGCGATCACAGCTTCATCGGCGTGTGGACGGGCGACTCCACCCCGCTGCGCTACCTGGCGGCGACGACGTCGCGCGACTTCAGCCCGCAGTGGTCGCCCGACGGCACCCGCCTCGCGTTCGTTCGCGTGCCTGGCGCGGGCGGCGCTCCGCACGTCCCACTCGCCCTGTTCGAGGGGCCGCCGCTCCCATGGGCCATCTGGACGGCCGACGTCGCAACCGGTCGCGCGCACGCCGTGTGGCGGAGTCCGAACACGCGACTTGGATCGTTCCCGACCACCGACGGGCAGGCGAATCTGCACTGGGCGTCGGGCGGACGACTCGTCTTTCTGTCGAACCTCGACGGGTGGCCGCATCTCTATTCGATCGCGGAGGAGGGCGGGACACCGCTGCTGCTCACGCCGGGTCGGTTCATGGTGGAGTTCGCGCGCCTCAGTCCCGATGGCGCATCGCTCGTGTACGGGGCGAACACCGGACCCGAGGCCGCCGATGGCGATCGCCGCCATGTCTTCCGCGTCCCCGTGGACCGCGCACAGCCGGTCGCGCTCACGCCGGGCGATGGCGTCGAGTGGCTGCCGTCCGTCACCGGCGACGGGACCGTCGCGTTCATCGCCGCGGGTGCGCGCACGCCGCCGCTGCCTGCGGTGTTGAAGACCGGCGCGACTCGGCAGATGGTCGGCGCCGCCGAGCTTCCAGCGGATTTTCCCACCGC
>DASXHF010000181.1:0-7162 GCA_036488775.1 Gemmatimonadaceae bacterium | reverse complement strand
CATGAGCAGATCCTGCTCGAGGAACGGCAGGTCCCACTCCGCCGCGTTCTCGTATTCGGCAAGGGCGGTGTCGACGCGCTGCGTCACTGCCTTGTCGATCATCTTCAATGCTTCGCCCTTGAGCTCTTCCCCGCCCTCCAGGGCGAAGCTGCGGAGTGAGTAGATCACCTCGCGCTGCTGGTTCATCACGTCGTCGTACTCGAGGAGCCGCTTGCGGCTCTGGAAGTTCTGGAGCTCGACGCGCTTCTGCGCCTGCTCGATCGAGCGGGTGATGAGCGGATGGGTGAGCACTTCACCCTCCTGCGCGCCCATGCGGTCCATCAGCCGGGCGATGCGGTCGCTCCCGAAGAGCCGCATCAGGTCGTCCTCGAGGGAGAGGAAGAACTGACTCGCCCCCGGGTCGCCCTGACGGCCGGCGCGGCCGCGCAGCTGGCGGTCGATGCGCCGCGCTTCGTGTCGCTCCGAGCCGATGATGTGCAGGCCGCCCATCTCGTCGACGTCGACGTCATTGCCATCGGGATCCTTCACGACCGACGGCTTGGACTCGGTGACGCCGGGTCCGAGCTTGATGTCGGTTCCGCGGCCGGCCATGTTCGTCGCGATGGTGATCGCGCCGGGCTCTCCCGCGTTGGCGACGATCTCCGCCTCGCGCTGGTGGTACTTGGCGTTCAGCACGTTGTGCGTGAGGCCAGCGCGCTGCATCAGCTTCGACAGCGTCTCCGACGCGTCGACGCTCGTCGTGCCGATCAGCACCGGGTAGCCGAGGCCGTGCAGGCGCCGCGTCTCCTCGACGATCGCGTTGTACTTCTCGCGCCGCGTCTTGTAGACGAGATCGTGCCGGTCGTCGCGGATGACGTCCTTGTTGGTCGGGATGACCGCGACTTCGAGCTTGTAGATCGTGTAGAACTCGGTCTCTTCCGTCTCGGCCGTACCGGTCATGCCGGCCAGCTTCTCGTACATGCGGAAGTAGTTCTGGATCGTGATCGTGGCCATCGTCTGCGTCTCGCCCTTCACGCGGACCCCTTCCTTGGCCTCGACCGCCTGGTGCAGTCCCTCGCTCCAGCGCCGTCCGGGCATGGTGCGCCCAGTGAACTCGTCGACGATCAGCACCTCGCCGTCCTGCACGACGTAGTTGACGTCCTTCTCGTACAGCGCGTGCGCACGCAGGAGCTGGTGGACGATGTTCAGCCGCTCGCTCTTCGACGCGTACTCGATCTCGAGCTCGCGCCGAGCGGCGATCTTCTGGTCGGCCGACAGCTCGTGATCGCGATCGATGCGATGCACCGCCTCGCTGAGATCGGGCAGCATGAACGCTTCGTGGTCGGACGGCGCCATGAAGTCCACGCCGCGGTCCGTCAGGTGGACCGAATGCCCCTTCTCATCCAGGACGAAGAGCAGATCCTCCTCGATGTCGCGATAGCTCTGCTTGGCCGGCGGCAGCTTGCGATCGGCGAGGTGCTCGAGCTCCATCTTCTGCACGAGCTGCTTGTTCCCCTGCTCCTGCATGAGCTTGAGCAGGCGCCGGTTCTTCGGATTGCCGAGCTGCGCCTGATACAGCTTGATCGCCGCGGCGTCGGTGTTCCCCGCGTCGAGCTCTCGCTCGGCGTCGGCGACGAGCGCGTTCGCGAGCTCCGTTTGCTTGCGCACGAGTCGCGAGACGCCGGCGTTGTGCTCGAAGTACTGGGCATCCCCCTCGTTCCCGACCGGACCCGAGATGATCAGCGGCGTCCGCGCTTCGTCGATGAGCACGGAGTCCACCTCGTCGACCATCGCGAACACGTGTGCGCGTTGCACGCGCTGGTCGTTGGAGGCGACCATGTTGTCGCGCAGATAGTCGAAGCCGAACTCGTTGTTGGTGCCGTAGGTGATGTCCGCCATGTAGGCGGCGCGACGCTCCGGCGTGCCGGCTTCGGTGTCATCGAGACAGCCGACGGTGAGACCAAGCCAGCGGTAGAGATGTCCCATCCACTGGGAGTCGCGGCGGGCGAGGTACGAGTTCACCGTGACCAGGTGCGCGCCCTTGCCCGGCAGCGCGTTCAGATAGAGCGGCAACGTCGCGACGAGGGTCTTGCCTTCGCCGGTCGCCATCTCGGCGATCTTCCCGAGGTGGAGCTGGATGCCGCCCATGAGCTGGACGTCGTACGGCACCATGTTCCACTCGGTATCACGCCCGGTGACGTTCACCGTCGTGCCGACCAGGCGGCGGCTCGCCTCCCGAACGGTCGCAAAGGCCTCCGGAAGGATCTCGTCCAGCGTGTCGGCAATCGTGGTGCGCAGCGCGCCTTCCACGCCGCCGCTGCCGTCGACGCCAGTGAGCTCGTTATCCAACCGCTCGCGCTCGGCGGCGTCTGCCGCCGTGCGCTTGCCCTCGCGCAACTCGGCCGCGCGGGCCTCGAGCGCGGCCGTGCGTTCGGCGATCAGCGCGCGGAACTTCGCGGTCTGTCCGCGAATCTCCTCGTCGCTGGCGCGGGCGAGCCGCTCCTCGTGCTCGTGGATCGCATCGAGGATGGGCTGAATGCGTTTGCGTTCCCGTTCGTGGCGTGTGCCGAGGAACGTCGTCAGTACGCGTTTGAACATGAAGTCCCCTTACCGATACAGCCGGTGCTCGGCGATGTAGTCCGCCACTGCAGCCGGCACGAAGCCTCGTATGGTGCGCCCGTCAGCGACCCGGGCGCGCAGCTCGGTGGACGAGATGTCCACCCGCCGCGTCCGCAACAGTTGGACGTCCCCCGCGCCGTGCGCGTACGGCGAGACGTCCGGCATCTCCTCGTCTCCGCGAACCAGCACCGCGACCGACGCCAGCTCGAGGACCCGCTCCGGTTCACGCCACTGATCGAACAGGGCGAAGGCGTCGGCCCCAAGCAGGAGCACCAGCTCCGCGCCGGGGTTGGCCGCCGCCAAGCTCGCCAGCGTGTCAACCGTGAAAGATAACCCGTTCCGATCGATTTCCGTGGAATCCACGGAGAAGCCAGGGATTCCCGCGACCAGCCGCGCCGTCATCGCGAGGCGGTGCTCCGGCGCCGCGCTCGTCCGACCGATTTTGAGCGGCTGGATGGCGGCCGGGACGAAGCGAACCGCGTCGAGCTCGAGCGCCTCCGCCGCGTCGATCACGGGGAGCAGATGCCCGAGGTGCGGCGGATCGAAGCTCCCGCCGAAGATCCCGAGGCGCACGCCTCAGGGCGTCGGCGAAGCCGGCGGAGCGGAAGCCTGCGTGGTCGGCGGTACGGGCGGCCCGGTCGACGACGGGGGTGCGTTCGCCGGCGTCGATGCGATCGGCGCGGACGGTTGGGGGATCCCGTCGCAGCTCCGCTGGACGTCGGCGTCGTTGGGATAGCTCTTGCGGAGCGTCGCGCACGCGTCGGCGGCGTCTTCCCTGTACCGGATCGCCTTGTACGCGTCCACGAGTCGAAGCTGGGCGAGCCGGGCGGTCGGCGCTGCCGGGTAGCGGGTGAGGACGTCCTTGAAGTAAATGATGCCCGAGTCGTAGCCGCCGCGCCGGAAGTAGTACATCCCAGCGAGGTAGTTCTTCTGGGCGAACATTTCCTGGAGCTCGGCGAGCTCCTTCTTGGCGATCTCGGCCTGCGGCGACTGCGGATACAGCGACAGCAGGGTGTTGTAGGTCGCCAGTGCGCTCTCGCCGTACGTCGGGTCCAGCGTCGGCTTCCGCCAGAGCTTCCGGTACGAGCGCGCGCCCTCGAGCGACGCAGCGGGCGCAAGGGTGTCGTCGGGAAAGCTCTCGGTGAGCCGCGAGAAGCTCGTGGCGGCCAGCACCCATTCGCCGCGCTCCTGGTGCGCCCGAGCGAGATACCAATGGGCACGCGGCAGCAACGTATCACGCGCCGACAGATCGGTTGTCAGCTTCTCGAACGCAGCGACGGCGTTGTCCCACCGGCCATGGTTGAACTCGTCCATGGCGGCCCGATAGAGCGCCTGATTGGTGGGAAACTTCGCGATTTCGAAGTCGGGGTGGCAGGCCGCAGCCACGAGCAATAGTGTGGCGGCCAGCGCCCGGCGAGAAAGAAGCATATCGAGAGTTGGTACCCGCGAATGGGCCATCGGTTCGGCTAGAGCAACAAAAGATACACCGCGAGGCCGGACGACGCTCGGGCGACCCGCCGAGGGCGGAACCGCCCGGGACGGGTCAGGAGCGGGCGGGTCGTGAGCGCGGCGCGCGGGGCGCCATGAACGGCGTCCCCACGTAGCCGCGAAAATACTCGATCGTCCGCTCCAGCCCTGCGCGCACGGGGACACGTGGCTCCCAGCCGAGCATGGTTCGCGCGCGGGTGATGTCGGGCTTACGGACCTTGGGATCGTCCGTCGGCAGCGGCTCGTACACGATCGGCGACGCGGAGCCGGTGAGCTCCACCACCATCTCCGCGAGCTGCTTTACCGTGTACTCGTCGGGATTGCCCACGTTCGTCGGGTGGTGGTCGCCGTCCAGAAACAACCGGTAGATCCCTTCGATCTCGTCGGACACGTAGCAGAAGCTCCGCGTCTGCGAGCCGTCGCCGTACACCGTGAGCGGCTCGCCGCTCAACGCCTGCACGATGAAGTTCGAGACGACGCGGCCGTCGCGCGGGCGCATGCGCGGGCCGTAGGTGTTGAAGATGCGGACGATGCGCGTGTCGAGCCCGTGATAGCTGTGATAGGCCATCGTCATCGCTTCGGCGAATCGCTTGGCCTCGTCATAGACACCGCGAGGGCCGACGGGGTTTACGTTGCCCCAATAGTCTTCGCGCTGCGGATGCACGAGCGGGTCGCCGTACACCTCGGACGTCGATGCAATGAAAAAGCGCGCGCCCTTGGCTTTGGCGAGCCCCAGCGCGTTGTGCGTGCCCAGCGAGCCGACCTTCAGCGTCTGGATGGGCAGCTCGAGGTAGTCGATCGGGCTGGCGGGCGACGCGAAATGCAGCACGCCGTCGAGCGCGCCCTCGACGTAGGTGAACGTCGAGATGTCGTGACGGATCAGCTTGAACCGATCGTTCCCGGTGAGGTGTGCGACGTTGTCGGGATGGCCGGTGACGAAGTTGTCGAGCCCGACGACGCTGTGGCCGTCGGCGAGAAAGCGATCGCAGAGGTGGGAGCCGAGAAATCCGGCGGCGCCGGTGATGAGGACTCTCACGCCTTGCCCCGGCCGATCGAATCGTAGGTGAAGCCGAGCGCGCGCATCTTTCGCGCGTCGTACAGATTGCGGCCGTCGACGATCACGGGCGACTTGAGCGTGCGCTTGATGCGGGCGAAGTCGGGGTGCCGGTACTCGTTCCAGTCCGTGACGACGACGAGCGCGTCGCTCCCCTCGAGCGCGTCGTAGCCCGACTCGGCGTAGCGGATGCGCTTGCCGATGCGGCGCTCGGTCTCGTGCATCGCCACGGGATCGTGCGCGACGACCTCGGCGCCCGCGCCGAGCAACTGCTCGATGAGGACGAGCGACGGTGCCTCGCGCATGTCATCGGTGTTGGGCTTGAACGCGAGACCCCACAGCGCGATGCGCTTGCCGCGCACTTCACCCAGCACGGCCTCGAGCTTGTGGAACAGCCGCTGCTTCTGGGCGTCGTTTGCGTCTTCGACGGCGCAGAGCACGCGAAGCGGCGACCCGCGTTCGCGCGCCGTGCGCACGAGCGCCTTTACGTCCTTGGGGAAGCACGACCCGCCATAGCCGGGTCCCGGGAAGAGGAACGACGGGCCGATGCGGTCATCGGAGCCGATGCCCTTGCGTACCAGATCGACGTCGGCGCCGACCAGCTCGCAGAGGTTCGCGATCTCGTTCATGAACGAGATCCGGGTGGCGAGCATCGCGTTCGCGGCGTACTTCGTCATCTCCGCGGACGGAATGTCCATGAAGATGATCGGCTTCCCGGTGCGCACGAACGGCGCGTAGAGCTCCGCCATGACGCTCCGCGCGTGGTCCGAGTCGACGCCGATCACGACGCGGTCGGGACGCATGAAGTCCTCGATCGCCGCTCCTTCCTTGAGGAACTCGGGATTGCTGCACATGTGGAACGGGAACAAGGCGTGGGCGCCGATCGCTTCCGCGACGCGCGCCGCCGTTCCGACGGGCACGGTGGACTTGGTGACCACCACCAGCTCCCGCTTCATGTGCTTCCCGATCTGTTCGGCGACCGTGAGCACGTGTCGCAGATCAGCCGATCCATCCTCGTCGGGAGGGGTGCCGACGGCAATGAACACGACGTCGGCGGTGCCGACGGCGGCGGGGATGTCGGTGGTGAAGGCGAGCCGCTCCTGCCGCTGGTTCCGCTCGACGTAGTCGTCGAGACCGGGTTCGTAGATCGGCAGCACGTTGCGCTTCAGACCATCGATCTTGCCGTCGTCCACGTCGGCGCACGTGACGTCGTTGCCCGTCTCGGCCAGACACGCCCCGACGACGAGCCCGACGTATCCCGTCCCGACGACTGAAATGTTCACTGGAGTAGGGTAGTGAAGTGCGTCAGGCGGCGGGCATCGCCTCGCCGCTCGAGCGCGGCGAGGAGAGCGACACGATGCGGGCGCGCGTGCGGGTCGCCGTGCTCGTCGCATTGCGGGTGTCGACGATCAGGCCGGCGTGGTCGACGAGGCGCTGGTAGTCGAGCTTCCGGTGATCGGTGATGATCACGACGACGTCCGCCTGTCCGATCTCGGCGTCGGTCAGCGCGACGCTGTGCCACTCGTGGCCGTCCTCGCGGAACACGGGCACGTACGGGTCGTGGTAGACGACCTCCGCTCCGTCGGCCTCGAGCAGCCGGATGACGTCGAGCGCCGGGCTCTCGCGGACGTCGTCGATGTCGCGCTTGTACGCAACGCCGATGACGAGCGCGCGGCTGCCGTTCACCGGCTTGCGATCCTCGTTGAGCGCATGCCGCACCTTGTGGACGACGAACGCCGGCATCGACGTGTTCACCTCACCGGCGAGGTCGATGAAGCGCGTCTTGTAGTTGAGCGTGCGCATCTTCCACGCGAGATAGTGCGGGTCGAGCGGGATGCAGTGCCCGCCGATCCCGGGACCGGGCGTGAACTTCATGAAGCCGAACGGCTTGGTAGCCGCGGCGTCGATCACTTCCCACACGTCGACGCCGAGCTTGTCGCAAACGATGGCCATCTCGTTCACCATTCCGATGTTGACGGACCGGAAGGTGTTCTCGAGGAGCTTCACCAGCTCGGCGGTCTC
>DASXHF010000160.1:0-9548 GCA_036488775.1 Gemmatimonadaceae bacterium | reverse complement strand
CCAATCGAGCACGCGAACGCCGTCGCCGTTCTCCTCGAACCGCATCCCGAAGTTCAATCCCTCACGCTCGAGGAGATCGGCGATCTCCTGGAGCGACTTCTTGCCGAAATTCTTGACCTGGAGAATCTGGCTCTCCGTCTGTCGTACGAGATCGCCCAGGCTCCGGATGTTGGAGTTCTTGAGCGAGTTGACCGACCGGACCGAGAGCTCGAGGTCGTCGATCGGCGTCTTGAGCAGCCCCTGCATGCGGGCGCCGTCGGTACCGGCACCGTCGGACATTCCGCCGGCGACCGGCGCCGAGGAGTGCGAGCCGAACTCGACGAAATACTGGAAGTGCGTCTGCGCGAGCGCGGCCGCGTAGCTCACCGCCTCCTCGGGGGAGATGGTGCCGTTGGTCTCGACGGTCAGTGTCAGCCGGTCGTAGTCGGTACGCTGTCCGACGCGGGTCTCGGCGACCGAGAAGTTGGCGCGGCGCACGGGGTTGTAGATCGAGTCGATGCGCACCAGGTCGACGGGCAGCCCGCGATCGAGCGGATGCTGGTCGGCCTCGACGTAGCCGCGGCCCTTGTTGACGTACAGCTCGACGTTGAGGTCGCGATCGTCCTGCAGGGTGAGGATGTGGTGCGACGGATCGACGATGCGGACGCCGGAGACCGGCGCGACGTCGCCGGCGGTCACCGCGCCCGGGCCGGCCTTCTGGATGTGCAGGACCCCGCTCTCGACGTCGTCGGCGAGCGTCAGGGTGAGCGTCTTGAGGTTGCCGATGATCTGGTGCACGTCCTCGACGACGCCGGGAATGGTCTGGTGCTCGTGGACGACGCCGTCGATGCGGACGCCCCACACGGCCGCGCCGCGGAGCGACGAGAGCAGCATGCGTCGCATGGCGTTGCCGAGGGTGTGGCCGAAGCCGCGTTCGAGCGGCTGGAGCCGGAATTCGGCGACGTTGGGGTTGTCCTCGCGCTTGGTCGCTTCGACCAGCTGCGGACGGACGAGCCCGCGAAGATCGATCGTGGAAGCCATGGTTACTGTCCTGAGAGTTACGGGGTCATTCCGGCGTGATGCGGCCGAAAACGCTCTGCCTCGCCCCCAACGCGCGGCAGACTCGTAGAGGGGTTGGGGCCCCGACCACTAAAAACTGCGAACTGCGAACTGCGGTCAACTGAACGAACTGCGGTCAACTGATTGAACTGCGGTCAACTGATGGAACTGCCGTCGGCTGGTCGTAGAAGCGACCGAACGTCATCGGACGTTCGGTCGCCACAGGAAGCGTTCGACCGCAGTCTGATCAGTCGACCGCGGTCAGATCAGTCGACCGCCGTTACTTCGAATAGAGCTCGACGACCAGTTGCTCCTGGGCCGCGATCGGGATGCTCGTGCGGGCGGGCTTCTCGAGCACGCGGCCGCTGAACGTCTCCTTGTCGACCGCGATCCACGAGAGCGGCGCGCCGCGCGACGACTGATCCATCGCCGTCATGATCGACGCCTGCTCGCGCGACTTCATCCGCACGCGCACTTCCTGACCCGGCTGCACATGGAAGCTCGGGATGTCCACCGCCTTCTGGTTCACCTCGACGTGACGGTGCCGGATGAGCTGGCGGGCCGCCTTGCGGCTGGTCGCGAAGCCCATGCGGTAGACCACGTTGTCGAGACGGGTCTCGAGCGCGGCCAGCAGATTGTGGCCGGTGATCCCCGGCAGCGTCGTCACCTTCTCGAACGTGTTGCGGAACTGCTTCTCGCTCAGCCCGTAGATGCGCTTGATCTTCTGCTTTTCACGGAGCTGCTTCGAGTACTCCGACGCCTTGCGCCGGCGCGCCGTGGCCTGACCGTGCTGACCCGGAGCGTATGGACGACGCTCGACGGGACACTTCTCGGTAAAGCACTTGGTGCCCTTGAGGAAGAGCTTCGTCCCCTCGCGGCGGCACTGGCGGCAGCTTGGACCTGTATACCGACCCATGGCTCAGACTCTCCGACGCTTCGGGGGACGGCAGCCGTTGTGCGGGATCGGCGTGACGTCCTTGATCGACTTCACCTGCAACCCCGCCGCGGCGAGCGCCTGGATGGCCGACTCGCGGCCGCTCCCGGGACCCTGCACGCGCACGTGCACCCGCTTCACTCCCGCCGTGAGCGCTTCACGCGCACACTGCTCGGCGGCCACAGTGGCGGCGAACGGGGTGCTCTTCTTGGAGCCCTTGAACCCAGCCTTGCCGCTCGACCCCCACGCGATCGCGTTGCCGCGCGCGTCGGTGATCGTGACGGTGGTGTTGTTGAACGTGGCGTTGACGTGGGCCACGCCCTCCGCCTCCACCACGCGCTTCGCCTTCTTTCCCGTTGCCATTACTTGGTCACCTTCTTCTTCCCGGCGATCGCGCGGCGCGGACCCTTCTTCGTGCGCGCGTTGGTATGCGTCCGTTGGCCACGCACCGGCAGTCCACGGCGATGCCGAATGCCGCGGTACGATCCGATGTCCATCAGTCGCTTGATGTTCATGGCGACCTCGGTCCGGAGCGCGCCTTCGACGCGATACTCCTTCTCGATCACCTGACGGAGCTTGTTGACGTCGGCATCGGTGAGGTCACGAACCCGCTGGTTCGCCTCCACCCCGGCCTTCGTCATGATCTCCTGGGCGGACGACCGTCCGATCCCGTAGATGTACGTCAAACCGATCTCGAGCTTCTTGTCGCGCGGGAGATCGATGCCGGAGATACGAGCCATGCGTGGTCAGCCCTGACGTTGCTTGTGCTTTGGATTGCGCTTGCAGATGATGCGAGTCACGCCGTTGCGCTTGACAACCTTGCAGTGCTCACAGATCGGCTTCACGCTGCTGCGGACTTTCACGGTACCACCATCGGTGCAAAACGTGGTTTTTCTCGAGCCAGACACGTAGCATAATCAGGGACGTAACTGCACGCAAGGTCGGCACATACGACGGTCCGGGACGGGATTGGGCGGCGCGGTAAGAACGGCGTCCTGGCATCAAGGCTCGATTTCACGCCGTTGCTTCGCCGTCGAGCTCGCGGATTACCTGCTCCATCGCCGCCCTCGGATCGGGCGCCGCCGTCACCGCCCGGCCCAGGATGAGATACCGCGCCCCAGCGGCCTGAGCGGCGGCGGGGGTCATCACCCGGCGTTGGTCGTGCGTCGCCCCGCCGGCCAGACGAATTCCGGGGACGAGCAGCGCAAGCCGGTCGCCGTACACCCGCCGTACCGCCGCCGCCTCCGCACCGCTGCACACGACCCCGTGCAGCCCGGATTCGACGACGTCGCCTGCCAAACGTAGCACCTCGCGCTCCACGTCCACCCGGTCCGACCGCCCCCACGCGGCAGCCACCCCATCGGCGTCGAAGGAGGTGAGAACCGTGACCCCGAGCAGCTCGCATGGGCGACCATGCGACGAAGCGCCCTCGGCCGCTTGCTGCGCGGCGCGCAGCATCGCGTGCCCGCCCGACGCGTGCACCGTGAGCAAACGAACACCCAACCCCGCCGCGCTCCGCACCGCGCCCGCCACCGTGTTCGGGATGTCGTGCAGCTTGAGATCCAGAAACACGTCGGCGTCGGCCTGCTCCTGTAGCGCCTGCACGACGGCTGGCCCCGCCGCGGTGAATAGCTCGCTCCCCACCTTGTAGAACCGGCAGCTGTCGCCGAGCCGCCGGGCCAGCGCGATCGCCTCGCGCGCCGAGCCGACGTCGAGCGCGACGATCGGTGTCGCGCGCGCCGGCGACCGGCTCGCGCTCACGCGTTCACCACCAGCGTCCCCACCACCTGCGAGACGTCGCGCACGCCATGCGTCTCACACCAGCGCACGAGCCCCCGCACCACTCGCTCCGGCGCGCGCGGGTCGCGCAGCATCGCCGTCCCGATCCCGACGAGCGTCGCGCCGGCGATGAGATACTGCAGCGCGTCCTCGGCCGACGACACGCCGCCGATCCCGAGAAGCGGCACCCGAACGGCGCGGCGCACCTTCCACGTCGCGAGCACGCCGACCGGAAGCAGCGCGGTCCCGCTCACGCCGCCGGTGCCGAAGCCGAGCGCCGGTCGCCGCCGCTCGACGTCGATCACGAGCCCCGGAATCGTGTTGACGAGCGTGAGCGCGTCGGCGCCCGCGTCGACCGCGATCGCCGCGCTGCGGGCGATGTCGGGAAGCGTGGGCGACAGCTTGACGAACAGCGGTCGCCGCGTGGCGGCGCGCGCGCGGCGGATCACGTCGGCCAATGCGGATGGGTCCGCGCCGAACTCCATGCCGCCGGCCTTCACGTTCGGACAGCTCACGTTCAACTCGTACGCGTCGAGCGCGCCCGGACTCTCGCCGCGCACGGCGTCATCGAGCTCGCTCACCACCTCGGCGAACTCCTCGACCGCGAAGCCGACCACGTTGGCGATCTTTCGCACGTCCGGCAGCGACGTTGCGAGCCACGGCAGATGCTCGCGCCGCACGGCCGCAACGCCCGGATTCGCGAGGCCCACGGCGTTGATCATTCCGCCGTCGAACTCGGCGACGCGCGGCGCGGGCGCGCCGGCGCGGGGCTCCGGGCTGACTGCCTTGGTGACGATGCCGCCGAGCGCGTCGAGGCGCACGACGTCGGCCAGCTCGCGGCCGTATGCCGCGGTGCCCGCGGCGAGGACGATCGGATTCTGAAATGCGAGACCGGCCACCTGCACCGCGAGCGCGGAGCGCCGGCCGCTCACCGCCGTTCCGAGCTCCCGCCCGATGCGGCCACGCCCGTGATGGTCGACACCCGGCGCTCGTACCGCTTGAGATATTCCATCACCGCATCCGAGATCGCCGCCGAGATCTCGTCGACGTGCGCGGGGTCGGTGATGAACGCCGCGTCGGCGGGGTTGGTGCCGAAGCCGATCTCGACGAGCACGGCGGGCATGAACGCGGTGACCAGCACACGGAATCCGGCCTGCTTCACGCCGCGATTCGGTGCGGGGTGCACCCGCCCCAGGCGCCGTTGAATGAGCTCGGCCAGCTCGTTCGATTCGCGCAGGTGCTCGTTCTGCGCCATGTCGTTGATGACGAAGTTGAGCGGATCGCCTGCCTGTGCGGACGACCCGGACTCGAACTTCACGACCTCGTTTTCCATCTGCTCGACGCGCCGGGCATCCTCGGTCTTCGCCTCGGCCAGGAAATACGTCTCGAAGCCGCGCGCGGCGCCGGGATCCTTCCACCCTGGATTCGCCGCGTTCACGTGGATGCTGACGAAGAGATCCGCGTGGGCGTCGTTGGCGATGCGTCCACGATCGTCGAGCGCGATGAGCGTGTCCGTGGTGCGGGTGTACTTCACCGCCACGCCCCGCGCGTTCAGCGCCGCGCCGACCCGCTTGGCCACGGTGAGCGTCACGTTCTTCTCGAAGATCTGCGGCCCGCCGCCGATGGGCCCGTGCATCCCCGCGTCGGGCCCGCCATGTCCCGCATCCACCACCACGAGACGGCGCGTGCGAAGCGTTCCGTGAGTGGTCGGCGGCGCCAGCGAGGCGTTCGTCTCCTGATGTCCAACCGCCTTGGGCTCGACGACGGGCGGCGCGGCGCGCGGTTGGCCCGCGGGGACGACTGGCGCATCGCTCGCCCCAACGCGTTGGGTGTCGCTCGCGTCGGCGTGACGCGCCACCGTCGAAAAGGCGCGCAGCTCGAACCGTTCCGGGTCCCATGCAAGGTTGCCCGCGACGCGCGGAATGATCTCGACGACGAGCTGCAGCGGCACGTACAGCGCGCCTTTGCGCAGCTCGGGGGCGGCCGCGAGCTGGTAGCGCTCCTCGCCCACCATGGCGAACCGGACCCCGGGCTCGACCCCGATGGCCGTGCCTCTGACGATCACCATCCATCGATCGCCCATCAGGTGCGATACGGTGATCGGCACCACGGGCCGCATGAGCTCGGCGCGAAGGAGGGGACCGTTCTCGCCGGCAACCAACGGGATGGAGACGGAGCGCATGGCGTCCTTCACCACCAAGGGCCCAGGGGGTGCCGCAGACGGAACGGCGGCCGCGGCCAGCTGCAGCGCGACAGCGAGCGCGACGATCATCGGGTGCGCACCGCGCGCGCGATCTCACGGTCGGCGTCCCGCGACTTCGCGTCCTCGCGCTTGTCGTGCAGCTTCTTCCCCTTGCCGAGTGCCATCGCCACCTTCGCGATGCCGCGTTTGAAGTAGAGCTCGAGCGGCACCAGGGTCAGTCCCTGGCGCTCGATCGCACCGATGAGACGCGCGATCTCGCGTTTGTGCAACAACAGTTTCCGAGTGCGGGTGGGCTCGTGGTTGTTGTAGCTGGCGCGCTCGTACGGGGAGATGTGAAGGTTGAGCAGGTAGATCTCGCCGTTGCGGACGATCCCGTACGCGTCGGAGAGGTTGGCTCGCCCCTCGCGCAGCGCCTTGACCTCGGTGCCGGCAAGCACGACGCCCGCCTCGTACGTGTCGAGGATGGTGTAATCGTGCCGCGCCCGCCGGTTCTTGGCGATCGACACGATCTCCGGTTTGTCGTCGGAAGGGGGCTTCGGCATGGCGGGGAGGCGGAACGGCGCGCGACGCTGCGGGCCAGCGTCGCAACATAGAGTAGGCACGCAGGCGCTGCAACGCGTCGCGTTGACTGCGTTCCGGGCGCGGGTTAATTTTCGGGTCTGTGCCGGCGGTGTGGCACGAACGCTCGGGTGGTGGAACTGGTAGACACGCAGGTCTCAGAAGCCTGTGCCTTCACCGGCGTTGGGGTTCAAGTCCCCCCTCGAGCATGCAAATGGGCCATCCTGCAATTGCAGGATGGCCCATTGTGTATTTGGAGACCACGGCTCGCCGAGCTCGACCCCAACGCGCTCTGGTTGTTGTCGTCCGCGTTCTCTGTGGTTCAAGTGCCCTCGACCACGGAGAACACGGAGAACGCAGAGAAAAGCCCTTCGTTGCTCTCGGACGGTGAGGATCTACCGCGCCAACTGCGACGGTGCGACGTCCTCTGGCAGCTCCGCCTCCCCGAAGGTGTCGCGGAGGGTCTGGTTCGCCCAGGCGACGTACCCCGCCACGAGGACGGCGCCGCGCTGCACCACCGGATCGGTGGCGCGGATCGGGCCGCCGGCGAAGGCGAGGAGGTTTTGGGCCACGCGAAGCGCAGGCGTGCCGAGACCGCGCGCCGTGAAGGCGTCGCGATACGCGCCGAGGCGCGCGTTGAACTGACGGTCGGCGAGCCCGCGCAGTTCGGCGTCGACGTTGGGGTCCTTCTCCATCCGCTCTCCGAGCGCGCGCAGCACCTCGGAGGCGGTCCGGTCGTCGAGCGCATCGCGCTGCGTCACCAGGATCCCGATCGCTCGGCGCAAGTAGCGGAGCTCCCAGAGGGCGTGATCTGAATCGCCGCGCGTGGCGCTGGTGGACAGCCACTCGACGTCGGCGGTCGACGGCTCCTCCATGAGCGCGGACGCGTACGCCGCGCTCCGCCGCGTGAGCGCGCGGTCGTCGCGAAAGGAGCGGAAGAGGCGCATCAGCGCCGCGGGCTCAGCGTTGAAGAACGGGCAGCGACAGTCGGCCGCCAGCCATGGCCGGCGCAGTGAGGCCGACGCGCTCGCGGACTTCGCTTTCCTGGAGCAGCAGATCGCTGAGGTGGACGCTGCCCAGCACGTCGTCGACCCGCTGCTGCAACAGCATCCACACCGGGCGGATGCTGCAGTCGTGCGACGCGGCGCATCGCTCGGCCTCCACCGGATGCGAGGTGCAATGGACCTCGAAGGTCGAGTGCTCGGACGCGGCGATGACGTCGCGCACGCTGATCTGGTCGGCGGCGCGCGCCAGGTGATACCCGCCGTGCGCGCCACGCGTGCTCGTGACGATGCCGGCGCGCCGCAGCTTGAGCATGATTTGCTCGACATAGTCGGCGGGCAGGCGCTCGCGCGCCGCGATCTCGCGGCCCGTCACCGGCCCGTCGGACGTCCGGCGGGCCAGGTGCAGAGAACAGATGAGTCCGTATTCGGCCTGGGTGGTGATGCGCACGTGACAAATGTAATGTCGCCGGAGAGGCCGGGATAGGGACGTCAGCCTCCGGCGACCATCCCGTGCTTCCCGCCTGGCACGCCGATCTCCGTCATCTTGCGCAGATCGAGCACGTCGTCGATCTCGTCGGCGGGGAGGAGCTTGTCGCGCTTCACCATGTCGCGCACCAGCACCCCTTCCTTGACCGACTGCTTGCTCAGCTCGGCCGCGCGTGCATAGCCGATGTGCGGCATGAGCGCCGTGGCGAGCGCCGCGCTGCGTTCCACCCAGTACGCGAGCATGTCGCGGTTGGCCTCGATCCCGACGATGCACTTCTCCGTGAACACGACGGCGGCGTTCGTGAGAATGCGCATCGACAGCAGGATGTTGTGCGCGATCACCGGCATCATGACGTTCAGCTCGAGCTGGCCGTGCTCGGCGGCGATCGACACGGTCGTATCGAGCCCCATCACCTGGAAGCAGACCTGATTCACCATCTCGGGGATGGACGGATTGATCTTGCCCGGCATGATCGACGAGCCGGGCTGCACGGCCGGCAGCTTGATCTCGTCGATCCCGGTGCGCGGGCCCATCACCATGAGGCGCAGGTCGCTCGCGATCTTGCTCAGATCTACGGCTAGCACGCGCAGCGACGCGCTGAACGCGGCCGCGTCGCCCATGCTCTGCATCAGCTGGATGCGGTCGGCGCCGATGCGCAGGTCGAGCCCCGAGATCTGCTTCAGGTACTTGTTCATCAGCGCGGGATATTCCTTTTCCACGGTGACGCCGGTGCCCACCGCGCTGCCGCCGATGCCGAGATCGCGCAGATAGTCGGCGGCTTGCTGGATGCGCCGGATGTTCCGGTCGATCGAGCCTGCATACGCGGTGAACTCCTGACCGAGGCGGATCGGCATCGCGTCTTGAAGGTGCGTGCGGCCGGCCTTCACGATGTCGTCGAACTCGCGGCCTTTGGCAGCGAGCGCATCGCGCAGCCCATCGAGGGCTTTCACCAGTCCGCCGAGCTGCGACAGGATGGACAGACGGATGTTCGTCGGGATCGTGTCGTTGGTGCTCTGCGCCATGTTGACGTGATCGTTGGGATGCACGGGCTTGTACTCGCCGCGCTTCCCGCCAAGGAGCTCGTTGGCGCGGTTCGCCAACACCTCGTTCACGTTCATGTTATGCGACGTACCGGCGCCTGCCTGGTACGGGTCGACGATGAACTGGTCGTCGTGCTTGTGCGCGAGCACCTCGTCGGCTGCCTTCACGATGGCGTCGGCGGCTTTGGCGTCGATTCGGCCGGTCTCCTTGTGCGTCAACGCCGCCGCTTTCTTGATCCAGGTCTGAGCCATGACGAATGGCCAGAGCGGCGCGAGCCCGCTGATGGGGAAGTTCTCCTTGGCGCGCACGGTCTGAACGCCATACAGCGCGTCGGCGGGGACGTCCTTGGTGCCGAGGGGATCCTTCTCGGTGCGAGTAGCGGGAGCGGCCATGGTCTCGGTCTCGAAAGTGTAGAGTCGACGTCTATGGGTTCACGCCGGCATCATTGCCTGGCGGTGATCAACGGAATGCGCCGAACGAGCGGAAACGACTGGAACCTGCGGA
>DASXHF010000145.1:0-13171 GCA_036488775.1 Gemmatimonadaceae bacterium | reverse complement strand
TCCGGCCCCGACAGCGGCACGTACGCGAACCAGCCCGTGTCCGGACCGATGTTCAGGTAGAACGCCGCGAAGAGAAACAGGCCGCCGATGAGAAACGTCCAGTACCCGAAGGCGTTCAGTCGCGGGAAGGCCACATCGCGCGTGCCGACCATCAACGGCACGAGGTACAGCCCGAACGCCGTCATGATCGGCACGGCGAACAGGAACATCATCGCGGTGCCGTGGACGGTGAACAGCTGGTTGTACCGATCCGGTCCGACGAACCCCGCCTCCGGACGCGCGAGCTGCAACCGCATCACCAGCGCGTTCACGCCGGCGAGCAGGAAGAAGGTGAACGCAGTGGCGATGTACCGCTTCGCGATCGACTTGTGGTCGACCGTCGTCAACCAACCCCACACGCCGGTGCGACGCTCGAAGGTGCGCTCGAGCGCATCGAGCTCGGCCCGCTCGGCATCGCCCGGTCCCGTCGTGAGGTCCGCCAGCGGCGCGGTGACGAGATAGTCGCTCACTTGAGACTCTGGAGATACGTGAGGAGCGCGTCGAGATCCTTCGGCTCGAGCATGTTGGGCGGCATGTGCGAGCCCGGCTTGATGCGCTGTGGGTCGACGATCCAACCGGCGAGATTCCCGCGCGTGTTCGGCAGCGTTCCGGCCGCGATCGTGCGACGACTCGCCAGATGCGTCAGGTCGGGGCCGGCGTGCGAGCCGGCCGTGGTGCCCTCGAGGTTGTGACACATCACGCAGCTCGACGTGACGAACACCTCGTAGCCATGACCGGCGACGGAGTCGGCCGGCTTCGCCGCCGGCTGCCGCTGCTGGATCGCCCACCGGTTGAACTGCGCCCGCGATTCGGCGACGATGAACAGCGCCATCTTGGCGTGCTGCACGCCGCAGAACTCGGCGCACTGCGCTCGATACACACCCGGCGTATCGGCCTGGAACCACACCGACGTCGTGTACCCGGGGATCAGATCCTTCTTGCCGCCGAGGTTCGGCGCCCAGATGCTGTGGATGACGTCCTGCGCCGTGAGCACGAACAGCACCGGCTCGCCGACCGGAATGTGAATCTCGTTCGCGGTCGTGAAGCGGTCGTGCACGGCGGTGTCCGCGTACTGCACTTCCCACCACCATTGATGCCCGTTGACCTCGATCGTCAGCGGGTGCGCGCTCGGCACGGGGCTCAGCGTGCGTCCCACGACGAGGTCGTAGCCGAGGAAGACGAGCAGGATCACCGCCGACGCGCCGATGCCGAACGCGACGCCCCACGTCATCCGTCGCTCCCCGTCCGCTGGCACCGGTTCATCCGCCCGCTCGCGGCGCCGGGCGCGCGCGATCGCCCACAGCAGGACGGACACGGTGATCACCCATACGGTCGCCGCTACGACGAATGCGAACCACCCGAGATGCGCGATCCGCGCCGCCTGCGGGCCGGCCGGATGGAGCACGTGCTGAAAGTCCGGTCCCCCCCGACCGATCACGGCTGCACCGCCGCCGGCGGCGTGAACGACCACTTCGGCTTCTCGGCCTTCTGCAGCGACTGCGAGCCCGGGTAGATCATCATGTGCTCCACGCGCGCCGACCTGCCGGCCGACGGCGTGAGCCCGCTCAACGATCGCACGTAGGTCACGAGCTGCCACACCTGATACGACGGAATCCGGCCGGCGAACGATGGCATCCCGTTGGGCCGGCCCTCCACGATCGTCGTGTAGATCTGCTCCGGCGCGCTCCCATAGATCCACTCGTCGTCCATCAACGCGGGCCCCATGCCGCCGCCGCCGTTCGCGTGGCACCCGGAGCAGTTGTACCAGCCGAAGAGACGCTGCCCTTCGGACTGCGCATAGGCGTTCCGCTCGTACGGGTTGACCGTGTGCGTCGTGTCCGCCGGCGTTCCCGGCTGCAGTGCGCTCACGCGCACCGCCGTCGGCGTCGTGCTCGGGGGCGTCTCGCGAAAGGTGCGCTCTTCGCGCTCGCAGCCAATCAGGCTCGAGGCGGCGAGCACGATGACGAGCGACGACGCGCGCATGGCCGGCCCTCTCATGGGAGCGCGAACACGTAGAGGGTGCCCCCCTTCGTCGTCTTCTGTGGGAGGTCGGTCATGGCGGCGGCGAACCCCAACGCCGCCGTGGAATCGCGCGGATCGAGCTTTCCGGCGACGATCGCCCCCGACCACCCACCCACCCCGGACACCACCGCGACGTATTGCTTCCCGTCCGGGCCGCGGTAGGTCACCGGCTGCCCGATGATTCCGGAGCCCGTCTTGTATTGCCAGAGTGCAGCACCGGTCCGCGCATCGATTGCCTTGAACCAGCCGTCCATCGTCCCGTAGAACACGACGTCGCCCGCCGTCGCGAGCGTGCCGCTCCACACGGGGAGATCCTCCTTCAACACCCACGCGGCGCGCTGGGTGGCGGGATCCCATGCGGTCAATAGGCCACGATTGCCCCCTGGGCCGGCTTTCATGACGACGTTCATCCCGACATAGGGCGTGCCGGCGATGTAGTTCGCCTCGAGCCCCTCCTCGTCCATGCACAGATTCTGGTGCGGGATGTAGACCAGTCCCGTACGCGGCGAGAACGACGACGGCTGCCAGTCCTTCCCTCCGGGCGCCGCGGGGCAGATGTCGCGCACGACCTCGCCGATCTTCGGCTGCTTCGTCGCCTCCAGCGCGAGCTCACCGGTGGTGACGTCGACGCCGTGCGACGACGTGATGTGCACGAACGGCTCGGCGGACAACAGCTCGCCGGTCGTTCGGTCCATCAGATAGACGTACCCGTTGCGGTCGGGGTGAACGAGCGCCTTCCGCCGCACCCCCTTCCAGGGCACGTCGATCAGCAGCGACTCGTTCACGCCGTCGTAGTCGTGGAGATCGTGCGGGTTCATCTGATACGCCCACACGGCCTCACCCGTGTTCGGGTCGCGCGCGAACAGCGTGGACGTCCACTTGTTGTCGCCGGGCCGCTGATCGGGATTCCACGGCCCCGGGTTCGCGGCGCCGTAGTACACGAGGTCGAGCACCGGGTCGTACGACAGCCATCCCCACACCGTGCCCCCGCCGATCTTCCACTGCTCGCCCGTCCAGGTGCGGACGCCGAGGTCCTTTCCCTGGTCCTTCTTGTAGAACGGCTTGAAGCGGGGACCGATCAGCACCTCGCTGTCCGGGCCCGTGCTGTACGCCGTCCACTTCACGGTGCCGGTGTTGAGATCGAGCGCCTTGAGCCAGCCGCGCACCCCCATCTCGCCACCCGAGTTGCCGACGAGCACCATGTTCTTCACCACGAGCGGCGCCATCGTCATCGTCTCGCCCGTATTGATGTCGCCCACCTGCGTCGTCCAGACTTCCTTGCCGCTCGCCGCATCCACCGCGACGACGTGATTGTCGAGCGTGTTGAAGACGATCTTGTTCCCGGCGATCGTCGGACCACGGTTCACCACGTCGCAGCACGCCACACCCTGCGCCGCCGCGGCGGGCTTGGGCTCGTACTTCCACTTCATCGGCGCGCCGGTCTTCGTCAGATCGAGCGCATACAGGACGTTGGGGAAGGGGGTCAACACGTACATCGTGTTGTTCGCCACGATCGGCGGCTCTTCATGCCCGCGCAGCACGCTGGTCGAGAAGGTCCACACCGGCCGCAGGTTTTTCACGTTGCCGGCGGTGATCTCGGTGAGCTGGCTGTAGCGCAGCGCCGAATAGCTCTTTGCCGGCAGCGTCCACTGTCCGTCCTCGGCGTCGAGCGCCGCGGTGGCCCGGGCGTCGGAGCCGGCGGGCGCAGGCGGCGCCGGCTCGTAGCCATGCTCCGGCCCCCGTTCACGGGTGCAGGCGGCGGCGAACAGAATGAAAGAGACTGACCGAAGCGCGCGATGGAGCTTCATCAGATCTGGTAGGGGAACGTGGTCTCGTCGTGATCTGCTCACGAGTCGTGCGCGGCCCCATGGCGCGAAAAACGTACCGGTGCCACGACCCGCGATGATGTCTTCGTGCGCATGACAGGCGTCTCTCGGTGCCGGCATCTCACTTGCCAGAGCTCTCAGTCTTCCGATCCGGAGTCGATGCTGCGTGGGTAGACCGCTCCGCTCATTGGCACTCGGCACTGTCTCGGTGCTGCTGCCCGCTGTCGCGTGGGCACATCCCGGCATCGCGCCGGAGCCGCACGATCTGTGGAGCGCGTGGACGTTCGCGCCGGCCGTGGTGCTCGGGCTTGCGCTGGCGGGTTGGCTCTATTGGCGAGGGCTGCGGGCGCTGTGGCGCCGCGCCGGACGCGGTCGCGTCGTCGGGCCGTGGCGCGCCGGCGCCTTCGCCGCGTCGCTGGCCGCGCTGTTCATCGCGCTCGTCTCCCCGATCGACGCCGTGGGCACGGCATTGTTTGCCGTGCACATGGTGCAGCACCTGCTCCTCATCATGATCGCGGCGCCGCTCATGGCGCTCGGCGATCCGTTGCTGGTGATGCTCTGGGCGATCCCGCTGCGCACGCGACGGGTGGTCGCTCGGTGGTGGAACGGCGCGCGCGTGCTGCGCGGCGTCTGGCGTGTGCTTCGTCTCGCCCCGGTCGCGTGGGCGCTGCACGTGATCGCGCTCTGGCTCTGGCACATCCCGGCGTTGTACGAGCTCGCGATCCGACACGAATTCGTTCACGTCGCCGAGCACATGACCTTCTTCCTCACGGCGCTGCTCTTCTGGTGGTTGCCGCTCGAGCCGCACGGCCGACGCATGAGCGCCGCCGCCGCGGTCCTCTACCTTTTTGCCGCCGCCTTGCAGAGCACCATCCTCGGTGCGGCCATCACCTTCGCGCGGCGACCGTGGTATCCGTCGCACTTCGGCACGACGTCGGCCTGGGGGCTCAATCCACTCGAGGATCAGCAGCTCGCCGGTCTGTTGATGTGGATCCCGGCGGGAACGATCTATCTGATCGTCCTCCTTCCCCTCGTCTGGCGCATGCTGAGCGGCACCACGGCCGCCCGGCCGCGGCGGGGTCATCGCACGGCTGGCGACGTGCCGTCGGTCGCGGGGTTGTCGGCGCGCGGCACGCCGTAGTCGGCGAGGATGTGGTCGATCTCGCGACGGCGGTGCAGAAGGACGGCGTCGAGCGAATCCCGAAAGGCGCTCTCGCCGTGTCGCACGCCAATCGCGATGTCGAACACGAAGGGCAGGTACGGGATGTCGACCTCGGGGGACACCGGCACCACGCGGAGCGGCACGCGCGACCGCTTCGCGAAGTAGCCGGCCAGCGGCCCCCACGCGATGGCTACGTCCACCTGGCCGTCGCTCACCGCGCGGACGATGCGGCTGGGCGGATTCGGCTCGCGATAGTCCCCGTACACGGTGTAGCCGCGCACGTTCTTCACGATGCCGCGGTGGGTCAGTGCCGACGCGGGGGGCGTGTTGGCAAAGTCGTCACCGATGAGCTGGACGCCGACGCGCAGGCGCTTCAGCCGCGGGTCATCGAACGATGCGATGCGCGGCGCGCTGGCGCGCGTCACGAAGGTGTAGGTCGAGCGATAGTAGGGCCGCGTCGGCAGCACCATGCCGAGTCCCGTCGGAACGCCCATGATGACGTCGCACTTGCCCGCCTTGAGCGTGTTGCGGATGAACCCGCGGCGCTGCGCCCACCAGGTGTACTCGACCGTCCGTCCAAGATCGCGCGCGACCAGCTCCGCGAGTCGGTTCTCGAATCCTTCGCGTCGTTCGTTGGAGAAAGGAAGGTTGTTCGGATCGGCGCACACGCGAAGCACACCGAGCGGCGCTCGGGTCTGCGTACGCACGGCACGCGTTGGCGGCGAGGAGGCCACGAGCGCGAGTGCCGTGAAGAGCGCGAAGGGCGAGCTGAATGAGGGATGCATGGGTGAAGTGAGGTGGTGTCGCGCAGCGCATCATCCGTTCCGTGGAGCTCGCGTGCGGCGTTGGCGGCGTGCGTCTTGCACGCGCCGCCTTCGTGCTCAACAAGGTTCCCGTCGTCGCGGCGTCGGTCGCGACGTCCATCGCGCTGTCGCTCGGCGGCGCGCCCGATGCGACTGCGCAGTCGGCGCCCCTCTCGTCGCTGCGCGGACTCATCGTCGTCTCGAACGAGCGCTCGCACGATCTCACGCTGGTCGATCCGGCCACGCTGCGTGTGATATCGACCATACCGGTGGGTGCGCGGGCGCGCGGCATTCGTATCGCACCCGATCGCATCACGGCACTCGTCGCCCTCAGCGGCGATTCCGTGAAGACGCCGCACCCGAACGACGGCATCGGCGTCGTCGATCTCGCCGCGCGCCGGATGACGCGGCGTCTCAAGGCCGGCACCGATCCCGAGCAGTTCGCGATCACCCCGGACGGAAAGCGCATCTTCGTCTCGAACGAGGATGCCGGCACCGCGTCGTCGATCGATCCGGTCAGCGGCGAGGTTCGCAAGCGGCTCGTCGTCGGCACCGAGCCGGAAGGCGTCACGACCTCACCCGACGGTCGATGGGTGTACGTCACCGGCGAGACGAGCAACACGGTCTCGGTGATCGACGTCGCCGGCGAACGGGTCGTCGCGACTTTTCTCGTCGATCCACGGCCCCGCGCGGTCGCCTTCTCCCCCGACGGCCGATTCGCCTACGTGACGAGCGAGATCGGAGGCAGCATCGCGCGCGTCGACGCACGGTCCCACCGCGTGATCGGGCGAGCCCGCATCGGCACCGGCGAGGAGAAGCCCGTCGGCGTCGCCGTGTCGGCGGACGGTGGTCGCCTGTACGTCGTTACGGGCGCCGCGCACTCACTCGTCGCGCTCGACGCCGCGACGCTGCGCGAGTTGGGACGCGTCCGCGTCGGGCGGCGTCCGTGGGGAGTGGCGCTCTCTCCCGACGGTCGGTTCGCCTATACAGCGAACGGCCTCACCGACGACATGTCGGTCGTCCAGCTCCCCGCGATGCGCGTGACGCAAACCGTGCGGGTCGGGACTCGGCCATGGGGGGTCGCGGTCGTGCCTTAACACGGCTACTCGAGGACCTGATACCGGATACGGCTACTGAAGTACCAGGTACGGAGTAGCACCAGTACCAAGACCGACATCCAACCCATTCCAATGCGGGTCGGCTTCCCCTGGAACGGCGTGACATCGAGCCGTAAGCGAAAGCTGTCAGCTGTCAGCTACAAGTCAGCACTACGGCTGCCCTGTCCAAGCATTGGAGGGGCCAGTATGCCAGGCTCGGTACTAGGTCTACCCAGTACCTGGTACTTGAGTAGCCGTATCAGTACTCGAGCGGCAGTTTTCAGAACTCCGTCGCCCGTTCGGCACCGAGGTTGCCTTACTCGACGCTGAAATCCTGAGCGATGCGGCGATCGGGCGCTGGGATCGTGCGCAGCCAGGCACCGAAGGACCGGGCCACATGGAGAGCCGAACCGCGACGCGATCGAAAGCGAAGCACTCAGTCGAACCGGCACCGCGAGGCGAGAGCCTTCTGCTGTCGGCCCTCCCGTCCGCCGATCGCGCGCGCGTCATGGAGCGCCTGGAGTTCGTGCCGCTCGAGTTCGGCCGGACTATCTACGAGGCAAATCAGCCGATCACGGAGCTGTACTTCCCCATCGACGGCATCATCTCGATGGTGAGCGACATGGAGGAAGGCACGGTCGAGGTGGGCACCGTCGGGCGCGAAGGCATGTCCGGACTGCCCGTCCTGCTGCGTGCGCGCAGCATGCCGACCCGCGCGTACGTGCAGGTCCCCGGATCCGGGCTCCGGCTCCAGGCCGAGGATCTCGCGGAGCTGATGCGGGAGAGCGCCGCGTTCGAGCGATTGCTCTACCTGTACGCGCAGGCGTTGTTCGATCAGGTCGCGCAGACGGCCGCCTGCAATCGGCTGCATTCGCTCGAGGCGCGCTGCGCGCGATGGCTGCTGATGACGCACGATCGCGTCGGCGGCGACGTCCTCGAGCTCAAACAGAAAGTCATCGCCGAGATGCTCGGCGTGCACCGGCCTGCGGTGACGCTCGCCGCCGGCGCGCTCCAGCGGGCCGGCCTCATTCGTTACGTCCGCGGACGCGTCACGGTGATCGACCGCGCCGGTCTGGAATCCGCGGCGTGTGGGTGCTATGCCGTCGTCCGCGGATGGTTCGAGCGGCTGACCGCCATGGCCCGGAAGGCCGACACCCAACACGCGGCGCTCTAGCGCGCCCTTGCGTACGATTCCGTACCGATGAATGCATGTAAACCATTGTGGGTAAAGGTCTTGCAAGATTGTCTCGCGCGCGATAAACATGTAGCGCGCTGCCGCCAGTTCACCGTCACCAGATGCGCGGAGCCGAAGGATCCGACGCGTCACGCACCCACCACCGCCCATGCCAGGCTACAAGTCACTTCCCAACACCTTGACGGGAGACGCCGCGGATCAGGTCCGCGAGGCTGAATCCTGTCACCGCAATGGAGACTCGAGCAGCGCCGTCGCCCTGCTCGAAGAGGCACTCGCGGCCAGCATCGCCGCGAGCGGTCCGCTGCCGGGTTGGGTCTGCGGTCGCCTCGCCGCCCTCTATCGCTCGCTCGGTCGGTACGACGACGAGGTCTACGTGCTCGAGCGCTTCCGCGAGTCGCAGGCGAGCGACGACGCCCGCACTCGCTTCGACGCCCGCCTGTCCAAGGCGCGTACGATCGCGGCGCGAAAGCAGCGCCAGGACAGCGGCGCCCTCCTCTCGATCCGCGAGTCGCTCCTTCGGCCGCGCCGCCGCCGGATTCGCGGCAAGGCGCGACTGGCCGGCGAAGCCGTCAGCGCCTTTGCCGACGCGCAGCTCTCCGCGCTCTCCGTCGCGCTGGCCGACCGGACGGCCGGACATGAGATGCGTCTCACGGCCACGCTGCACGAGCTGTATGCGAGCGCGGCGGTAATCGCCGCGACGCCGGAGCAGCTCGTCGACGCGCTCAAGAGAGCGTGCGCGTTGCCTCCCTGCGCGACGCTCGCCGAGCAGGAGCGCTCCACGCGGTACGGCGCCGCGATCCTGCAGCTGCTCGCCTTGCACTTCGACGAGAACGGGGGCTGACGCGGGGAGGGGCGCCGGCGCCTTGCGCCGGCGCCCGCGAGGCGCTCCCATTCTCGCATGGCTCCTCCCGAAGAATCGGCCCCGACGGATCTCACGCTGGAGGGCGCGGCCGTCGCCTATCGGCTGTTCGACATCGGATACGCCATCGAGCTCGAGGCGGCCGCGGCCTTGCTCGCGCCCATCGGACCGGCGCGGACCCGGCCGGCGCGCGGTGAGGCGCAGGCGATCCAGATCGCCAACCCCCCCGTCGCCGTCTCGCTCGGTGCGCGCGACCTCCTGATCGGCGGCGTGCGCTGCCGCGCCCAGCTCGCCGCCCGGCTGTTCGATTTCGGCGTGTGCTCGGTACAGCTCGACGTCCAGGCACCGGAGCACGCCCGTTGGAACGACTTCGTCGCCTTCGCGCGCGAGGTGGAGTATTCGCGCGAGGTCGCGCAGCTCATGAACGAGGAGCTCGCGCGATTGCGCGAGCGCATCGCCAGCGCGATCGAACGGCCCGGCCTCGCGCCGGTCACGGAGGAGTACGTCGTCTTCCGCATCTCCGCGCTGCGTGACGAGCGCGGAGCCGTGGCGTCGCCCGACTCGCTCACGGACGAGCGGCTCGCCCTCCTTCTCCTCGGAGAGCAGCGCCCGCTCGCGCGCGAGGCGCGGCGCAGCCTGCTCTCCCACCGCTTCTCCTACTACGCCGACGACCTCGTCGTCCTCACCTGGGACAACGCGCTCGTCGTCGAGCCCTCGTCCAACGATCGCGACGTGGAGTACATCCTCGAGTTCGCGAACGCCCAACTGCTCGAGCTCCGCGTGTACGACGAGCTGCTCGACGCGCAGCTTCCCGCCATGTACGACCGGATCGCCGCAGTGCGCCGCCGCCAGCTTCCACCGACCCGGCGCTTCCGATCCGTGCTCGCCGATCTGCAGACGCGTGTCGCCGACGTCACGGAGACGGTCGAGCGCGCCGAGAACGGGCTCAAGGTGACGGACGACGTCTACCTCGCGCGCGTGTACGGCGCGGCGCTCGAGCTCTTCCGCGCCACCGCGTGGCGCCGCGGCATCGAGCGCAAGCTCGAGATCTTCCGCGAGACCTACGCGATGCTCAACGGCGAGGGGCAGGCGGCTCGCAGCGAGCTGCTCGAGATCGTGATCATCGTCGTCATTCTCGCCGAGCTCGTGCTCGGCATCGTGCGCGCGCGCTGACTCGCGCCGCGCCGATCCGTCGGCCCTCTTACTGCGACTGTGCGGTGAAGAGCGCCGACGGCGCGCTGCCGGTGCGGGAGCGCTGCACGTCGTCCGGCTCCCGCCAGAACGTCTGGGTGCGGTCCTCGCTCGTGAAGCGCACCTCGATCCCGCCGCCACCGACCTGACCGCGCCGGAGCGGAAACCCGATGTCGGCCCGATAGAGCCGCTTCGAGCCGGTTGGATATGCCGCCAGGACGCTGAACCCGATCGACGTGCGCGTTGCGTTGACACCGTACGGTGCATCGCCGGCCCACATGGTGCCGAGCTGCCCGAGCGCCGCGAAGCCGACGTCCGCGCCGCGCACGAGCGACGCGCCGCTCCACCGCAGCTCCGTACGTACCACGTTCCGGCGCGCGCCGGCGATCGTCGAGTTGTGGTAGCCGATGATCCCACCGCGCCAATCACCCAGCCAGAGCTGCATCGGTAGCCGCGGCCGCACGCCGAGCGAGTACTCGTCGTCCGTCGTGAACATGAAGCCCGGCCCGCCACCCATGTAGTAGGCGACGCGGCCACTCCCGATGATGCTGTCCCAGTCTCGCTGCCCCACCGGCCGGCGTCCCTCCACCGCGGTCATCCCGGCCAACAGCGTATGCTCCGTCGCCTTGCCCCCGTACGCCGCGCCCGAGAGAAAGAAGTCGGTCTCACCGAGCGCGGAAAGGCCGTGCCCCACGAACACACCGCCGGCGAGCCCCCCCGCGACGTCCTGCTGCGCCGTGAGGGCATCGAAGCCGCGCACGGTGCGGTAGGCCAGTCGTCGCACGCCCCCCAACACGCCGAGTCGGCCAGCGCGAAATGGCGTGTATCGGTTGTGAAGCGCCGTGCCGGTGTCGATCACCGCCCCCGTATCGGTGATCACGGTACCAATCGTGTCGGGGACGATGCGCAGCCCCGAGAAGCCGGCACCGACGAGCAGCACGGTCTTCGTGCCGAACAACCGCGCCACCGTGCTGGCATCCCACCGGTCCTGTCTCACCCCGAGCGTGAGCGCGTCCCGCGCCGGACGGACGATGCCCGGATATCCGTGGGCCGTGCCGAACTCGAGATGCCACGCGACGCGCTGAAGGTCGGTGAAGAAGGGGTGCTCCAACCGCGAGTCGAGCCAGTAGCCGATCGTCTGCCGTTCTCCCTCGATCGTCCCGACGTAGGGGCGGCCGAACGTCGCATAGTCCGTCAGCCGTCCGCCGACCGCCGTGCGGTAGTTGTACCCGCGTTCCATGCGCGCCTCGGCGAGCAACGCCTCGCCGCCGATGTTCCCATTCCCCAGAGAGAAGGCTTCGGGCCGAATGCCGTGGAATCGCGCGTTGAGCAGCAGCGGCGCTTCATCCCGCGTCTCGACCAGCACCGCCGCCTGACCCGGCCCGTCGGGCACCGTCCTCACCGACGCCGACGCGAGGAACGGCTGCGCGCGCAGCAGGCGCTCCGACTCGGCGCGTCTCACGTCCGTGCACTCGTCCCCGACGTGCAGTGCGACGAACGCGGCGATGACACGTTCGTGCGTCGTGGTGTGGTGCAGTCCGATCGCGCGCGCGACGTTGCGCCAGCGTCCCATCGTGCCCTCGAACAGCGGGCGCCCCGAAGTGATCTCGATGCGCGAGACGCGCATCCCGTCGCATCGAATGCTCGCTGGCGCACCTTGCGCCCGGGCTGCCGATCCCGCGCACGGAATGGCGACGATCGCGATCCAGAGTCCGGTGAGCGCAGCCGCGCGGCCGCGTCTCACCGATCCACTTGCCGTACACGTCGGAGATGTCGTCACGCCGCGCGCACGGACTCTCTGAGCTGTTGCTCGAGCGACTGGTCTCTCCCGTAGAGGTCGTCGCCGAAATACAGCTCGCCATCCCGCATGTACGCCGTGAAGTACACGATGTACACGGGAATCTTGTGCGGAAGACGAACGGTGTGGTTGTCGGGCCCGTCGTGCATCGCCTGCTGCACCTTGTCGGCGTCCCACCCGAGCACCCACTGGGCGAGCTCCGCGGGTTTCTCGAGGCGAATGCAGCCGTGGCTCGCCGCGCGGTCGGTCTTGGCGAACAGCGCCTTCGCCGGCGTGTCGTGGAGATAGATGTTGAAGTCGTTCGGGAAGAGAAACTTCACGAGGCCCAGCGCGTTCTTGTCTCCCGGCCGCTGACGGATGCGCTCCACGCCCCCGTCGCGGTAGTACTCCATCTCCTGCGACTCCAGCCAGCCTGGGTTGCTCGCCGCCTTCGGGCCGACTTCCTTCGCCTGGATCTCGGGAGTGATGTTCCAGTACGGCCGGAACACGGCGACCTCCATCGAGTCGCTGAAGGTCGGAGTCGCGCGTCCCTGGAACTCGGAGCCGACGACCACCTTCATCGTCAGCCGCTTCTGGCCGCTGTCGTACGCGTCGAGCTGGAACGCCGGAACGTTCACGTACACGTAGCGGGAGCCGAGCGTGCGGGGGAGCCAGCGATGGCGCTCGAGGTTCGCCGCGATCTGGAGCACGCGCCCATCAGCGGGGATGTTCAACGCGTCGAGCGTCTCCTTGTTCAACCGGCCGGTCGGCTCCAGTCCGTGATGCTGTTGAAACCGCAGGATCTCCGCCGCGAGCGGCGCACGGCGATGGCGCGCTTTCGCCTGGTCGGCCTTCAGCTCCTCGGCCGTCGGCGTCGTATCCGCCGCTGCGGCGGAGTCCGAGCGGTCGGCGGTGGAGTCGGTCATTTCGCTGACGTGACGCGCATGCACCGCCGCGAGCGCGTCGGCATCGCTCATCGTCGACGTCACCGTCGGCCATCCACCCGCGGCAGCCACCTTCTTGTAGCGCGCGTACGCCGTCTTGAGCGCCGCGTAATCAGGATCCTGCGGCGCCATCTGGGCGAGCGCGGTCGCCATGTCAGGCTCCTCGAGCGCATGCGTCACCGCACTGTCGCGCTCCGCGACGCCCGACCCGGTGTGCCAATTCTGCGAGACCTTGCTCGGCGTCACCTGACCGATC
>DASXHF010000134.1:0-15948 GCA_036488775.1 Gemmatimonadaceae bacterium | reverse complement strand
TGGGACGAACACGCGCCCGGCCTGCTCGAGAGCCTGGGGAACGCGTTGCTGCTCGGCAGCCCGGAGCTCCTCGTCGACCCGGCGGTGGCTGCGCGGCCACATCCGCGCGACGTCGCGAACGCCACGACCGAGCTGCTGCGGGAGGCGGCGTCCAGCCCACCGCTGATCATCGTCGGGCACGGCGCGCAATCGATCTTCGCCGGTCGTCCACGTTCCCTGCATGTCCGCCTCGTGGCTCCGCTCCGCGACCGCGTCCGGCGAATCATGACGCGTCGCTCGTCGACGGAGCAGGAAGCGAGAGGCATCGCCGAGCACGTCGACCGCGATCGCGCGCTCTACGTGAAGGACTACCTTCATCGCGACGTTCGCGACCCGCAGCTGTACGACGTCCAGATCAACACCGGCAAGGTCGCGATGGTCGAGGCGGTGGAGCTCGTCGTGCGGCTCGTCGAGGCGAAGGAGGCCTAGCCTTGCCGAGGCGATGCGCGGCGGTGCATGCTCTCGGACATCGTCGCCGCGGCCCCAGGTCGTTGTAGTCCTCCGTGTCCGTGGTAAAATTGCCGTTCAACGGCATTGAACCACAGAGAACACGGAGGACACAGAGGAAATCGCTTTCTTGTTGACGGGATGCTCGCGAGCTGCGTGGACGCCGCCACGCTTCTACTGTCACACTTTAATCTTGTACCGCTCGTGTCATTTCGTCGTGCGCTGTCCGCCTCGATCCTCGTCGCCACCGCGTGCACGCAGCCGCTCACGCTCGCGCGCGACGATTCTCCGACGGTGCTCTCGCAGCAGCTGCTCTCGGCGCCCGATCCGTCGGCACGCGGGCCCTTTGCCGTGCGCGCCGTCAGCTACGGCAGCGGCCGGGACAAGCAGCGCGCGATCTTCCGCGATTCCGTCGTCATCGAGACGGGTACGGTGGATGGGACGCCGTTCGCGTCGCCGCAGCCGAGGTCCAAGGACTTCCGCGAAGACTTTTGGGGGTTCGACTTCAAGCACCTGCCCCTGAACGCGCGTGTCTGGTATCCCGATGGAGCCGGCCCATTCCCGCTCGTCCTCGTCGTGCACGGCAACCATACGATGGAGGATTTCTCCGATCCGGGCTACGGATATCTCGGTGAGCTGCTCGCGTCGCGCGGCTTCATCTTCGCGTCGGTCGACGAGAACTTCCTCAACGGCGACATGCGCGCCGAGAACGACGCGCGCGGCTGGATGCTGCTCGAGCACTTGAAGGTGTGGCGCGCACTGAACGATTCCGTCGGCGGGCGCTTCTACCACAAGGTCGACATGCATCACATCGGCCTGATGGGTCACTCCCGGGGCGGTGAGGCAGTCGCGGTTGCGGCAGCGTTCAACCGGCTGAAGCACTATCCCGACGACGCGACGATCAAGTTCGACTATGGCTTCGACATCCGCGCGCTCGTCGCCATCGCGCCGATCGACGGGCAGTACAAGCCGGCCGACGTGCCGACGCCGCTGGAGAACGTGAACTATCTCGTCGTGCACGGCTCGCACGACGGCGACGTGTCGAGCTTCAGCGGCAACCGGCAGTACGAGCGCGTGAGGTATCCGTTCGAGGGGCGGTCGGCCAACGACACCGTGATGTTCAAATCGGCGTTCTACGTCTACCGCGCCAATCACGGTCAGTGGAACACCGTCTGGAACGACGCGGACAACGGTCCGCGCAGCTCGCGCATCCTCGACTTGCGCGGGCTCATCTCGCCCGCCGAGCAGCGCAAGTTCGCCGAAGTCGTGATGACGGCGTTTCTCGAGGCGACGTTGCACGATCGCCGGGAGTATTTCCCGCTGTTCCGGGACCACCGCGTCGCCGGTGGATGGCTGCCGAAGACGATGTACGTGACGCGCTTCGGCGACTCCGGTCTTCACACGCTCGCCGACTATCAGGAGGACGTCGACGTCGAGACAGGGAGCGTGGCCGGCGTGCGCATCAGCGGCGACAGCCTGGCGAGCTGGAAGGAAGGCGTGGTCCCGATGCGGTGGAAGGGAAGCGACTTCGGCACCAACGCGGCGTGGCTCGGATGGAACAATCGCATCGCGGGCGACGACACGGCGCGGATGGGACGTCCGGCGTCGTACACGATCAGTCTCCCCGACTCGCTGCGCGCAGCGTGGCACGTCGATTCCACCGCTGCGCTCGAGTTCTCACTCGCGCCGACGAACGTCGTGCCTCCGAAGAGGAAGGCTGCCCCCGATTCGACGAGGAAGCGCGTTGCCGACAGCCCGGTGAAGAAGAGCGCCGCGCCGCCGCCGGGCAAAGCGCAGCCGGACACGACGCCCATGGATCTCTCGATCGCGCTGGTCGATTCGCACGGTGTGATCGCGAAGCTGCCGCTCTCGGCATACGGACCGGTGCGTCGTCCGCTGGAGACGCACGTGTACCGGCGCGCCGATCGCGAAGAGGAGCGGTTCGCGAACAAGTTCGAGTACGTGCTGCAGACGTACGTCATTCCGGTCGCGGATTTCGCGCGAGCGGAGCCGCGCTTCGACGCGTCGCATGTCGTTGCGGTGCGGTGGCTGTTCGACCGCAATCCGTCCGGCACGGTCATCCTCGACGACGTCGGCTTCTCGGCGCTCGATCCGGCGTTCTTGTTGAAGCGCTGAGCCGCGTGCGCGCTCAGCGGAGCCGCAATCCGACGCGGTGCACCGGCACGCCCGCTTCGGTCGCGAACGCGTAGTCGAGCGAGACGCGGTCGACCGTGAGACCCGCGCCCACGGTTCCCGTGCCGCGTGACGACTCCCCGGCGAGGCGATCGGCGCGTTTGATCCCGGCGCGCGCCGTGATGCTGTAGCCTTCGAGCCACGGGAACTCCGCCTCGGCGCCCGCGGCGGGAGCGACCGACCAATCCGAGAGCAGCGTGACGCTGCCGACGAATCGCAGGTCGATCGGGCCTTCGTCGATCGTCGTCGTGCCGGCACCGAGGGAGATGCGGCGTGGAAGCGGGGTGGCGACGTCGGCGACACGGAGTGAGGGGCCGAGGTTCTGCGCGACGAGAGCGACCGTGTACTGGTGGCGCAACCCGAGCTCGTGGGTGATGCCGACGTCGAACGCCGACGCGCCGCCGTGTCCGCCGCCCTGATCTTCGCTCAGATATTTGACGCCGAGACCGATGCGAAATTCGCGGAAGACCGCCGCGCCGGCGATCGTCGCCGCGAGGTTCGACGCGGCGATCGGTCCACGGACACCGAGGTCGCGCGCTGCTACAGGACCGCGCAGTGGCCCATCGTAGCCGAGCCACTGCACGCCGATGCCCACGCCGCCGTCACCAAGTGCGGTGATCGAGGAGAGCGATCCGCTAGTGGCGGAGCTGCCGTAGCGGCCGACGTCGACGCCCATGCCGCGTGCGACGACGAGTTGGGCCGGATTGTAGAACAGGACGTCCTGATCGCGAGCGGTGAAGTACGCGTCGCCCAGGGCCTGCGCGTGGGCGCTGGCTGGCAGCTCGAGAACCAGCGGGGCGTAGCGATCGCTCTGGGCGTGGGCGGAGAAAGCGAGGAGCAGACAGGCGAACACCGCGACCAAGGTCATTTCTGAAGGGCGTCGTCCAGGTTGAGAGTCGTGCGCATCGATGCTCACGTCGATGTGCATCGAATGTACATCATTCGATGCGTCGTGCCATGACCCGATTCGTTCACGCCGGCCGTTCGAATCGCCATGTGCCCATTGGACAGGCCGTGCGTAGCTTTCGTCATGCTTCCTGCCCTCGCCCTCCTCGTCGCGACCGTCGGCGTCCCAACAGACTCGCTGACCGCCAAAGGTGTGTCGCGCCAGCTCGCCGACTATCGCGCCGCCCGTATCCATGACGTCCACTACGACCTGAAGCTCGACGTCACCGGTCGCGACACCGCCGCCGGCCATGTCGTCATCCGGTTCGCGCGGACGCGCGACGGCGACGCGATCCTCGACTTCCGCGGGCTCCGACTTGGCGCACCGGCGGTGAACGGCCGGCCGACGACCCTGGCCGGCGACGGCGCCCACCTTCGCATCCCGGCCGCGCTCCTGCGAGACGGAGAGAACAGCGTCGAGATGGACTTCCTGTCGGCCATCCGGCCGGCGGGAGCCAGCATCATCCGCTATCACGACAGCAACGACGGCGCGGACTACCTCTATACGCTCCTCGTCCCCTCCGACGCGAACGCGCTCTTTCCGTGCTTCGACCAGCCCGACCTCAAAGCCCGCGTCACGCTCACCCTCGTCACGCCGCGGGGATGGAAGGCGCTCGGCAATGGGCCGCTGGTGTCGATCGACTCGGGCGGCGCCGCGCTGACGCAGCGGTTTCGCGAATCCGACCGGATCAGCACCTATCTCATCGCCTTCGCGGCCGGCCCATGGGCGACGCGGAGCTCGGTGGTCCGCGGCCGGCCGATCACCATGTACGTCCGCGCCTCGCGGGCCAGGGAGGCGGAAGCGGACACGCTCATCGAGCTGAATGGCGCGGCTATCGATTGGCTGGAGCGCTATACGGCGCGCCCCTTCCCCTTTCAGAAGTTCGACTTTCTTCTCGCGCCGGCGTTCCCGTTCGGCGGAATGGAGCATCCCGGTGCGGTGTTCTACAACGAGGAGTCGTTCATCTACCGCGAGCCGCCGACGCGCGCACAGCTATTGGGCCGCCAGGCGACGATCTACCACGAAGTGTCGCACCAATGGTTCGGCGACCTGGTGACGATGCGCTGGTTCGACGATCTCTGGCTGAAGGAGGGATTCGCGACGTACATCGCCGCGGTGATGCAGAACGACCTGAGCCCGCAAGCGAATTCGTGGCGCACGTTCTTCCTGCGCAACAAGCCGATCGCGTACGCGACGGATGCGTCGCGTGGCACGACGCCCGTCTGGCAGTCGCTCGAGAATCTCGACCAGGCCAAGAGCAACTACGGCGCGATCGTCTACAACAAGGCGCCCGGCATTCTCAAGCAGCTCAACTACCTGGTCGGCGATACGGCGTTTCGGAACGGTCTGCGCGACTATCTCGCTCGCCATGCCTACGCGAATGCCACCTGGGCCGATCTGCTCGCAGCCGTTGGCTCGAGCGCGCGCGCCGTGGACGGCGAGTCCGGCCTGGCCTCGTGGGGGCGGTCGTACATTCTACGCGCGGGCATGCCGGTCATCACGCAACGGGTGCTCGTCGGTCCAAACACATGGACGCTCGAGCTGGCGCAGGCGCCGGCGCAGATGCTCTCGGGCGCCGCACCCTGGCCGATTCGCACCCGCGTGCTGATCGTCGACTCGAGCGGGGGTTCGCGGACGGTTCCCATGCTCCTCACGGCGTCGCGGACGACGCAGACCTTCGCCGGTCCGCGGCCGGCGTTCGTGTTCGCCAATGCGGGGGACCAGGCGTATGCGCTCGTGCGTCTCGACTCGACGAGCGAGCGATGGGCGGAGAGGCACGTCGGAGAGATCGCCGATCCGTTGCAGAAGGCGATGACCTGGAGCGCGATGTGGGATCTGGTGCGCGATGCGCGGCTTCCGCCCGCGCGGTTCGTGCGTACGGCGCTCCGCGAGCTGCCCAGTGAGCGCGACGACCAGCTCGCACCGTTCGTCGCCGGGCGGCTGGCGCGTGCGGTCGACGCGTATCTCTGCGATGCGGACAAGGCGACGCTGTCGGCGGAGGCGGAGCGCGTGTTCGTATCGGACGCCGGCGACACGACGCGCTCGTACTCCGTGCGGAAGTCTCAGCTCGACGCGTTGATCGGTCTCGCCCGGTCGCCGGCGGTCCTCTCGCATCTCGACGCGGCGCTCGACAGCGCCACGATCTTCGGGCTTCCACTCCGCGCGCCGACGCGTTGGTCGATCGTGACACGACTCGTGTCGCTCGACGCAGCGTCGGCGTCGGCGCGGCTGGTCGCCGAGACGCGCCGCGATTCGACGAGCGAAGGGCGGCGGCGAGCGTTCGTCGCCGGCGCGGCGCGGCCCGACTCGGCGACGAAGGCCGCGTACTGGCATCGCTACTTCGACGATCGCACGCTGAACGAGGATTGGGTGACGGCGAGCCTCGGCGCGTTCAACGACAGCGATCAGGAAGTGCTGACGAGGCGGTATCTCGTGCCGGCGCTGGATACGCTGCCGTGGATTCAGCGGAACCGGCGGATCTTCTTTCTCGGCTCGTGGCTGAACGCGTTCATGTCGGGCCAGCAGAGCGCGGCGTCGCTCGGTCTCGTGGAAGGCTTTCTGCGCGCGCATCCGGGGATGCAGAAGGATCTACGAGAGAAGATCCTGCAGAGCGAGGACGAGTTGGAGCGGACGGTGCGTATACGGCGGCGCTGTGATCAAGCCCGGGTCACCTCCCGGCCCTTCGACCGTCTCAGCGCGGGCTGACGGCCCGCTCCAACGCGGCCGGCACTCGCGTCGCGCCCTCCGGAAGCCGCTCCGTCCGACTGAGCCGATCGACGTCGATCGCGATGATCCCGTCGGGACCGCTCGCGAAGATGCTCGCGAACTTCACGTCCCACCGCACTTCGTCCCAGGTGTAGGAGCTCCGCGTCGACACGCGGGTGGAGAAGGTCTCCTCGAGCGCATTGATGAAGATGAGGAACTCCGCCTGCGATGCGGCGAGACTCTCCGGTGTCGCGCCGGCGAGCGGGCTGTCCGCGGTGATCGGGTGGACGATCGTCCAATGCAGCGTGAAGAACTCGACCGAGTTTCGCTCGAGCTTGAGCTCGTGGAACTCGCGCGTGCGGACGCCGTTCTCCTCCTCGAAGCGCACCAGGTTGACGCGCACCTGGACGTCGGTCATCTCGCCGGGCTGCAGGTTCACGATCCGGAACATGAACCCGCGTCCTCCGTCGTAGGGGGCGATGACGGCCGACTCGCTGAGCCCGATCCGCATGCGCGGCCGGATGAGTCGCGCGATCAGCAACCCGAACGCGAGAACGAGCGCGGTCGGTCCGAGAAACGACTCGAGGTTGACGAGCCAGTTCGCCGTCGGCCCGACGGCGTGCATGACGCCGGTGCCGGTGGTCGTGAAGATCCCGATGCTGAACGTGAGCGCAGCGAGAAAGGGATCGGTGACGCCGAGGCGGTCGGCGCCCTGGAGGGCGCCGTCGCCGATGGCGAGATACGCGAGGGCAAAGCAGCCGTTGATGAGGAGCAGCGCGCCTACCATCCACGCGAAGAACGCGGCCCAGCTCGCGTCGAGCGCAGCGAGGTAGAAACGCGCCGCGCGCTGCGCGCCGAGCCCGTACTTCTTGCTGTTCGGCCGCCCGTCGCGGTTGACGAACCGTCCACGCACCGCCTGAGCGACGACGCGTCCGAATCCGAGGTCCGCCGGCTCGGGGTCGCTCGGCGCTGGGGGTGTCGGCTCGAGGCCGGGAGGTGTTGACGTCGTCACGCGAACCTGGTTGAGTGCTGCCGAATCATCCGCCTCGCCGGCGTGCGACGCAAGACGCACGCGCGTGGTCGCCTCAACGAACTTCGCCCGCCCCCGCGCGCACGGCCTCCAGATCGAGCTCCTGCTCGAGCGCGCGGAGCACCTCGTCCGAGATGGCGTCCTCATCCCGCAGCCTGATCAGCATCCGCCGCTCGGCGTCGATCATCGCGAGGCGCAGGCGCCGTCGCCCCGAAAAGCTTCCGCCTTGCTCCTCGCTCATCCGCACGCGCTCGCGCGCCTCGGTCCGCAATGCCTCCACGTCGCGCGGATCGACCCAATCTTCGTGTGAGAGATCCTCGAGTGCCTCCGTCCCCCGGCGGAGTGCTTCGCCCCGCGCGAGTCGCTCCTCCGCGTGATGTGTCTGCTCCGGCTCGAAGTGCAGCGCCCGGATGAGCGGCGCGAGCGAAAGACCCTGCACCACCAGCGTCAGCACGATCACGCACATCGCGACCAGAATGATCTGTGTCCGATACGGAAAGGGGAATCCACTCTCCGTCACACGCGGCAAGGCGAGCGCCGTGGCCAGCGAGATCACGCCGCGCATGCTCGTCCAGGAGAGGAGCGCAAGCGACTGCCATGACGGGATCGGATCGCGTCGGCGCTTCTCCGCGCGAAGGCGGCGGAGCACCGCCACGAGCGGCACCCAGATCAGTCGCGCGACGATCGCGACGACGGTGATGATCGCGCCGCTGCGAAAGATCGCGCCGAGCGACGTGTGCGGGACCGACGCGAGCAGCGTGCCGAATTGCGCGCCGAGGAGAAGAAAGATCAGCGCGTTGAGCAGGAACACCGTGAGATCCCACACCGTCCGCGTCTGCAGGCGTGCCGCCGGTCCCACCGCGGTCGAGAGATGCTGCTGCAGGTATATTCCGCCGGCCACGCACGCGAGCACCGCCGACACGTGCAGCGTCTCGGCTGCCTGCCAGGCGACGTACGGGCCAACGAGCGTGAGCAGCGAGTTCGCGAGAGTGTCTCTCGTGGAGCGGATCGCGCGGATGATGAGCCACGCGACGAGCAGCCCGATGAGGGTTCCGACGCCGGCGTCGATGAAGAACCGCACGATCGACTCGCCCCAGCTGAACGCGCCCGTGACCGCGGCCGCGACGGCCGTACGGTAGAGCACGAGCGCCGACGCGTCGTTCACCAGGCTCTCGCCTTCGAGAATCGCGACGAGACGCCGTGGCACGGGAAGCCGCGTGACGATTGCCGATGCCGCGACGGCGTCGGGAGGAGAGACGATGGCGCCGAGCGCTATCGCCGCCGGCCATGGAAGGCCGGGAAAGAGCGAGCGCGCGGCGAGCGCGACCGCGGCCGTGGTGGCGAGCACCAATCCGATCGCGAGCGTCGCGATCGGGGTGAAGTTGCGCTTGAACTCCCGCAGCGACGTGAACATCGCCGCCGACCAGAGCACCGGCGGGAGGAACACGAAGAAGACGAGGTTCGGATCGAGGTCGGGAATCGCGATCCCGGGGATCCTCGCGACGAGGAAGCCGGCGACGACCTGCAGGATCGGCGTCGGCACGGGCAGCCGCCGCGCGAGCGCGCTGAGCGCGACGACCAGCGCGACGACGACGATCGCAAAGATGACCGGCTGGAACTGGAGCATCGCGGCTCGGCTCGGGACAGACGTCAATCTCCCGAGCTTTCCACCTCGCGTCCAGCGGGTGGCGCGATCGCCGACGTCAGCTCATCGACTCTTCAGCTCCACGCGAAACACCGACCCACGTCCCTCTTCGCTCTCCACGGAGAGCCCAAGGCCGAGTGCGTCGCAGAGCGAGCGGCAGATGGCGAGCCCCAGCCCGGTGCCTGGAAACTCGTGCACCGTGTTCGACGCTTGCTCGAACGGCTGAAAGATCGAATCCAGACGGTCCCGTGGGATCCCGATGCCGCTGTCGCTCACCTCGATGGCCAGCGGCTGATGCGTGACTGGATCCGCGCGCAGCGACAGCGTCACCTGTCCGGATCGGGTGAACTTGAGCGCGTTGCTGCCCAGGTTGATGAGCACCTGGCGGAGCAGCCGTCCGTCGGTGTGCAGCGCCGTCGCCTGCGGCGGCAGCTCGATCCGCAGCGACACCTCGGCCGCGCGCGGCTGGCCCTCCAGCAGTCCGCCGACTTCCTGCACGAGCGCGCGGACGTCCGTCATCTCGGGCGCCACCTCGATCCGGCCCGCCTCGATCTTCGCGATGTTCAGCAGATCGTCGACGAGGCCGAGCAGGTGCATGCCGTTCGCGCGGATCCGCTGGGCGTAGCCGAGATCGGCCGGCTGCAGCGAACCGCGACGATTCTTCAACAGCACGTTCGCGAACCCGATCACGCTGTTGAGCGGCGTGCGCAGCTCGTGGCTCATCCTCGACAGGAAGTCGCTCTTCGCGCGGTTCGCCGACTCGGCCGCATCGCGGGCGCGCACCAGCTCTTCCTCGATGCGTTTGCGCTCGGTGACGTCCTGCGAGCTGCCGATCACCTGCACGACCGCTCCTGACGCGTCGAACAGGGCGCGTCCGCGGCAGTGCAACGTGCGCTCTTCCCCGTCGGCCCGGATCAAGCGGTGATCGTGAGCGAAGGACCCGCCGCGTCGCACGATCCCTTCGATCTCCTCCATCACTCGCGCCCGATCGGCAGCGTGGACGAGATTCTGGAAGATCTCGAACGACGGCGACAGCTCGCCGGGCTCGAATCCGTAGATTCGATAGAGCTCGTCCGACCACCGCACCGTCCCGGCGGTCAGATCCGCTGCCCAGCTTCCTACGTGGGCGATCTCCTGCGTCTGTCTCAGGAGCTCCTCTCGCTGGCGCATGGCTTCCTTGGCGGCTCGGCGCTCTGTCACGTCCTGGACGTGGGCGAGCAACTGCTGCGGCTGGCCGGCGTCGTCCCGCACCAGCCCCACCGTGACCGACACCCACACGACGTGGCCGAGGCAGTGCACATACCGCTTCTCCTGCTGATACCGCGTGCGCTTACCCGACACGAGCTCACCGACCAAGCCGAGCGTCGGGGCGAGATCGTCCGGATGCGTGATCGCCTGGAAGGTCATGGCGAGCAGCTCGGCCTCCGAGTAGCCGACGAGCTCGCAGAGCGCCTGGTTGACGCGCACCCACCGGCCGTCGAGGGCGGTGAGCGACATCCCGATCGGTGCGTCGTCGAACGCGCCGCGCAACAGCGCTTCGCGCTCCCGCAGGGCTTCCTCGGTGCCTTGGCCGGGGGAGCGGGGCGGAAATTCGAGCTCGGAATGAATCCGCGGAGCGCCGGACGACATCGGACCAGCAGGACGGAAGGTGGTGTGCCGAGGGATGTGGCTGAAAGGAGTATCGGCACGGGATCGTGGCCGGTGCACGGGCGTCCGAGCAGACCGTTTCGACAGAGGACACGGAGAACGACAACTCCGCGCACGAGCCCGATACGCTGATCTGGCGCTTCCCCGCCCCTGGCATATGATCCAGCAGAGCCCCAACGCACTACCTTATATGCCGAGCGCCACCCAGGAAGCAGTCCGCGACGCCCCCGACGTCGCCGTCGATCACACCTTCCCCACGCTGACCCCCGCGCAGGTCGCGCGGATCCAGCCGCACGGCAAACGCCGGCTGATCGAGCGCGGCGAGGTGCTCGCCGAGCCCGGCATCCCGAACACCCACTTCTTCGTCGTCATCTCCGGCCGGATCGAAGTCGTCCGCCGCGCGAACGACGTCGAGACCGTCGTCACCGTGCACGGAGCCGGCCAGTTCACCGGCGAGGTCAACATGCTCTCCGGACGTCAGAGCCTGGTGACCGTGCGCGTGCTCGCCGACGGCGAGGTGATCGAGCTCGCTCGCGCCGACCTGTTGCAGCTCGTGCAGACCGACGCGGAGCTGAGCGAGATCTTCATGCGCGCGTTCATCCTGCGCCGCGTCGCGCTCATCGCGCGCGGATTGAGCGACGTCGTCCTCGTCGGATCGGACCACTCGCCCGGCACGCTCCGCATCCGCGAGTTCCTCACCCGCAACGGCCACCCCTACACCAACGTCGACCTCGATCACGACGATGGCGTGCAGGCGCTGCTCGACCGCTTCAAGGTCGACGTCGGCGAGATTCCGGTGCTCATCTGCCGCGGCCGCATCGTGCTGCGCAATCCGACCAACGGCGAGATCGCCGACTGCCTCGGCTTCAACGAATCCGTCGAGCCGACGCACGTGCGTGACATGATCGTCGTCGGCGCGGGACCGTCGGGACTCGCGGCCGCGGTGTTCGGCGCGTCGGAGGGGCTCGACGTCCTCGTCCTCGAGGCGAACGCGCCTGGAGGTCAGGCGGGCAGCAGCTCGCGCATCGAGAACTACCTCGGCTTCCCCACCGGGATCAGCGGCCAGGAGCTGGCGGCGCGCGGCTTCGCGCAGACGCAGAAGTTCGGCGCGCAGATCGTCATCGCCAAGAGCGCGACGCAGCTCACCTGCGATCGCCGCCCCTATACGCTCGAGATCGACGGCGGCGAGCGCATCCCGGCACGCACCATCGTCATCGCGAGCGGCGCCGAGTATCGCAAGCTCCCGCTCGACGACATCGAGCGGTTCGAGGGAGCGGGGGTGTACTACGGCGCGACGTTCATCGAGGCGCAGCTGTGCAAGGGCGACGACGTGATCGTCGTCGGTGGCGGCAACTCGGCGGGCCAGGCGGCGGTGTTCCTCGCGCAGCACGCGTCACGCGTGCACCTGCTCGTCCGCTCGGCGGGTCTCGCGGAGACGATGTCGCGCTATCTCGTCCGCCGCATCGAGGAGAGTCCGGCGATCCAACTGCACACCCGCACCGAGATCACCGCGCTCGCGGGCAACGGCCATCTCGAGCGCGTGTGCTGGCGCGAAGGACGCACGTCGCCGAGCGAGGAGCGCGGCATCCGGCACGTGTTCGTCATGACCGGCGCCGCGCCGAGCACCGCGTGGCTGAAGGAGTGCGTGGCGCTCGACGATCATGGGTTCATCAAGACCGGACCCGATCTCACGCCGGACGATCTCGCGGCCGCCGCGTGGCCCCTCACACGTGCACCGCACCTGTTGGAGACGAGCCTGCCCGGCGTGTTCGCGGTGGGCGACGTACGGTGCGGCAACGTGAAGCGCGTCGCGTCGGCGGTGGGCGAGGGGTCGATCGCGGTGTCGTTCGTGCACCAGGCGCTGAAGGAGTGAGGCGGGCGTCGCATTCCGTAGCGTATTAGCGACGCTTTTGTGTTGGTTTGCCTTTCGGTGTAGAAGCATCCGCAGACGGTGGCCGTTTCGCGGTGCCGTAAGTTTTCTTGGCCTCCCCGACACTGTACCGGCGAGAGCCGCCCGACTCATCCACGGCCACTCCACTACGCGCGATCTTGTGGGCCCTGCGGGGCCGGCCGCCCTTGGCGCCGTTCAACCGCGCAGCACGAGTCTTGGCCTCGCTCGTCACACTCCCACCACTGCCGGCGAACGCTTTGGCAATGAGCCGACTGCCAATCGTTGCCAGGACCAGCCCAGGAATGCTGAAATCAGCGTCCAGTGCCTCGAAGTGCAACGCACCGCCAGACGGGGTGAGCTGCACGTCGGCGAGCTGGCTTGGCGTCGCCCGAGCCAGTTGCGCTAGCGAGGCAGTCGGTACACCGAGTAAAGCGCCGTTGGTTAGCTCGAGAAGCAAACGCGCGCTGCGGCGGTCGTACGTCACGGATTTCGCGAGCAATCCAGCACGACGTCGGCGCTCCCCCCGGTCGCGAGCGGCCGGGATCTGCGCGATGATGTCCGCGTCACTCAGTCTACCTGCCATGGATCCGCCTCCATTCTGCCAACAGCACGTCGACATGCGCTTCAACGATGCGAAAGGCCTTGACGATATCCGCATCCTTGATTCTGCCTCGTACCTCTTTGATCGATAGGGGGTCGAGCTCGATGAGCACTTCGCCTCTGTGTCTTACTACGTGCACGTGGGGCGGCCCGTGCTCGCGGGGCGGGGCCAGTACCCGGACCTTGAATCCGCCTTCGCGGACAGGGGTCGACATCAGATTGAATCTACCCAACCTGTTGGGTTTTTCAATCCAGTCGTGCCACGAAGCCGTCGGTTGTCAGAAGGGAGACTGGAGAACGAGCCCGACGCACCTCCTGGCACGCCCCTTCCAGTGCCTCACGGTCGAATGAGCTGACCGACATCGACATCTCGCCGCGATCGGAGGAAGCCAAATGCCGACCCACGATCCGAACGACGCGCAGGAAGGGCACGACGCGAAGGAGCACTCGATCCTAGAGCCGGTGAGCGCCGCGCCGGGCCACGCGACACCCGAAAACATCGAGGCCGACGCCGAGACGGTCGGCGAGGGCACGGGCGGCTTCCTCGGCGGCGTCTCCGGGCTCGCCATCGGCGCGGCGGCCGGCCCGGTCGGCGCCCTGGTCGGCGGGCTCGCCGGCCTGCTCGGCGGCTGGTGGGCAGGCCGCGAGGTCGCGCACGCGCTCACCGATGACGACGACCGGTTCTACCGCACGCAGTACGACCATGCCGCCGACCGGCTCGCGGACCGCGGCTACGAACAGGTGCGTCCGGCGTACATCGCCGGTCATCTCGCGGGGCGCAATCCCGACTACAGCGGACGTTCGTTCGATGAGATCGAGGGCGATCTCGGCCGAGCATGGGACGAGCGAATGGCGGAGCAGCGCGGACAATGGGCTGCAGTCCGTGGCTACGCGCGTACGGCGTTCGAGCGCGCGCGGCGGACGACGTCCAGCCAAGGCTGAAAGGCGTCCGCTGCGCTCAGGAACGTCCGTCGTCTTCGCTTGGCGCGGACGATTCGCTCTGCCCCGAGCTCGCTCCGTCTCGTAGCGCGTCGTCGCGCCGCTTGGGGGGCGCGGATCCGGCGATCGCGTCGGGATCGGAGTTGCGGTCGATCAGTGCTTCGTCGACCGGATTTTTCGGCTGGTCATCGGGGTAATCCGGGTTTCGCATCGTAGTCCTCCGTATGGCGTGATCCGGCAGTGCTGCGCACTTTCGAGGATCGCGACAATCGTACCCGACTCGGCGCGTTTCTATTGACTCGGCGATTTTGGACGCACAGGCGGCTCGTCCACTCCACCCTCGCGCGTCTCGCCTGCCGCTTGCGGGCGATCCTTGGAAAGGGCACGCGTCATGAACCGCTGCCCTTCCCCGACCCGCTCGACCTCGATCGCCACCGCATCGACGGCCTGCTCGATGTTCGTCAACCGATCGGTGAGCTCGCTCTCCAGCGGAGAGCCTGCCGCCTTCGCCGGGCGCGAGTCCGGCGACACGAGTCGCCAGGTGACGTAGAGGCCGAGCGCGAGCAGGGCGACGTGGGTGCCCGCGTGCAGTAGCTCACCACCCGCGGCGGCCATCACCGCGCCGGCCAGATTGACGAGGTCGAACACGATGAACGTCACGAGCCAGAACTTGGAGCGCCGAGTCATGAGAGCTCCTCCTGTGAGTTGCAACGTGAAGTCCGTCGTGTGGCACGAGGAACGGTCGGATGGGGACCGTACGGCGCGTGGTGGTGGGTGGTTTCGGTCGAGCCGCGTGGCAGATTTGTTCGCATGACCAAACAGCGGAGTGGCGCGTCGACTCGCACGTCGAGGATCATCAAGGCACGCCCCGAAGAAGTGTACACCGCCTTCGTCGACCCGGCGGTCCTCGTCGCGTGGCTTCCGCCCGCCGAGATGACCGGCGTCATTCACGAGTTCGACGCACGCGTCGGGGGTGGCTATCGGATGTCGCTCTTCTACCCGCCCACCGAGCGCCGCTTTCGCGGCAAGACCACCGAGAAGGAAGACATGGTTCGCGTGCGATTCGTGGAATTGACTCCGCCGCGCCGGATCGTCGAAGCCGTCACCTTCGTCACCGACGACCCCGCGTTCGCCGGCGAGATGACACACACGGTGACGTTCGATCCTGTGCCGGGCGGTACCGAGGTGACGTTACGGTTCGAGAACCTACCGCCGGGGCTGCGCCCGGAGGACAACGACGCCGGGGCGAGATTGAGTCTGGAGCAGTTGGCTCGGTACTTCGAGCGACCGCTCGACTCCATCCGTAACGTCATACCTCAGGGCGAGCTGACAGACGACAGTGCAAGCTGACAGTCGACAGTGTGAGCTGTGAGCTGACAGTAGGGCAAAGGGCACACCGACATCTGCTCGGTGTGCCCTTCGTCGTTCACTGTCAGCTCATAGCTCCTACTGATAGCTGTCAGCTTGCACTGTCGTCTGTCGACTCGCAGGTCTGCGCTTGATGCGCTCGACTGCGTGCGAGTTACTTACAGGCCGGCTCGCCGTCGCCCGCGGTGGTGATCACCGGGTTCTGGGTGTTCACACCGATCGAGCAGCTGAAGTTCGCGATCTGCGAGTGCGTCACCTGCGCCGTCCAGTAGCCCGGGCCGGTGGTGATCGTCGGGGTCGACACACCGGTCGACGGACGGAACTTGAGCAGCGTCGTGTCATACTGGACGTACTTCCCGGAATCCGAGAAGAATGCCTCTTCGGCCGTGACCAGGTTGCGCAGGTCGGACTTCATGGCGGCCGTGTAGGCCTTCGACTTCGTGTTGGCGAACTTCGGGATCGCGATCGCCGCGAGAATACCGATGATGACGACGACG
>DASXHF010000086.1:0-2239 GCA_036488775.1 Gemmatimonadaceae bacterium | reverse complement strand
AGACGCGCCTTCTCCTTCGCCTTTGCCGAGTCGATGCTCGCCTGATACATCGCGTGCATGTCGGCGCTCCAGTCGCGCGCCGGGCCGCCCAGGTACGCATCGAACGCGCGGTACATCAGCGCGTGGCGGACTTCAGGATGGTCCCGGTTGGCGAACACCACGACGCCGATCCGGCGCGCGGGGATGAGACCGACGATGGCAACCGTCCCGTCGATGCTGCCGGTGTGGAACGCGACCTTCTCGCCGCGGTAGTCCTCGAGGAACCACGCGAATCCATACGCCGTGAAGCTCGGCTTCGTGAGCTTGGCCGTCGGATAGAATTCATCGGCGCCGACGAGCACCTGCGGACGAAACATCTCGGCGAATGCGCTGTCGCTGACGAGTCGCCTGCCGCCCACGCGGCCGCTGTCGAGGAGGAAGCGAATCCACTTCGACATGTCGGTCACGTTCGAGTACATCGAGCCGGCGGGAGCGATTGGATCCACCAGCTCTTGCGACGACGCCGGCATCACCCGAAGGGTGTCGTCGCGGTAGGCGTGCGGCCGGGCGACGTTCGTCCGGCCTTTTAGCTCGAGCCCGTCCATCAGCGTCTCGGTCATGCCGAGCGGACGCAGGATGCGCGTGCGGACGAGGTCCTGCCACGACGTGCCGGCGGCGTTGGCCGCGGCGAGGCCGGCGGTCGCGTAGCCGACGTTGTTATAGGCGAAGTGCGAGCGGAGGCTGGTTTGCGGCGGCACGTAGCGCAGACGGCGAACGATGTCGGCGAGGCTGCGCTCCGTCTCGTGACCGTACCAGAGATACTCCGGATCGCCGAACCCCAGCTCGTGCGTCAGCAGGTCGCGGATGGTCAGCTCGCGCGAGACGTAGGGATCGAGCACCGCGAAGGCCGGCACGTGCGCGGTGACCGGATCGTCCCAACGTATCTTGCCGGCGTCGACCATCATCGCGACCGACGTCGCGGTGAATGCCTTGGTCGTCGACGCATTCGCGAAGAGCGTGTGGACGTCCACCGAGTCGTGCGTGCCGACCGTGCGCACGCCATATCCGCGCGCAAAGGTGACGGAGTCGTCCTTCACGACGGCGATCGCGAGACCGGGGACGTCCCACTCCCTGACGGCTCTGGCGACGTACGCGTCGAAGCCAGCGAGTGGTGTGGCGGCGCGCTGCGCGTCGGCGGAGGCGCTCGACGCGAACAGCGCCGCGGCGCCGACGAACGCCGCTCGGCGGCCGGCGCGAAGGGTGTGACTGGTCATCGGTTGCGTGACGGGGACGGAGAGTTGGCGGACGTCGCGCGCACGGGTCGCGCGAGCATACGGTCGAAGTAGTCGGCCGTCGCCTGGTCGACGGTCAGCCAGGTCGCGTGGCGCAGGAAGCCGTGGATCTCGTCGGGGATGACGAGCTCCTCGTAGGGCACGTGCGCCGCGTCGAGCCGGCGGACGAGATCCACGGTCTGTGCGAACGGGACGTTGCGATCGTCGTCGCCATGCACGAGGAGCACGGGGGAGCGCCAGGCCGCGATGGATGCGACGGGCGACGCCTGCCACGCGACCTTCCTCGCGCGCGCGACGTCGTCGTGCTCGTAGCGACCGGCCGCCGCGGCGAACTCGGACGCGAGATCGGCCGTCCAGTCGTGCACACCGTGCAGGTCGACACCGGCCGCGAAGAGATCGGAATTTCGCGCGAGCGCGAGCGCCGTGAGATAGCCGCCGTACGAGCCGCCGTAGATGCCGATGCGTCGCGGGTCCACGTTCGGAAGCCGGCGAAGGTACTCGCCGCCGGCCTTCACGTCCTGATACTCCGCCGCCCCGTCAGCGCCGGCACGCGACGGATGATTGTAGTCGTGTCCGTAGCCGATGCCGAGCCGGTAGTTGACCGACAGCACCACGTACCCGCGGCTCGCGAGGTACTGGTTCATCGCGTAGCTGTTCGCGTAGTACTCCCAGTAGTGCCAGCCGAGCAGCATCTGCCGCGGCGGACCGCCGTGCACGTAGATGATCGCGGCTCGCGGCGTGCCACCCGTGCTCGCCGTTGGCTCGAAGAGTTGGCCGTGCACCAGCACGCCGTCGGCGGCGCGGAAGGTGACGGGGCGCGGGACGAGGAGCGATGCGGTGGGAAAATCCGCTGGAAGCTCGGCGGCGCCGACCATCTGCCGAGTCGCGCCGGTCTTCAACACCGCAGGCAGCGGCGGCGTGCGCGCACCCGCGGCGATGAACGCGACGGTCCCGTCGCCGGTGACGGA
>DASXHF010000074.1:0-3308 GCA_036488775.1 Gemmatimonadaceae bacterium | reverse complement strand
CGGCGCCGGCGGCGTGACGACCGGCCGCGGCGTTGGGAGCGGCGGCGCGATCTTCGGCATCGGCGGCGCGACGGCGGGTTTGGTCGTCGGCGCCCGCGGGGGATCGGGCGCGATGCGGACGAAGTGCAGCGTCTCGACCGTGCCGCCGGTGCCGAGCCGGCCTCCGCCTCCGCCGCCCGCCGGTCCCGCTCCACCGGCGCCTTGCTGCATGCGCGCGATGACCGACGTCGGCAGGAAGAACGGGATGACGAGCAGCGCGATCACGAGCGCGTGGACGAGCACCGAGACGACGGCACCCGCCCGGCGCCCCTCGTCCCGCAGCGGCATGCCGAGAGGAACGCGATAGCGCGGCCGTCCATCATGCGGTGGATCAGGTGTCGAGATGTCGTCGCGAGGTCTCATCCCATTCCTGGCATCGGGCCTACCACTGGCTTGCCACAAGGACGCGACTCGCGCGCCAAACGTTATACGGCGGACGAGCCCCGAAAGGTTCGTCCGCCGTACGGTGCTGCTCCTGCCGAGCGCGCTACTTCTTCGCGGTGGAGCCCGGCGTGTCCTTGGGTGGCACGCCGATGACCTTCACCCCCGCGCCACGCGAGACGTCCATCGCGTGCACGACACGCTCGTACTTCACCTTGGGATCGCCCTTCACGAAGATGATCTTCTCCGGACGCGGATCGTAGATCTCCTTGAGCCGGGGCCCGAGGTGCGCGTCGTCCACCTTCTCCGAGTTGATCGAATAGGTGCCGTCCTGATTGACCTCCAGGACGATCTGATTGGACTGCGAGTTCGCCGTCGCCACGGACGGGTTCGGATCCGGGAGCTGCACGTCGATCGATTTGCGCATGCTCGGCAGCGCCGCCATGAAGATGATCAGCAGCACGAGGAGCACGTCGATCATCGGGGTGACGTTGATCTCGTTCGTCAGCCCGCCGCTTCCACCCGACGTGAACGCCATTAGTGCTTCCCTCCCGCTTGCGGACTCTTGACGTCACCCGGCACGGTCGACACCGTGCCCGGCCGCTGATCCGTGATCAGTGCCACCACCGACACACCGTTCTTCGCCGCCATGTCCGTCGCATCCACGACCTTGGAGTACTCGAGGTCCTTGTCGGCCTTGAGATACATGACCTTGTCCGTGGTGCGCACCGAGTAGATCCGCTTGATCTCGTTCTCGATCGACGTCTTCGAGATCGGCTTCTTGTTCAGATAGTAGTTCCCGTCGCGGTCGATGCCGAGCACCTGGTCGTTCTCGGTATCCTCCGGATGGTCCTTCAGGTTCTGCCCTTGCGGCGGAACCGCGTTGAACCCGGCCAGCAGCGCGGGGGTCACCACCATGAAGATGATGAGCAGCACGAGCATGACGTCGATCATCGGTGTCACGTTCGGCTCGGCCTTGACGCCCCCGCCACTGCTGCTGCTTGCGCTCATCGCCATCGCGCTATCTCCTCTGGGACGACAGGATTACTGCGCGATCGGAGAGCTTCCGCCCGACGACGCGTTGAACTCGCGGGTGAAGCGCGACCGGCCGAACTCGCCCGACACGCCCTTGATCAGGTAGTCGATCATCTCCTTGGAGACGTACGTCATCTCGGCCGTGAGATTGTCGATCTTGGTCTGGAAGTAGTTGTACGCCCACACCGCCGGGATCGCGACGAGCAGACCGAACGCGGTGGTGACGAGCGCCTCGGCGATACCACCGCCGATCGAGGCGAGACCGCCCGAGCCCGATGCGGCCATGCCCGTGAAGGCGTTGATGATGCCCATCGTGGTGCCGAGCAATCCGACGAACGGCGCCGTGGCGCCGACGGTGGCCAGCACCGCGAGGCCGCGCTTCAGGTTCGTGATCTCGAGGAGCATGTTGCGCTCGACCGCCCGCTCCGCCGAGTTGATGTCGGCGACCGTGACCGAGCCGTCCTGGATGAGGGGCTTCACCTCACCGAGCGCGCCGCCGAGCACCAGCGCGACGTGCGACTTCTTGTAGCTCTCCGCCAGCTTGATCGCCTCGGTGAGGTTGTCTTCCTCGAGGAACTGGGAGAACTCGGGCGCGAACTTGCGCGTCTCCTTCTGGGCAAGCCGGAGGTTCCACCACTTGGAGACCATGATGGTCAGCGAGTAGATGGACATGAGCGCCATGACGATGACGATGCCTTTGGCGAAGTTGCCCATCTGGTTCCAAAGGCCGAGCAGCGAGAGATCCATACGTGAAAGTCTCCGGAGTGAGAGCGACGACTACTTCGTGAGGGAGAAGGTGAACGGCTGCTGGACCATCTGCTTCACCTTGCGGCCGCCGATCTCCGCGGGATAGAAGCGCATGTTACCCAGAGCGGTCTTGACGGCTTGCGTGAACAGCTCGTGGCTGGACTTGAGCACCTTGAAGGTGCTCATCTCGGCGCGGCCCGTGGTATCGACGACGAACTGCGCGAGGACTTCGCCTTCCACGTTGGCGGACTTCAGCATCTCGGGGTAGCGCGGCGCGACGCCGGGCACCTGCGAGACCTGCTTCTCGACCTGGAACTCGAAGTACGGCTGGTCGGTGTTCACCGGCGCCGTCCCGCCGACGACTCCGTTGGCCCTGCCGCCCGCGACGCCCTTGCCCGAGAAGTCGGCTTCGTCGGTGACTTTCTTGGAGAGGTCGATGTCGGGGAGCACGTCCGGCACCTTGATCGGAGCGGTCAGTACCTGGAACCCCTTCGGCGGCGGCGGCGCGGCCACGACGTCCTTCGGGATCGGCTTCGGCTCCTCCTTCGGCGGAGGCGGCTCCTCCTTCTTCTTCATCTCCACGAACTCGACTTTCTCGGCCTTGGGCTTCTCGAGCTGCTCCTTGGCCTGCAGCGTGCCGAACACGGCCGCCGTGATCAACAGGGCGTGAATGCCGCCGCTGAGGATCAAGCCGCCAGTGGTGCGCTGCTTCTTGGGCTTGGATTCGATCAGGTTGTTGAACATGGCCTCGCGATCCTACCGGTAAAGGGACGGGACCCTTGCACTGCTTCTCGCAACGTACGCGACTGTCGTGCGAGTGGTACTGGATGGAGGATTAAGATTCAATGAAAGCGCAGTTACTCGCGCATATCGTGCACCCGGCGCGCTGCCGCACCGCGTACCTCGGTAGCGGGCTCGTCTCCCAGGTCAGCGTCGCGCGCGTCGCGTTGTTCTCGGAGCTCGCGCTTTGCCTGATCGGCTGCCTCCACCTGGGCGGTCGACATCAGCGGAAGCGACACGGTGAACACGGAGCCGCGGCCGAGACGCGACTGCACCGCGATCCGCCCGTCGTGTGCCTGGGCGATCCACTGGCTGATCGCGAGCCC
>DASXHF010000307.1:0-1748 GCA_036488775.1 Gemmatimonadaceae bacterium | reverse complement strand
GACCCGGTGGCGGAGGAGCACCTCGTGCGCGGCTTCCGCGTCCTCGTCGAGAACACTCGGCCCGACATCGAGACCCCGCGCGTGTTGGCGCGACTCGACGAGGCGCTCGCTCTCATCGAGCGGTGGCAGCCTTGGCGGCTCGCTCATCTGCGGCGCGACGTGAAACAGTTTCTCGTCGTGCGCTATCCGTGCCGCGGTGCGTACTTTCCGCAGACGCGCACCTGCATGACCGAGCTCACCTTCCTCGCGCGCACCGACATCACCGCCGCACCGGTGGCGGCGTCGATCCTGCACGAGGGGATGCACGCGCGCACCTATGCCATGGGGCTGCGGTACCAATCGCGTGACACGGCTCGCGAGGAGCGAATCTGCCGGCGCGCGGAGCTGGACTTCGGCGAGGCGCTCCCGCCCAGCCTCGGCGCGCCGGTGATTCAGCGGGCGCGGGAGAGCCTCGAGCTGTCCGATCAGGAGGTCGCGCCCGAGATCGATTGGGCCGAGGCGCAGCGCCGGCAGGAGGCCGTCGACCGCGGCGCGATCTAGCCCGCGACCGTCTCCGTGCCGAACAATGCCTTCGCGCGCTCGAGCGCGCGAACCAGCGCGTCGACGTCGCTCTCGTCGCTGTAGAGATAGAACGAGGCGCGCGCCGTCGCCGTCACTCCGAGCCGGCGCATCAACGGCTGCGCGCAATGGTGACCGGCGCGAATGCACACGCCTTCCTGGTCGAGGATCGTCGCCAGGTCGTGCGGATGGATGTCGCCAAGCGTGAAGCTCACGACGCCGCTCCGCTCGGCGGGCGGCGGACCGTAGACGCGGATGCCTTCCAGGCGCTGCAGCTGCTCGGTCGCCAGTCGGACGAGCGCACGCTCGTGCGACAGGACGTCGTCCATCCCGATCGAGTCGAGATAGTCGCACGCTGCCGCGAGACCCACGGCGTCGGCGACGTTCGGCGTACCCGCCTCGAACTTGTGGGGGAGCACGTTCCATGTGCTGTCCTCGTCGCCCACGCGCTCGATCATGTCGCCCCCGAACTGGTAGGGCGACATCGACTCGAGCAGCTCTCGGCGCCCGATCAACCCGCCGATTCCCATCGGCCCGCACATCTTGTGGCCGCTGAAGGCGTAGAAGTCGACGCCGAGGGTGTCGAAGCTGACACGCAGGTGCGGCGCCGCCTGCGCGCCATCGCACACGGCGAGCGCGCCGACGCGATGAGCGATCGCGGCGATCTCGCGGACGGGATTCACCGTGCCGAGCGCGTTCGACACGTGATTGAACGCGACGACGCGAGTCTGCGGACCGATCATCGTGCGCAATGCCTCGAGATCCACGTGATGATCCGCGGTGAGCGGACAGACGTGGAACCGCGCGCCGCGCGCCCGCGCGAGCTGCTGCCAGGGGACGAAGTTCGCGTGGTGCTCGAGACCGGTGACGATGATCTCGTCGCCCGCGCGGACGTTCGCGACGCCCCACGCGGTCGCGACGAGGTTGAGCGCCTCCGTCGTGCCACGCGTGAAGATCAGACAGTCCGCGTCCGGGACGCCGAGGAAGCGCGCGATTCGCTCGCGCGCGCCGTGATACCGCTCGGTGGCGCGGGCAGAGAGATCGTACGCGCCGCGGTGCGGATTGGCGTTGTCATGCTCATAGAATTCACGCATCGCGTCGAGCACGACGTACGGCTTTTGCGACGTGGCGGCCGAATCGAGGTAGTGCAGCGCCGGATTGTCGGCGAGCAGCGGGAAGTCGGACCGGCG
>DASXHF010000288.1:0-3779 GCA_036488775.1 Gemmatimonadaceae bacterium | reverse complement strand
GAAGCCGTCCGACAGTTCCGGGAAGCGGCGCGGCGGCTTCCCGGCGATCCCGAGATGCTCACCGACGCCGCGACGGTCGCGCTTCGGCTGCACGACACGGTGACGGCGCGTGCGTGGCTCGAGCAGGCGGTGGCCGTGAGCGCACGGGCGGCGCGCGGGCGAACGCGGCTCGCGCACGTTCGGCTCGCGCAGCACGACACGGCGGGCGCGAAGCGGCTGCTGATCGAGGGGCTCCAGCTCGAGCCGGATCAACGCGCGTGGCGCGACGAGCTGCGAGCGCTCGGCAATCGCTGATCGTCCGCGGGGGACGACCAGGCCGCCGGGTGACGAGGCGCGCACCTTTCGCGTCCCTGATCGACCCTCCGCGCGTCGTTTACTTCCCCTCTCCCTCGGACTGTGGCCGCCCAGGATCTCCTCGACCAGCTCGAGCTCCTCGTTCGCTCCAGATATGGACTCGTCGTCGTCGAGACGCTCGAGGAGGAGCGCGTCGAGGATCTCTTCAAGCAGATCGCGTCCAAGCTGCACCTGCACTATTACTCGTGGACGCGGAGCCGTGGTCTGCGGCGAGGGATGAACGTCACGGATCCGTATGTCGACGACAAGACGGGCCAGCCCGCGACGGAGCCCGCCGATGCGCTCCGGCTCGTCGAGCGTGAAGGCTCCGGGATCTATCACTTCGCTGGACTGGCCGCCTGGTTCGGCGACCCCTTGATCGAACGCTATGTTCGCGACGTTGCCACGCAGTTCGCGCAGCGGAGCGGCGCGTTGGTGGTGTCCGGCCACGAGAACGTTCGCCTTCCCGACTCGCTCCGGTCTCACGCGACGATCGTGCGTCTGCCGCCGTTGCGCTTCGAGGACTATCGCGCGCTCGTGGAGCGGATCATCCGCGAGCACTCGGCGCGCATGCAGGTGAAGGTCGAGCTCACGCCGCCGGAACGGGTACGGCTCATCCAGAATCTCAGCGGCCTCTCGCTCGTGGAGGCGGAGAAGGTGCTGAATCAGCTCATCATCGACGACGGTTTCCTGCGCGCCGACGACGTCGTTCGAGCGCTCGAGGCGAAGCGCAAGATGGTGCAGCAGGACGGCCTGTTGGAGTACTGGCCGGCCGAGCAGGGAATGGCGGAAGTCGCCGGCCTCGCCGGCCTCAAGGCATGGCTCGCCAAGCGCCGCAACATCGTGGCCGATCCGCTGCGCGCGGCGGAGTTCGGGCTCTCCTTTCCCAAAGGAGCGCTGCTGCTCGGCGTGCCGGGCTGCGGAAAGAGTCTCTGCGCAAAAGCCGTCGCCAACGAATGGGGGTTGCCGCTCCTCAAGCTGGATCCGGCGAACCTGTACGACAAATACGTCGGCGACAGTGAGAAAAATTTCAAGCGCGCCATGCAGACGGCGGAGCGGCTCGCGCCGATCGTGCTCTGGATCGACGAGCTGGAGAAGGCATTCGCCGGCGGGTCGGGTGAGGAGGACGGCGGGGTCTCTCGGCGCGTGTTCGGCGCCTTCCTCTCGTGGCTGCAGGAACGGCGCGGGGACGTGTTCGTCGTCGCGACCTCCAATGACGTCACGAAGCTGCCGCCGGAGTTCATCCGCAAGGGCCGCTTCGACGAGGTGTTCTTCGTCGACCTGCCGAGAGCCGACGCGCGACGCGCGATCTTCACGATCCACCTCCGCAAGCGCCGACAGGACCCGGCGGCGTTCGATCTGACGCGGTTGGCGGCAGCGGCCGAGGGCTTCAGCGGCGCGGAGATGGAGCAGGCGATCGTTTCCGGCCTCTACACCGCGTTCTCCCAGGGCACGCCCTTGTCCACCGAGATCCTTCTCGCCGAGATCGCGTCGACGCGGCCGCTGTCTCGCACGATGCAGGAGCGGCTCGACGACCTCCGACGCTGGGCCGCCGCGCGGACGGTCAGCGCCGACTGAACGCGTCACCCGGCCTCTGCTGAAGCTGCACCAACGCGCCGTCGCGTACACACACGCGAGGCGCGTTTCTTGACTCTCTCTATGGTCGTCACCGTTCGCTCGAGCATGTGCGGCGGGTACCCCGACCGAGGTGATCATGGCAGCGCAGAGGCAGCTACAGGGAAAGCGAGTCGCGATCCTCGCGACCGACGGCGTGGAGCAGGTTGAGCTTACCGAGCCGAAGAAGGCGCTGGACGCCGCGGGGGCACAGACGGTCGTGATCTCGCCGAAGGGGCGCGCGATCAAGGCGTGGCAGCACGACCACTGGGGCGACGAGATTCCGGTGGACCGGCCGCTCGACAGCGCGCGCGCCGAGGACTTCGATGCGGTGATGCTCCCGGGCGGGGTCATCAATGCCGACTCGCTCCGGATGGACGACCGAGCCGTGCAGTTCGTGCGCCGGATGTTCGAGGCCGGCAAGCCGGCCGCGGTCATCTGCCACGCGCCGTGGCTGTTGGTCGAGGCGGACGTCGTGCGCGGGCGCACGGTCACCTCATGGCCATCGCTGAAGACCGATCTGCGGAACGCGGGCGCGGACTGGGTCGATCGCGAGGTCGTGACCGACGAAGGGCTCGTGACGAGCCGCAAGCCCGACGACATCCCGGCGTTCAATCGCAAGATGCTCGAGGAGTTCGCGGAGGGTCGGCACGAGGCGCAGCGCGCCGCGGCGCAACAGTCACGCTCGACCGAGGCGGAGCGGGGGGCGCGCTGAGCGACCCACCCGCCCGAAGGCGATCAGGGGCACGGGGCGGCCAACGGGGCGGCCGGAACGGCCGTACCACCCCAGTACGTGATGTCAGGGCGCCCGGGGGTTCCAGACAGTGGACCACCGGCAAAATCTCCTGATATTACCTTGCGGCGGGTGCATCCGGTCGCGGTGGCAGGGTTTACGCGGGCGGATCGGGGCGGATCGGCAGCGGGTCCGAAAAAAATCCAGCGCCTTGGCACCTAGCCAAGCATATTAAGCTTTCTTAATATTCCCGCGTCGACGGTCGACCATTTCCCTCTCATCCCTGCGATCCACCAGAAGAATGCCAAGACCCAGGAGGCAGGTCCGCGCCGCATCGGTCATCCCGCGTGCCCAGCTCGCGCAGCTCGTCCAGGAACGCGTAGACGCCGCCGGCCTGTCGCGCAACGACGCGGCCGACGTCGTCGGTGATGCCGCTTCACAGATGTCTCTCCTCATGAGAGACCACCTCGACGGATTCTCCGCCGAGCGTCTGATCCGGATGCTCACCCGGCTCGGCGCGGACGTGGACATCATCGTCCGGGGTGGAGACAAGCTGACCCCGCGCGGGAAGGTCCGCGTCATTTCCTCCCGCGTCGGCGGGGGGAGGGGGAGGGGGGCGAAGAAGGCCGCGTCCTCGAAGAAGTCGGCGTCCGCGAGGAAGCGGGCGGGGACGTCCGCGAAGAAGGGCCGGCGCCGCCGCGCCTGACGGATCGCGTCGGCGGGACGGTGCGGGACGGAGGCACGAAGACGTAGCCGAAGTTCCGCACCGTCACGAGGCTCTCCTCGAGCCCCAGCACGCGCAGCTTCCGGCGGAGCTGGTGGACGTAGACGGTCACGATCTGGGAGGCGCTCTGCTGCGGGAGCGTCTCCCCCCACGCGTGCGCCTGCAACCGCGCGATCGACACCGGCGTACCGGCGCGGGACACGAGGCCGTGCAGCAACGCGAATTCCCGCCGGGTCAGCTTGGCCGTTCCGTCGCGCCACCGCACGGTGAGGCCAAGGGGATCGAGGGTGATGTCGTGCTTCGCCGGCTCGATGTCGGCGACGTCGTCGAGCGCGGCGCCGACGACCGACATGAGGTCGGCGGCCGACCGCGGCA
>DASXHF010000265.1:0-7158 GCA_036488775.1 Gemmatimonadaceae bacterium | reverse complement strand
CGGGCGAAGGAGCTCATGACGAAGGGACTGGCCAAGTACCGTCGCAAGGGGCGCTGACGTCACCATGTCCGCGACTCGGCGTCCCGCTCGCCGCTACACACTCGCCTTCGACGTCGGGGGCACGAACGTGAAGGCCGCCCTCCTCGGAAAGACGGGCGATCAGGTATCCGACCGAATCAAGGAGCCGACGCCCGATGGACTCACGCCCGGTCGTCTCCTCGCGCTGCTCGAACGGATGGCCGCGCACGCACCGCACTACGATCGCATCGCCGTGGGAATTCCCGGTATCGTGCACGGCGACGTCGTGTACTCTCTACCGGCATCGGGCAGTCGCGCATTCAAGAAGTTCCCGCTCGGCGCCGCGCTGCAGGAGCGGCTCGGCGTACCGGTCCGAGTGACCAACGACGCGGCGATGCACGGTCTCGCGGCCATCCGGGGCCGCGACGTGGAGTTGGTGATGACTCTCGGCACGGGACTCGGCACGGCGCTCTTCGTCGACGGCCGATTGTCGGCGCACTACCAGACCCTGCCCGACGACGGTGATTCGATCAGCCCGTACGGTGACCGCGTGCGGCAACGGATCGGCCGCAAGCGGTGGGAACGCCGGGTACACGCGCTCTTCGAGCAATTGCGCATCATCACCAACTATGATCATCTCTATGTGGGAGGAGGCAACGCCAAACGCCTCGAGGCGCCGCTGCCCCGCTACGTGACGCGCATTCACAATGTGGCGGGCCTCCTCGGGGGACATCGGCTGTGGGAGTGCGGCGACGTGCCATGAGGCTACGTTCGATCTTCTAGCATCAGGACATCGATGACCAAGCACGGGGCCGAGGTCCGCTGGCAGCGGGGCGCTGATGAAGCGTTCGTCGATCGCCGTTACAGCCGTGCACACACGTGGCACTTCGACGGCGGCGCGGTCGTTCCCGGGTCCAGCTCTCCGCACAGCGTGCCGCTGCCGTTCTCGCGCGCGGAATCCGTCGATCCCGAGGAAGCCATGGTGGCCGCGATTGCCAGCTGCCACATGCTGACCTTTCTGTTCCTCGCGGCAAAGGCGGGCTACACCATCGAGCGGTACGTCGATTCGTCGGTCGGCGAACTGGGAAAGAATGAGGACGGGAGGCCGGCGCTCACCCACGTCACGCTGCGCCCCAACATCGTCTTTTCCGGTGCACCCACGCCCGACGACGCCGCGGTCGAGGCGCTGCATCACCGGTCCCACGAGGAGTGCATCATCGCGAACTCGGTGCGTACGACCATCGCGGTGGACGGGACGTACACCCACAGGAGTGGTCCGGGCCGCTGAACTCATCCTGCTGTCAGGTACGACATTTATCCTTAGCAACAGCGTCGAATCCGGCGGCCTTGGCCGCCTTGTCCATTTTGGGAGCTCGCTTGAGAGTACAATTTCGGTCCGTCGTGCTCGCGACGGTGATTGGCTGCGCCGTATCCGCCCGCGTCGTGGCGCAGGGTCCGAACACGGGGGGAATCCGCGGCCGAGTCGTCAACGCGGCGAGCAAGATGCCCATCGCCGGTGCCACGGCGGACGTCACGGCTCCAGGGTCCGGGGTCTCGCTCGCCCGTGCGGCCTCCGGCGCTGATGGAGTGTTCCACGCCCAGGGCCTCAAGCCCGGGCGCTATCACCTGCGCGTCCGCGCGCTCGGCTACACACCGTGGGACGTGGCGTCGGTCGACGTCGCCTCATCGAGCGTCGACGTCGGAACGGTGGCCCTCACCTCCGCCCCGCTCGAGCTGGAATCCATCACGGTGACCCAGACGCGCGACGCGGTCCAGCTCGCGCCGGATCGCAATACGTACGTCGTGCGCGACATGCCGACCGCCAAAGGCGGCAGCGCGCTCGACGTCCTCCGCACCGTGCCCGCGGTGGACGTGGACATCGACAACGTCGTGAGCCTCCGCGGCAACTCCGGCGTCACGATCCAGATCAATGGCCGGCCGAGCCCGCTCAAGCCGGCGCAGCTCGGCGATTTCCTCGCCCAGCTACCCGCCGACATGGTGGACAAGGTGGAGGTCATCCCCAATCCATCGGCGCGTGATGATCCGACCGGCGTGGCCGGCATCATCAACATCATCCTCAAGGAGGAAGTGGACGCCGGCACGAGCGGCAGCGCGACGATGGCAGGCGCCACGACCGGGCAGGCGAACGCCGGAGTCAACGTCGGCTATGAGCACAAGGCGTTGTCGCTCTATGGGAGCTACGGCTTCCTGCGCGACCGGCGCCCCCGCAGCGAGGCGCTGTTTCGCGAGGACGAATACCTCACGCCGCCCACCTACCTGGATGAATTCTCGACCCGCATCCAGGCACGGCAAATTCATACCCTCACGGGAAGTCTGGGCTACAAGCTCACGGGGCACGACGACCTCTCGCTCGACCTGCTCGCAAGCAACCGGCACGATGACGAGTCCAACGGCATCAGCTACCGCGCGCTGGACGCCAGCGGTGCATTGACCGGCCTGACCGACCGCCTCAGCTCGGGGACCAACCAGGAGAACGACTTCGACGGAACGCTCGCGCTCAAGCACGCCTTCCAGGAAAAGGGGCACAAGCTTTCCATCGAGCTCCGCGCGCTCCGACATTCCGAGGGCGGGCCGAGCTCGATCGCCGCGCACTCGTTGCCGCTCGGAGGTTCGCCCGCTAGCACGACGGACCAAGAGACCCAGCAGAACCTCGAGCGTCCTCAGGAGAATACCGTCAAGGTGGACTACGTCCGTCCAATCACGTCGGGCGTGCGACTGGAGGCTGGCTACAAGGGCGCATTCGATCATTTTCATACCGCGCTCGACACGCGGGTGCTCGATACCGTGAGCGGGACGTACCTGACCGACGCGAGTCGCACGAGCGACTTCCTGTATCAGCAGGACGTCCATGCCACCTATGGCATGCTCGTCGGACAACAGGGGAAGCTGCAGTACCAGGGCGGCCTGCGGGTGGAGCGCGCGTCCACCCAGTTTCGCCTGTCGTCCGTCGACGCGACGTTCGACAACACTTACACCAGCGTCTTCCCCAGCGGACTCGTTGCTTACAACATCGACGATGCCACCCAGGTGAAGCTCAGCTACTCCGCGCGCATCAAGCGACCGAACGATGCCGATCTGCTCGACCCGATCCCGCACTATGCCGATCCGCTGAACCTGTCGCGCGGCAACCCGGACCTGAAGCCCGAGCGTACCAGCGCCTTCGAGCTCGGCGTCCAGCGTTCGATGGGGAAGACGACGCTCCAGGTGACGCCGTTCTTCCGCCGCACCTTCGACGCGGTGCGGACGCTCCGGACCATCGACAGCGCCGGCGTCACCACGCGCACCTTCGCCAACATCGCGACGAGCGATGCCTATGGCGGAGACGCCACGCTGGCGGTGACCGGAACGCGCCTGAGCGGCTTCGTCGGCACCAGCGCCTTCCGTCAGACGAGCAATGCCAGCAACGTCGCCCCGGACCTCTCGATCAACACCTTCGGATGGAGGGCGCGCGCCAACGGTGCATTTCGTGTGTCGAAGACCGTGGATCTGCAGGCCCTGTTCACCTATCAGTCGGCGATGACGGTGGAGCAGGGCACGAACGCGAGCCGGACGCAGTTCAACCTGGCGGCGCGGCAGAAGCTCATGGACGACCAGTTGAGCCTGACCCTGCGCGTCATCGACCCGTTCAACACCTCGCACGAGCGCACCACCACGCTCGACCCTCGCTTTTTCCAGACGTCGGATCGTTCGCGGGCGATCCGCGGGCTGTTGCTCAGCGCAAGCTGGACGTTCGGGAAACCGGAGAAGGGGAAGGACACCATCGACCTGAACGGCGATGGGACGCCCTGACCGGCGCGGGTTGTGAGTCGATCTCGCAACTTCCGGCCGCCGCCGCCGTAAGGCCTTGATCACCCGGAGGATCGCATGAGCGGAGACACGCTGGAGTTCGCGCAGGTCATGTTCGTCCTCATCACGTCGACCGCGGCGTTCGTGGGCATCGGGCTCGGCACGCGGGTCCTCTGGCGAATGGGCTCGCGTGCGAAGCCGATGACCGAGACGTATCGCGACGACGACCGCATGCAGCGGCTCGAGACGGCCGTCGACGCGATCGCGATCGAGGTCGAGCGCATCTCGGAGGCGCAGCGGTTCATGGTCGGGCTGCTGTCCGAGTCCCTGCCGGCGCGGCGGGCGGAGCTGGCAGCGCCGGCGCGATCGGAGAAGGTGAACACGCCTCGCTAGGGAGGCAGTGCGTCTTTCCATCCGCATCGCACCCCAATGAGTCGCCTGTTCTGCACTCTCCTCGCTGCTCCGTGGTGTCTTCTCACCTCGCCCCTCACCCCGAGCGTCGAGATCGACCGCTTCATGACGGCGCTTCATGCGCGCGGTCAATTCAGCGGCAGCATCATCGTGGCCGTCGGCGACAAGATCGCGTACCGAGGGGCATTCGGGTACGCCGACGTCCAGTCGCGCCGGCCATTCACACCGATGACGATCTCCAACGTCGGCTCGGTGTCCAAGCAGTTCACGGCCATGGCGGTCATGATGCTGGCTGAACGCCACGAGATCGCCTACGACGACGAGGTCTCGCGCTGGATCCCGGAGCTCGCCGGCTCGCTGAAGGGAATCACGTTGAGGCATCTGCTCAATCACACGTCGGGCATTCCCGACATCGGCGATCTGGGCATCGACCATCCCCGGCTCACCAACGAGGAGGTGCTGCAGCGGCTGGCGAAGCCGGACGTCCTCGTCTCTCGGCCCGGCGAGAAGTACCGATACAGCAATCCCAACTACGTCCTCCTCGCCGTGGTCGCGGAGCGGGTCTCGGGTCAGCGCTTCGCCGATTTCATGGCGTCGCGGATCTTCACGCCTCTCGGGATGCACGACACCTTCGTCTACCAGGGCTCGGGGCGCGACTCGGCAAGGACGGCGACGGCGTACGACCAGTTCGGCAACCGTGCCGATGACGACGCCCTGCTCACCGGCAGCAGCGGCATGTATTCGACCGTCGACGATCTGCTGAAATGGGACCGGGCCCTGTACACGGAGCGTCTGGTGCGTCAGTCGACGCTCGCCGAGGCGTTCACGCCCGGTCGTGTCGGCGAAGGCACGTCGACGTACGGTTTCGGTTGGAACATCGGCGATGAACACGGCCGCCAGGTCGTGTGGCATCAGGGCGCGACTGGAGGCTATCGCGCACTGGTGGAGCGACGACCGGCCGACAGCACGGCGATCATCATCCTGACCAACCGGGGCAACAGCAAGCGTCTGGAGATCGCCGACGCCATCCTGAACATCCTGGACGGCAAGCCGTACGTCTTTCCCAAGCGATCCATCGCCGAGGCGCTCTACGACACGATCGGTACGCGTGGCATTCGCGCGGCAGTCGACGTGTACCACTCGCTGCGCGCGGCCAACGATGCCACGTTCGACTTCGGTGAATCCGAGTTGAACGCCTTGGGATATCAGCTCCTGTACGGCGATCGTCGCGTGAGCGACGCGATCGAGATCTTCGAGCTGAACACGCTCGCGTATCCGACGTCGTCGAATCCCTTCGACAGCCTTGGAGAAGCCTACCAGGTCAGCGGCAACAAGGAGCTGGCCATCCGGAGCTATCGGCGGGCGGTGGAGCTCGACCGGACGAATCTTCACGCCGTCGAGATGCTGAAGCGGTTGCAGTAACCGCTGATACCATCGATCCGCCGTGGGTGTAAGGTTCGGGCTCCGGCAGGCATCTTGAGTACATGCCCCGCCCTGCGCTCGCCGACGTAGATCCCGCGACGATACTTCGTCACCGCCTCGACCGCGTCGCCACGGGTGACACCGCGGCGCTCGGCGAGATGTTCGTCGACTACGCCGATCTCGTCTATCGCGCGGCGCTTCGGCTCACCGGGAGCGACGCCGACGCGCAGGACGTGACGCAGGACGTGTTCGTCGGCTTGCGACAGTCCGTGCGCGGGTTCACCGGCGGCAGCGCGAGCTTTCCCGCGTGGATCCGGCAAATCGCCGTACGGCAAGCGTTGATGCGGATGCGGAGCGGACGGCGGCGGCGGGAGGTCGACGTCGAAAGCGTCGGCGCGTTGCTCGGGCGCGACGACTCGCCGCTCGAGCGGATCAGCATCCAGCACGCGCTGACGCTGTTGTCCGACGACCACCGCACCGTCTTCCTGCTCAAGGAGGTCGAGGGCTACGACCACGCCGAGATCGCCGAGCTGCTCGGGATATCGGTGCGGAATTCCGAAGTGCGACTTCACCGCGCGCGGCGCAAGCTGCGCGAGATCCTGCGAGGTTCACGATGACGACCATTGCGAGCGGCTTCCATCCGTCGTTCGATGCACTGTCGAAGTACGCCGATACCTCCGACGTCGATCGTGCGCGGACGCGAGTGGGACGGCATGTGGCCGTGTGTGCGCGTTGCCGGGAGATCGTCGCGGAGGTTCAGGCGATGGGCGACGCGGCGCGCGCGATCGAGCTGCCGGGTGCGCCGGATGGGCTGTGGTCGCGCATCGCGAAGGGCGTCGCGGATGAGGGGGTCGAGTCGGCGGAGCGGCAACGCGACGAGCGTGTCGTGAGCGTGCCCACCGGCCACGACGTCGATCGTCGCGAAGCGGACATCAGTCGCGAACCGAAGCATCGCGATGGTGACTGGCAGCGTCGAGCAGCGCTCGGGATCGTCGTCGTGGCCGTGCTGGGTGTCGCCGTCGTCGCCGGGTCGCTGCGGTCGCTCGGCGCCGCGACACCGAGCAGGCTCTCGTTGAGCAGCGATTTCATCGCACCGGGTGGCAGGGTCGTCGCGCGGTATCGCCCGATCGCAGCGCTCGCCAGCGAGTCGACGCTCACCGTATGGGCGCGCTACGAGAGCGCAACCGCGGCGCGCGACTATGACCCGGCGCTCGTGCGCGCCGGCACGCTGCGACGCGTGTCGCCGCAGGAGTACACCGGGACTGTCGGTCTTCCTGTCGGTGCGCTGGTCGGGTTCTTCGCCGTCGGCGATTCGTCCGGCCGAGTGATGGATCGGTCGACGGATAGGCCGCGGTTTCCGGGTGCCGTTCTCGCCGCCGATTCCGGCGGCCGCCCGTCGTTCGAGGCACTCGTCACCCTACTCGGCCGATATCGTGATCGTTTAGAGGGAGTCGATCTCGCGCGTGCGGCGGACGCGATGGAGCGGCACTATCCATCGCG
>DASXHF010000255.1:0-11910 GCA_036488775.1 Gemmatimonadaceae bacterium | reverse complement strand
CACACCGGTCGACGGACGGAACTTGAGCAGCGTCGTGTCATACTGGATGTACTTCCCGGAATCCGAGAAGAACGCCTCTTCGGCCGTGACCAGGTTGCGCAGGTCGGACTTCATGGCGGCCGTATAGGCCTTCGACTTCGTGTTGGCGAACTTCGGGATCGCGATCGCCGCGAGAATACCGATGATGACGACGACGATCAGAAGCTCGATCAGGGTGAAGCCGCGACGGGTCTGGGTCTTCATTGAGTTATCCGCTTTTTTGAGGGACGGAGCCGCGTATGGGTAGGAGGTGCGCGGTCCGACTTGGGGGGAAGTGACGAACCTGTAATGCAGCGCTGGTGCCAGGCGCCCTCAAACGCAGATGGTTGTTGCTAACTCATTACTAGGTAATGTTTTATAGAGACGGAGCGATGGGACATTTTCGCGTTTGGCGGGTCCACGCTACCGCATCCTGCAACCAACGGAGGGAACTGCAATACTTTGGCGGACCATTGAATTGGAGATCCATTGTCTTCGACCCGCCCGGAACGACGCCTGAGCCTTGGGTAGGCACGACCCGCGGTGAAGGGTCGGATCCTTCGCCGCGGCGGATCACGCGATCAGGCGAACCGCCGGCGGGGCTTCCGACATCATCGCGCGGAACTCGGCGAACAGAGCCGGATCGAACTGCGTTCCCACGTCCTGTTGCATGATCTCGAGCGCCTGCGTGTGGGTGAACGCCTTCTTGTAGCTGCGCACGGACGTCAGCGCATCATAGACGTCGGCGATGCAGAGGACACGGGCAGTGAGCGGAATGGCCTTCCCCGCTAGCTGGTGAGGATAGCCGGTGCCATCCCACCGCTCGTGATGGCTCTCGACGATGGGCCGCACGTCCCACGGAAACTCGATATCGGCGAGCAGCTCGACGCCGGCGCTCGGATGGCGTCTGACCATCTCCCACTCGGCGTCCGTCAACTTGCCCGGCTTGTTGAGCACCTCGGCCGGAACCATCAGCTTGCCGACGTCATGCAGCAGCGCGCCGATGCGAAACCAGAAGAGCGGCGTGTCGTCGCCTGCGTTCACACGAGCCCACAGCGCGCACGCCAGGTCGGCGACACGAACGCAGTGACCCTGTGTATAGATGTCCTTCGATTCGATCGACTCGCCCCACTTTCGGACCACCTCGAGGAAATCGTTCTCCAGCGTGGCCGTGCGCCGGTCCACGTCGGCAAGCTCGCGTCGCGCGCGTAGCTGGCCGAAGATGCGGTGTGCTTGGTTGAGCCGCTGCAGCGTCTGGCGGTTGCGCCCCTGAGCACGATAGAGCTCCGCGAGCTCGCGCGCCGTCTCTCCCTGCAGGATCAGGTCGCCCTGCCGCGCCGCAGCAGCTTCCGCGCTGATGAAGTATTCCTCTGCTTTCGCCATGTCGCCCGATGCGCGCGCAATGATACCGTGGACGTGCGCAGCCTCTCCGTCGGCGTGGTTGTCCCCGAGCTGCGCGGACAAGGTAGTGGCCTGATCGCAGGACGCGCGCGCGCCACGATGGTCTCCACGGCGTAGCCGCATGCGTGCGACATTCAGATGGGCGAGGATGCACATGCTGAGATCGCCGAGCACTCCGCCGATCTCGAGCGCTTCGGCATAGGACCGCTCGGCTTCCTCGAATCGCGACATCTGGGTGTGCAGGAGGCCCAGATTGTTCAGGGCATGCATCGCCTGGTCGGCCAGGCCCCCGGCACGTGCTTCGCTCAGCGCCGATTCGTGGTATTCGCGCGCCCGGTCGTATTCCCCGCGCACCGTCGCGATGTTACCGAGATTCGTTGCCGTCATGGCGGCCAGGCGCGATTCGCGCGCCCGGTGCGCGCTTTCCCTGGCCGCGAGATAGAGCCGTTCCGCGTCGTCCAACGCGCCCTGCTTGAAGCAGATGACGGCCAGGGTGTTGATCGCGTGCCCGCGGCCTCCCTCATCATTGGCCGACTCCGAAACGCCGAGCGCCGTTCGTGCCGCGGCTTCGGCGGCGGCGTAATTCGAGTCCTGCATGTGGGTGCGCGCAATCCATCGATGGAGTTGCGCCACCGCTGCCGGAGCGCCGATCCGCTCGTCACGTAGCGCATCCTCATAGACGCGCCTGGCGTCTTCGCGCTGGCCGCGTCGCTCGAGCATCTGGCCGCGCTCCATCACGGACGCCAGGGCCTCGGTGGAAGGGAGCGTCGGTGCGTGGTCGGGACGCGGCGGTGTCGCTTGTGCGGGCGGCCCTACGAGGGCGAGGGACGAAAACGGCGTCGGACGCGTCACCCCGTGTGGGATGACGCGTCCGATGCGCGTGGGGCCGTTGCTACTCACCGCTGTGTCCCGGGAGCGCGGGGCTACTCCCGCCCGCAGCTCACCATGTATCCGGAGAAGTGCTTGATCGGCGCGCTGAACGTCCAGGTGAGCAGACTCGACACACCACCGATCAGCTCCGAAACCGTGCCGGTCAAGCTACCCAGCAGACTCGGATCGGTGTAGTACGCGAGCTTCAGAAATGGCACCGAGAGGATCGTCGCATTCGTGCCCGAGAGGCTCTGCGTGAACACGAGCGGCCTCGCGAACGTGATGCCGTGCGGCGCAAAGTCGTATGCGACCAGGGAACCAGCGCGCGCCGTCATCGTGATCGTGGTGGGCTGCGTCAGTGCCCCGTAAGGAATGACCACGCTCACTCCCGCTTGGGGGATGACGAGCACGCCACCGTAAAGGCCGACCGTCTTGGTCACCGTGATCGGCGCCGCGAGTGGTCTCGTGCGCTGCAGCCCCGTTACCAGCTGAAGACCGCCGAGCACGGATCCGACCGTGCCGAGCAGGTCGGCCGACTGTGCGCCCGGTTGGGGCAGCGCCGCGGACTGGGCGCTTGGCTGCACGGCAGGCGCCGTCGCAGGCGCCGTTGCATGCTCCGAGGAGCACGCCGTCGCAACCACGAGCCCGAGCGCAAGAACGCTGGCGCGCCGAAGGTTGGTGAACATTGTTTCCGAAGCTCCGTGAGAGGGCGACGACGCGCATGCGACAATGGCTCCACGGCGCATCCCATGGAGAAACAGAGTGCTTGCTACGACTCGCGTTGCACGGGCTGAAGGCACTCTCGGTGCCAGCGTGACGGGGCTCACGCAGCGCGTCAGAGTGTCCGCACGCGCGTGCGTCAGCGATGGTGTCTCGACAAATTGTCCGTGGCGACAGGTCAGGCGGACCGATCGAGTCCCGGCAGATAGCACACGGCAAGTTCGCAATTCGCGATACTTCGACGCGAATCGCACGGCGGGCGCACCACACGTTTGGGTAGTCGCACGATCGGCGGGAGAGAACGCGAACAGGCCGGTCGCGAGCGACCGGCCTGTTTTATCCGTCCCGTGACACTATCGCGTCACGGTGTCTTTGCCTTGATGTCCTTACCGGTCTCGGTCAGCGTGCCGTGCGCGCTGCTCTTCGCGCGATCCTTCTCGGCGCGTGCGCTGCGACCGACCGTCTTGCCGGCGCTGCTGATGTTGCGCGCCACCTTGTTGAGTCCACCCGGGTGCTTGCTTTGCGACCCCTTGATGCCGGTGGTCTTCTTGAGCGCGGTCTTGGTGTTATTGCCTGCGTCCTGCAGGGCGTGATGCGTCGTGCCGGCATCTCGCTTCACTTCTGCCTTGGTGTCGCGCCCCGCTTTTTTCACGGTGCTGCTGACATCGTGCGCGACCTTGTTCAGACCGCCAGGCTTGTTGTCTTGTGCGCGAGCGGACGCTGCGGCGAAGAGCGACAGCGCGGCAGCGACCGCGAATCGTACGTGGATTTTCATGTGAGGCTCCTCCCTGGGTGAATACCAGGGTGGTAATGCAAGAGATGGACTCACGAGAGGTTGCAATGCGTGCCCCCGGCGCGAGCGGGCACGCATTTCCGGATGAGCCTGCCTTGCGAAAGCTTGGCGCGTGACGCGGCTCAATCGACGGCGCGTTGATACTGCTGCGGCCACGCGACCGTCGCTCCGACCTTGGGGGCTGCATGCAGAGTCCAGTACGGATCGCGAAGAAGCTGCCGCGCCAGGAATACCATGTCAGCCTGTTCGTCGCGCAGAATCGCTTCCGCTTGAGCGGGAGCGGTAATCAGTCCTACGCCCGCGGTCATGATCCGCGCCTCTCGACGAATGCGCTCCGCCAAACCGGTCTGATACCCGGGTGCGACGGGGATCTGGACACCAGGGACGATCCCTCCGGATGAGCAGTCGATCAGGTCGACACCGAGCGGCTTGAGCACGCGAGCAAGCTCGATCGACTGCTCCAGGTCCCACCCGCCATCGACCCAGTCAGTGGCAGAGAGACGGACCAGCAACGGGAAGGACTCCGGCCATACCATGCGGACGGCTTCGGTGACCTCGACCAGCAAACGGATCCTGTTCTCGAACGATCCGCCATAGCGGTCGACACGATGGTTGCTGAGCGGTGAGAGAAATTCGTGGAGCAGGTAGCCATGCGCCGCGTGAAGCTCGACGGCGCGGAACCCGGCGTTGAGCGCCCGCGTCGTCGCGTCACCAAAGTCGTCGACGACTCGACGGATACCGGCAGCATCGAGCGCAACGGGAATTTGGGATCGAGAGCCGAATGCCAGTGGACTGGGTGCATAGATCGGCGTCCATCCGCCGTGCTCCACGCTCAGCGGTTGCCCGCCCTTCCACGGCGCGTCGGTGCTCGCCTTTCGTCCGGCATGCGAGAGTTGAGTCCCTGCCACTGCGCCCTGCGCCTCGATGAAGCGAGTGATGCGCGCGAGCATCTCGACATGATCATCGCGCCAAATGCCGAGGTCATACGGTGAGATGCGGCCCTCCGGCGAGATGGCCGTTGCCTCCGTCACGACCAATCCCGCGCCGCCGACCGCGCGGCTGCCAAGGTGCACCAGATGCCAGTCCGTGGCGAAGCCGTCCACGCTCGAGTACTGGCACATCGGGCTGACGCCGACGCGGTTGCGAATGGTCACGCCCCGCATCGTGAGTGGTTCGAAGAGTGACGCAGTCATCTCTGAGCTCTGGTTCTCGGATCGAGTGAAGGTGGAACAATCAGCGCAACCCTCGTGCAGTTCCGACGGATGGCTTCGCCACTGGATCGCCCAGCTGAGATGAGACATACGGTGTAGATCTTGCCGCCGCGGTCCGATGCCCCGGACAGGAGATTGTCGTGCACGTCGGTGCCACACGCCGGCTTTGCAGTCGGACGTCCGCATTCATGGCTCTGATCGGACTCGTCGCCTGCGGCGGCGGCGAGAAGACACCGGCTGCGCGCAGCGACTCCGGCGTCGCCCGAACGACGGCCGCCCCCGCAACGGCCTGTGGAGACAACGCCGGTCTGACGCTTCCGGCGGGATTTTGCGCGACGGTCTTCGCCGACAGCATCGCCCACGGCCGTCACGTGGCCGTCGCATCGAACGGCGACGTCTACGTCACCCTCGAGGGCACGGCGCCAGGGCCCGAACAGCAGATCTCCGGCGTGGCTCAGCGGGAAAAGGGCTATTCGTTCGCGGCGCTCCGTGACACCAGCCACGACGGACGTGCCGACATCGTCAAGCGCGTGCCCGGGATCGGGAATACCGGCGTCATGTTGTTCAACGGACACCTGTACGTCGACGAAGGCACGCGGATCGTCCGATATGCGCGAGCCGATACGCAGCTCGTCCCGACGGGAAAGCCCGAGGTGGTCGTGTCCGGGATCCCGCTCAACCCGGGACATCGAGCGCGGAACTTCACTATCGCTCCCGACGGTACGATGTACCTCAACATCGGATCGGCCACGAATTCGTGTCAGCGAAAGGACCGCGAGAACGAATCACCGGGCGTCGATCCGTGCACCGAGCTGGAAACGCGAGCGGGAATCTGGAAGTTCGACGCGAACAAGCTCGGACAGCGCGTGACGCGGGCGGCGCGTTACGCGACCGGACTGCGCAACGGGATGGGATTGACGATCGGTCCGGACGGGAGGTTGTACGCCACGCAGCACGGACGCGATCAGCTGCACGACAACTGGCCGAATGTCTTTCCGAGCACGAAGTATCAGGCGGAGAATCCCGGCGAGGAGCTGGTGCAGGTGGACGAGCGCGACGACTTCGGCTGGCCGTACTGTTACTACTCGATGGACGAGAAGAAGCTCGTGACGGCGCCGGAGTATGGCGGCGACGGCAAGAAGACCGATCGCTGCGTGGGCAAGAAGAACCCGATCGCCACCTATCCGGGACACTGGGCGCCGATGGCGCTCGTCTTCTACAACGGCGACAGCCTTCCGGCGAAGTACCGGGGCGGTGCGTTCATCTCCTTCCATGGGTCGTGGAATCGCGCGCCCGAGCCGCAGGACGGCTACCGCGTCGTGTTTCAGCCAATGACGGGCGCGACACCGAGCGGCAATTATGAGAACTTCGCGACGGGCTTTCCTGGCGTGCCCCCCGCGCAAGTACAACCAGGCACGGCGAAGCACCGGCCAACGGGAATTGTCGTCGGTCCCGACGGCGCGCTGTACGTGACCGACGATCTCGGCGGCCGCGTCTACCGGATCACGTACAACGGCCCGAAGTCCCAGTAGGCGGCGCGCCTCACCGGCGACCGTCGCTGCTCCGGGAACGACGGTCACCGACACGTCGCACCTGTACGAGCGCGAAACGCCTGGGTCGCGTGGTACATTCTTTGACCTCTGGCGCGGCCATGCCGCTACGATGGCCGAGTCGGTTGTGGGTCGTGCGCCATGGCGAGAGCGCAGGCAACGTTGCGCGCGATGCCGCCATGGCCGCGGGGCTTCCGGAGATCGACATCCTGGAACGCGACGTCGACGTGCCGTTGAGCGTCACGGGCGAGCGTCAGGCCGAAGCGCTGGGTCGATGGTTTGCCGGGATGCCCGACGGTGCAAGGCCGAACGTGGTGCTCACGTCGCCGTATCTGCGCGCGCGCCACACCGCCGCGATCATCGAAGAGACAGGCGGCACGGAACGGACCGGGCCGGTGCGGATCGACGAACGGCTGCGCGAGAAGGAGTTCGGCGTCGTCAACCGGCTGACCAAGGTGGGAATCGAGCAGCGCTACCCGGAGCTTGCCGAGATGCGCTCGCACCTCGGCAAGTTCTACTTCCGGCCCCCCGGTGGTGAGAGTTGGTGCGATGTGATCCTGCGGCTCCGCAGCGCGCTCGACACGATCAGTCTTCACCACAGCGGACCGGACAAGCGAGTGCTGATCGTGGCGCATCAGGTGATCGTGCTCTGCTTTCGTTATCTGCTCGAGGGACTCACGGAGGAGCAGATCCTCGCGATCGACCGGGCCGGTGAAGTGGCCAACTGCGGCGTTACCGCGTACTCGATCAATCCTGAGCTCGGAGACGACGGCGAGCTTCAGCTTCGCACCTACAATTTCGTCGCGCCGCTGGTCGAGGCCGGAGCGCCGGTGACCGCGGAGCCGGATCCGCCAGTGGCGACGCGATGACGCGCGCGCGAAAGGTGACGCGCGCGTTGCTGCGCCGGATGCCTCTGCCGCGATTGGACGACGACGGCGACAAAGACGTACGGGGTCGAGTGCTTGCCGTCGGCGGAAGCGCAGAGGTGCCGGGGGCCATCCTGCTCGCCGGCGTGGCAGCGCTTCGTGCCGGCGCCGGGAAGCTGCAGCTTGCCACTGTGCGCAGCGTGTCGGCGGCGCTCGGCGTGGCAGTACCGGAGGCGCTCGTCGTTGCGCTTCCCGAGACGCGTCGCGGTGAGATCGCCGGTGCGGCCGCCGGTCGCGTGCTGTCTCGGCGGTGGAATTCCGTCGACGCGATCCTCCTTGGGCCAGGGATGTCCAGCGCCCGATCGGCGCGTGCACTGTTACGCGCGATCATGCGCGAGATCGGAGACGACGCGACGCTCGTCCTCGATGCCGGAGCACTCCTCGCTCTGCAAGGGAACCGTGGGCTGGTGCGGCGTTTGGGCGGACGTGTCATCCTGACTCCGCACGCGGGAGAGATGGCATCGTTGCTCGGTGTCGACAGGACCGACGTGGAGCGAAACGCGGCAGCTTATGCTCGCGATGCCTCGGAGCGGTTCGGTGCGGTGGTGGCGCTCAAGGGAGCGGAAACCTGGATCGCCGAGCCAGCAGGCGCGCTCTTTCACTATGCGGGCGGCTCAGTCGGTCTCGCGACGTCGGGGTCGGGCGACACACTGGCCGGTGTAGTGGCGGGACTCGCGGCGCGCGGTGCGCCCGCGTCGTGCGCGGCCGTGTGGGGTGCGTACCTCCACGGTGCTGCCGGCGCCGTGCTTACACGGCGCATGGGACGAGTGGGCTTTCTTGCCCGGGAGCTCCTGGCTGAATTGCCGACACTGCTGCGGCGAGCCACGTGAGTGCACGAATCGGATAGCATCTCGCCGGTGCTCGGTCTATCGTCCATTGTGCAGCCGAGACGGTCATGACTCCATCGACGACGAACGACGACTACGTCCTCGGCACCGGGGATGAGGAGATCCGGCGCCTCGGAATACAGCATTCCGTGTGGCGACGGTACGCGTTGGACGCATGGCGCAGGGCCGGCTTCGATCGAGGACAACACATCATCGACGTGGGCTGCGGGCCAGGCTACGCCACAGTCGACTTGGCGGCGTTGGTCGGTGCGACGGGCCGGGTCACGGCGATCGATCGGTCAGCGCACTTTCTCGAAGCGCTGGCCGCACGGCAACGGGCCGAGCGATTGAGCAACGTGACGGCCGTGAAGCTGGATCTCGCCGACGACCCACTTCCGTCGATCGTTGCGGACGGTGCCTGGAGTCGATGGGTGTTCGCGTTCGTCAGTCAACCGCGCAAGCTGCTGCAGCGGCTTCACGGAGCGCTGAGAGTCGGCGCGCCCGTGGTCTTTCACGAGTACTTCGAATACGGGACGTGGCGGCTGGCGCCGCGCAGCACGACGTTCGAGGAGTTCGTGCAACGAGTCATGAGCACCTGGCGAGCCGACGGTGGCGAGCCGAACGTCGCGCTCGATCTCCTCGGCTGGCTGCCAGCAGACGGATTCCGCATCGTCGAGGTCCGTCCGATCGTCGAGGTCATCTCGCCTCTGGACCCGATGTGGGAGTGGCCGGCGAGCTTCGTGACGTCGGGCGTGAGACGCCTGGTGGCGTTGAAGAGTCTGACAGCCGAGCGGGGGAACGACGTCATCCGCGACTTCGCCGAGGCAGGGAAGCGTCCCGCTGTCCGGATGATCACGCCGGCCGTGCTCGAGATCATCGCCGTTCGCGAGTGATCAGAGCCGGGCCTGGCAGGCTCGTTCGGCCGCTTAGCTAGATGATGAGCGAGGCGGCGGGAAAGACGCCAAAATGTCCATGTGACGTCAGTCACGACGAGTGGCGTTTACATTGTTGCCGTATCTTGTGTCGGCAGTCTGATTAGGGACATACTGACCACCCCCCGACGCCGGGAGATGGAGCCAATGAAAGACGAGCCACACGAACCCCATGCTGCCGCATGGGTTGCGCGATTTGAAGCGATGCTCCAGGAGACCATGCCTCAGTTGCGGCAGGTCGCGCCGGAGCTTTCGGAGGAGGCGCTGATCCAGCTCGCCTCGCGCCTGGTCGAGCTCCGATTGGGCGGCATCACCGACTTAGGGAGCGAGATCCGTTGAGCTACGCTGGGATCGCGCGTCGAACTCGAGATCTCCTGCGGCCTGTGATTCGGAGCCTGGGAGACCCGCGGCCCCAGTAATGCGCCCACCTGGGATCCAGGCTACCAGGAGGTCCCATGCGCACCACGCCGCGCGGTCAGGCCGTCACATGGTGGACGGTGTTGGCCGTCGTATCAATCGGAACGGCGTGCTCGGCCACTCTTCCGACGCACCAAACACTGCCGGCTGCACAGGACAGTGTACCAGGCGCGTACGGCAGCACCGCGCGTAGCCGCTCGGCTGACGCGGTCGGCACGCTCACCGAACGAGACATCGACGCGATGCAGCCGTCGCAGCTCATTCAGCTGCTGCAGGGACGCGTCGCCGGTGCGTACGTGGTGCGGAACGAATTCGGTGAATACGACATCCGCATTCGCGGCGCCTCGTCATCCGTTGCTGCCGGCGGACAGCCGCTCTACGTCGTCGACGGCACGCCGGTTGGTGGCCATGGGCTCGGCAACGTTCTGGCCACCATCCCGCCGTCGGAGATCGCGCGCATCGACGTGCTCAAGGACGCCGGCGCCACTGGCCTGTATGGCCTTCACGGCGCGAACGGCGTGATTCTCATCACGACGAAGCACGGTCCATCGTCCTCCGCAGCGCCGTAGCCGAGCGAACCGCGCGTACCGTCACGCGTGCCCTGTGCCGTCGCGTGCGCGCGAGCTCCTACTGACTGGCGACGGTGCCGCTGGTGTTCCGGTCGCCGCGCCCGTCTTCCTCGTGACCTTTGTAGTAGTACTTCAGGCAGCCCTGCGGCGTGGTATTCGCCCAGTTTCGCTGGACGAGAAACTGCTTCTGGCCCATGACGATGTTCCAGAAGCCACTGCCATTGCTGAACACCTGGCCGTAATTGTAGGCGCACTTGTCGCCGTTCTCTTCGCCATTCTTGTCCCACCAGCCCCAGAAGTCCCACTGGCCCTCGAGCACCGTCGCGGGATCGGTGGTCGTCTCCTCGATCTCGTGTGTCATCGCGCTCACGGTGCCGTCGGCCCCGACGTCGCCGTTCGGCGCGCCATTCTGCGGTACGCAGATGTAGTGGTTGCCGTCCGGGTTGTTCGACGGATGTGCCGGCGTGAAATCGGCGTCGTACGGCATGGCGGCGAACTGCACGACGTCTCCGTTGTCCCGCATGTAGGCGGAATGCCACGCGCAGTACTGCAGGTTGTCGCGCGAGAAGCCGCCGCCGAGATTGACTCCGGGACCCGTGAAGATCATGTACAGTCTGTGCGGGTCGTAGCGGAACGCGTTCGCCGCGAAGCCACCCTCGATCACCGCCACCATCTCGTCGGGACTCACCACGTCACCGGGCTTCGGGCCGGCTTTCGGAGCCCAGAAGGTCGAGTACCTCATGACGGGCTCCACGTATTCTCGCGGTGCCTCGATCGCCTGGTAGTAGGTGGTGTTGATGTTCCAGTGTGGCGAGCCGCCGAGCGCGTTCAGGTAATAGCCGATCAATGACTCGTCACCGTCGCCCTGGCCCTTGCTGCCCGGCTTCGGGCCATTGGGATAGATCGGCTTGGCTCCGTAGTAGATCGCAGCGAGGCTCGTCTCGAGAAGGAGCTCGCCGCCGTGGTAGAGAATGTTCGGCTGTGGAGGCACCGCCGCCGCGTCGGCCGCGTAGATCCCGTCGGGGCCGATCCCTCGGCTCATGGAGAACGGCCGGTAATACGTGACCGCGCCAATCCGCGGTCCAACGGCCGCTGCGCTGTGGTTGGCCGTGGCACTCGGAGTGAGAGGCTTGGGCTGGACGCCGAGATCGGAGCACGCCGCAAGAGCAAGCGCGGCGAGCGGAAGATGACGCAGACGCATGACGACCTCCAAGGATGAACCGGCGGGTACGAGGGATCTCGCGCTCTCGTGGTGTCGGACGAGATCGAGGGGACGGGCTCAATTCAGTGGCACGTTGGTACCGGGACGGAGCCATGCTGCACGAGCGCCTCCGTTGCCTCGTGCGAGACGGACGTCTGACGGAGGCTCCAAACTTGGCCCGGTAATGCGCCCTTGGATAGGATCACCGCCGCGGGGCGCTGAGCAGTGCTAGTCGCTCGGCGCGCCTATATTGCGCGGACTACTCCACAGGGGAAGCACACGAGAGATGGCGGAGAGAATCGGGGTACTGGTGCGGGCTGATTCCGGCCCGGGTGTCCTTCATTTGCTCACGGGCGCGATCGCCCGCCACCAGGGCGACATCGCGTCGGTCGACATCGTCGGTGACGGAAAGCGCTCGCAGGAGACGCGCGTCTATTTCGAGATCGAGCTGCCGGGCGACACCGGTCCACTGATC
>DASXHF010000250.1:0-16870 GCA_036488775.1 Gemmatimonadaceae bacterium | reverse complement strand
GCGTCGACGGTGGGTCCGGTGGCGAGCACCACGGCGCGCTCGATCGCGTTGCGCAGCTCGCGCACGTTGCCGGGCCAGCGTCGCTCGCGCAGCGCCCGCACCGCCGCGGTCGTCAGCTCCATCGCCGGCAGCCCATACTCGCGCGCGAAGCGCGCCAGGAAATGCCGCGCGATGAGCACGACGTCGTCATGGCGCGCGCGCAGCGGCGGCAGCGCGATCGGGACGACGTTGAGCCGGTAGTAGAGATCCTCGCGGAACTCGCCGTGACGCACCGCGCCCGCGAGGTCGACGTGCGTCGCGGCGATCAACCGGACGTCGAACGGGATCGTGCGCGTGCCGCCGACGCGGCGCACGACACGTTCCTCCAGCGCGCGCAGGATCTTCCCCTGCAGCGGCAGCGCCAGATGTCCGATCTCGTCGAGGAACAGCGTCCCGCCGTGCGCCAGCTGCATCAGGCCGGGCTTGGCCGCGGACGCGCCGGTGAACGCGCCTTTCTCGTGTCCAAACAGCTCGCTCTCGAGCAGATTCTCCGGGATCGCAGCGCAGTTCACTTCGACGAACGGTGCGTCGCGACGCGGCCCGTTGTAGTGGATCGCGCGGGCGAGCAGCTCCTTGCCGGTGCCGGTCTCTCCCGTGATCAGCACGGTCGCCGATGCGCGCGGAATCACCCGCGCGGCGCGGTCGAGCGCGGCGTGCAATGCGGGGCTCTCGCCGAGGATGTCATCGAAACGCAGCTTCGCGCGCTCCTCCGCCGCGAATGCCGACGCGGCCGAGTCGTGGCGCAGCCGCTCCGCGCCTTCCCGGAGCCACGTCACCAGCTGCGTCAGATCCTGCGGCAGCGCGAAGTAGTCGTCCGCGCCGGCGCGCACCACGGCGGACGCGAGTCGGTGATCGGCCAACGCGCCGACGGCCGCGATGGAGCGGACGTCGCGCGGCAGCTGTCGCAGCACACCTTCGAGCTGTTGCTCGTCGCCGGCAGCCGCGACCAGGGTGAGCGCGTGACCGCGCGCCGGCAGCGCCGACGGATCGGACACCGTCACGAGCGTGAGGCCGTGCGCGAGAGCGAGGCCCGCCCACTCGGCATGAAACGAATCGGTGAGCGCCAGCAGGCGAAGGTCGGCCAAGCGCGAGGGAGGCGAGAAGGGGGATGGGACGGCGGGGGGCGCCCAACTCCCTTTCGGGAGCGGCGCCCGCTCAGGACTGAGCGACACGGTCGTTACGACCAAGTTCCATCCCGGCAGAGCCATCGGCCAGCGGTGAGCTGGCGACGGGCGCGGGCTCGCAGGGGAGTCCTTCAGGCATGGCAGCGTTCCGGGCGCGGGAAAGGAGGGAACCCGCCGTCGCGGATCCGCATCCTGACCGCAGCAGGGTAGGTGCCCGGCTGAGGTCAGCGCTGGCACTGACCTAAGCCGTTGCCATCCAATCCCTTACCGTCAGCCGAGCGCGCCGTGCGGCGATCGGTGCCGTATCGAAACGTTTCGGTGTCGTATCGTTTCGATCCTGCGCTATGGAGCCGGTCGCAGGGCGTCCAGCTGGCGGCCGAGGGTCGCCGGATCGTCCGTTGGTGCGTCGCAGGCGTACGACCGACACACGTACGCCACGGCTCCCTCGCCGCCGCGGCCCTCGAGCACGGTAATCCCTTCCGCGCCGCGCCCTTCGCCGCCGGCGAGGACGAGCGAGGGCACGTATCGCGTGGCGACCTCGCGCGCCAGCGAGCCGAATGCGTCGTCTCCCGGATCGCCCGCGATCGCGACCTCGACGGCGCCGCGCACCGCCATGTCCGCGGCGCCCAGGGCATGCCCGAACGCGGTCGGGTAGCGCGCCATCGGTTCGGCGATCGTCTCGAGCAGCCACGTCGCGCGACGAGTGTACGCCCCGTCGGCATACACGTCGCCCAACAGCAGCAGAAGCTCCACGGCGAGCGAGCTGCCACTCGGTATCGCGTTGTCCGTCACGTCGCGAGGTCTCGTGATCAACGATTCGGCATCCACCGCGGTGTCGAAGAACGCCTGGGCGTCCTCGTCCCAGAAGCGACGCATGATCTCGTCGGCCAGCAGGCGCGCACGGTCCAACCAGAGGCGGTCGAAGGTCAGCTGGTACAGCGCGTACGCGCCGAGTGCCACGGCGGCGTAGTCCTCGAGGAACCCGGGAATCTTCGCGACGCCGTCCTTGTACGACCGCCACACCGTGCCGTCGCGCACGAGCTTGTCGAACAGGAACGTCCCGTTGCGCAGCGCCATCGAGCGCAGCTCGGCGTCGCCAAAGGCGCGCGCTGCTTCGGCGAGACCGCGCAGCATCAGCCCGTTCCAGCCGGCGAGAATCTTGTCGTCGAGGCCGGGCCGCACGCGTCGCTCGCGTGCATCATAGAGAATGCGCACCGCGCGCTCCACCGCGGTGCGGAGCTCCGGCTCGCTCACACCGTGCTCGCGCGCCGCCTCCTCGGGGTCGCGCGGCACGAACAGGATGTTGCGACCCTCGAAGTTGCCGTCGGGCGTCACGCCCCAGTACGACTTCACGAGCGACGCATCTTCTCCGAGCAGCGACTCGAGCTCACCGGCGTCCCACACGTAGTAGCGACCCTCGTGTCCCTCGCTGTCCGCGTCGAGCGACGAGTAGAATCCGCCTTCCGGCGAGGTCATCTCCCGGGCAATCCAGCCGATCGTCTCCTCGGTGACGCGACGCGCCTCGAGGTCGCGTGTCGCCTGCCAGAGATTGGCCCCGAGCCGTACGAGCAGCGCGTTGTCGTACAGCATTTTCTCGAAGTGCGGAACGAGCCAGTACGCGTCGACGCTATAGCGGGCGAAGCCGCCGCCGACCTGATCGTAGATTCCACCGCGCACCATGCCCCGGAAGGTGTGCGTCACCATCTCGAGCGCCTGCACCTCGCCCGTGCGCGCCCACTGCCGGAGCAGGAAGTCGAGCACCATGGTGGGCGGAAACTTCGGCGCGCCGTCGAACCCGCCGAACCGCGGCTCGTAACGCTGCACCAGCGACGACATCGCGCGCGACAGGAGCGTTTCGTCGACCGCACCGGTGGCACGGGTCCGTTCCGTGCTGGCGGCGTACAGCTCGCGCATCGACGCCGTCGTCTTGGTGACACTGTCCTGGCGGTTCGCCCACGCGTCCGCCACTCCCTGCAGCACGCGACGAAAGCCCGGCATGCCGTGCCGGTCCTCGGGGGGGAAGTACGTACCGGCGTAGAACGGTGCACCCTCCGGCGTGAGAAACACCGTCATGGGCCAGCCGCCATGTCCGGTCATCGCCTGCGTCGCCTGCATGTAGATCGCGTCCAGGTCGGGCCGCTCCTCGCGATCGACCTTGATGCACACGAACAGATCGTTCATGAGCGTCGCGGTCTCCTCGTCCTCGAATGACTCGCGCTCCATGACGTGGCACCAGTGACACGCCGCGTAGCCGATGCTCAACAGGATCGGCTTGCGCTCGGCGCGCGCGCGTTCCAGCGCGGCCGCGCCCCATGGATACCACTGCACGGGGTTGTGCGCGTGCTGGAGGAGATAGGGACTTGTCTCGGCGGCGAGATGATTGACCACGGTGGAGCAGTCGAGGGTGCAGGCGGAGTGCAGCAGCGCAGCCGCGCCGTTAAGTTCCGGCTCGGCCGTCCCACCGCGCGAACTTCATTCCATCAAGAGTAGCTCCGTGGCCCCCTTCCTCCCCTCTCCTCGCCGAGACGCGGCCGGTCGGTCCCCGGCCAGGACGCACGGCACCTCCCGTCTTCCGGCACTGGTGCGCTCGTCGCGCCCCTATTGGGGATTGCTGGTCGTAGTGGTGCTCGTATTGGCCAGCGCGCCATTTGCGATCGACCCCATCCGCGACGCCGTGACGCGCGGCACCATCCCCGAAGCCTCGATGCGCCGGTCGATCGGATACGTGCTGCTCGCGCCGCTGTCCGACGTGCTCGATCTCCTGACGCTGCTGAGCGTCCGGCAGCATGAAGCGGTGCTGGTGACCCTCGCGCTGGGGTACGCGATCTGGTGGTGGTGGCGCGGCCGCCGCGTGCCCGCCACCGTGCGGCCGGATCGGCGTGCGACGCGGATCGCAGCGCGCATCGGACTCGCGTTGCTGGCGGTGGTGGCCGTCTACGCGGCCGCCATCCTGCTGCCGAGGCCGATGGCCGCGCTCGAGGCGGCGCCGAGCGTTCTCGCCGTCGATTTCCACTCGCACACCAAGTACTCGCACGACGGCCGGCCGGATTGGACGGCGGAAGACAACCGGAGCTGGCATCGCGATGCCGGCTTCGGCGCGGCATTCGTCACCGATCATCGCACGTTCGAAGGCGCGCGCGACGCGTGGGCGAACAACCCGACGAACGCCGGTGAAGACGTCACCTTGCTCCCGGGAATCGAAGTCGCCTGGAAGGGCGAGCACGTGAACGTGTTGGACGCCGACCGCAAGTATCGCGGTATTCTGACGCCGACGCTGCGCGACATCGATGACGACGCGGTGAAGCTCGCGAGCGCGATTCCTGGCTACGAGCCCGTGATCATCGAGACGCTCCCGGGCGATCTGTCGAAGATGATCCCGGCCCGTGGGCCCGGCGCCGCCGGCGTACGGGCGATCGAGATCGTCGACGGTGCGCCGCGCGGCCTCGGTCAGACGCGCCAGGAGCGCGCACGCATCGTCCATCTGGCCGACAGTCTCAATCTCGCGCTGGTCGCCGGGAGCGATCATCACGGCTGGGGACACACGGCAAGCGCGTGGACGCTGCTGTACATCCCCGAGTGGCGCAGCGCGTCGGCACCGCAGTTGACGGACGCGATCACCATGATTCTCCGGCGGGGCGCGCGGCAATCCACCCGGGTAGTGGAGCGGTACGTGACCGATACCGAGACCGGCATAGGACTGCCGCTCACCCTGCCGCTCGTGGTGTGGGGGATGCTGCGCACACTCTCGGCCGACGAGCGCGTGAGCTGGATTCTGTGGGCCGTCGCGCTCACGGTCGGGATGCGGCTGTTGCGCTCGCGTCGCACGCGCAGCGCGGAGCGCGGCGCGGTCTGATGGGTGAGTGGGCCGAGCTGACGCCCGCTGACGACGCGCGAGCGTGGCGCGCCGCGCTGCTCGTCGTCGCCGCCACGACGGCGCTTCGCCTCGTGCTCGCCGCGGTGCTGCCGCTCTTTCCCGACGAGACGTACTACTGGGAATGGTCACGCCGCCTGGCGGGCGGATTCTTCGACCATCCGCCGATGATCGCGCTGCTGATCCGCGCCGGCACGGTGCTCTGGCCGCACGACGCAGCGTCACCGCCGCCGGCGATCGCGGTGCGACTCTTTCCGGTGCTCGCCGGCGGTGTCGCCACGCTCGCCGCGGTGGGCATCGCGCGACGGATCGGAGGAGGACGCGCGGCCTTGGTCGCGGCACTCGCCTTCGCCCTCATGCCGCTCGCCGCGACGGGCCTGGTGCTCGCGACGCCCGATGCGCCGCTGCTCGCCGCGAGCGCGTGTGGGCTGTACGCGGTGGTGCGGGCGCTGCAGTCGCCCATCGGCTCTCGGCGCTCCTTCCTCGGGTGGTGCGCGGCCGGCATCGCGCTCGGCGCCGCCTTCGCGTCGAAATACACGTCGATCTTTCTGCCGGTCTGCATCGTGGCGGCGATCGTGGTGCGGCCGTCGCTGCGCGGGCGACTGCGCGAACCTGGCCCATACGTGGCGTGCGTGCTTGCGACGCTGGTGTTCCTCCCGGTGATGCAATGGAATGCGGCGCATGACTGGGTCTCCTTCCGCTTCCAGGTCTCGCACGGACTCGGCGCGCCACCCAAGGGCTCGGCGCTCAAGCGCGAGCTCGACCTGGTCGGTGGACAGTTGGGACTCGTGTCTCCGATCCTGTTCGTGCTCATGGCGCACGCCGTATGGCGCGCCATCCGCCGTCCGCTCGACGACGTGCACTTCGCGCTCGCCGTCGTGGCCGTGGGAAGCTGGGTGTTCTTCGTCTACAGCGCGCTGCGACGCTCGGTGGAAGCCAACTGGCCCGCGCCGTCATACGTGCCGGCCGTCGCGCTGCTGTCGTCGCTCGCGGCGCGACGGCTCGTGAGCATGCGATGGATACGCTACGGAATCGGACTCGCCGGAGCGCTCGTCGCCGTCGTGTACGTGCACGCGCTGCACCCCGTGCTGCCGATCCCCGCGCGCCGCGACCCGGTGGCGCGCGGAGCCGGATGGGACAGCGTCACCGCACAGGCCGGCCGCGCGCGGAGCGTCGTCGGTGGCGGAGCCGTCTGGCTCGGCGCCGACCGCTATCAGGACGTGAGCGAGCTGGCGTATCATGCGCCGCGGCGAACAGCATTCTGCATCTGCCTCACCGGGCGCCACAATCAGTACGAGCTCTGGCCGAGCTTCTCGCAGACGGCAAAGTCGGGCGATGCGCTCGTGCTGGTGCTCGACGACACGCCGGGAATGCACGACGACGCCGCGCGACTGGCCCCCTACTTCGCCCGCGTGACGCGCGGCGCTCTTGCACCGCTGCTGCGCGGTGCGGACACGGTGAGCGTCCGACGCCTCTACGTGCTCGACGGCTACCGCGGAGGCTGGCCTTCGCGGGCCGAACCCTGACCGTCCGGCTCATCGGGCTTGGCGCAGGCCGCCCGCACGGCGCCCAGCAGGATGAGCAGGGCCGATTTCTCCCCATCGTCGAGTGTCGAGACGACCGCCTCGTTCAGGGCGTCGACCGGAGCGTCGAGCTGCGCGAGGAGCTGCAGGCCGGACGGCGTGATCTGGCAGAGCACCTGACGGCGGTCCGGCGTCGAGCGCTCGCGCATCACGAAGCCGGCCGACTCCAGCTTGTCGAGCAGACGGGTGATCCCCGCGGCCTCTTCGATCATCCGATCGCGGATGGCGAGCGTGGGGAGCCCCGCTCCCCCCGCGCCTCGCAGGATGCGCAGCACGTTGTACTGCTGGATCGTGACACCCGTGGATTCGACCACCTGCGCGATCTGCCGCTGCACGACGGCCGCGGTGCGCAGGATGCTCACCACCGCCTCCTGCGCGGCGGAGGGGAAGGGGCGGATCTGGTGAATCTCGTCGCCTACTGCGCTGGTCTTGGTGGGCATGGACTCTCGCCGCCGACTCGTGAGTGGGAGCGTGGCCTGTGAGTCACGTTCTGTTCCCCGAGACAATACGACGGAATCCGGCTTGGCGCGAGAGTGCGGAGCTCGGGAGGACTTGGGGAACGGTGAATCGGTGGATCTGTGAACCGGTGAATCCGTGAAACGGTGAAACGGTGAATCCGCTGGTGACTCGGTGACTCAAAACCGAATGGCCACGACCACCATGGAGAGCTCTCGCAGGATTCTCCACGCGGGGTTGTGGCCATTGCCGTTGAGTCACCGAGTCACCAGCCGACTCACTGCCTCACCGTTTCACGGATTCACCCGTTCACAGATCCGCCGCAGCGATCAGAACGAAAACCTCAGTCCCGCGCTGAACGCGAAGTTCTGCGTCGTGTTCGTGTTGAGGTTGAGCATCGTCGCCTGCTGCGCGTTGAACTGCCCGATGTAGTCCTTGGCCATCAGTCGAATGCCGACGCCGTTCCCCACGCCGATGTCGGCTCCGAGGCCGACGTTGCCGGCCCAGTTGTTGGCCTGGGTCGTCACGAAGGACTGAGTGATGCTGTAGCGCATCTGGCCGGCGCCCGCCTGAACGAACGGGGAGAAGTTCGCACCCATCATCGTCGTGAGCGGAAAGTCGAGCTGCAGCCCCGCGTCGGCGAGCACCACGCGGCTGTGCGCGATGGAGACGCCGCCGACGAAGGGAATTCCCGCCTGGATGTCGCCGCTCGCCGTGGCGAGGTTGCCGATCAGGGAGAGATTCGGCGCGATCTTCATCCCGAGCTGCGCACCGACGACCGGCGCGGGAGAGTTGGTGACCGACGTGCCCAGAGGCCCGGACAGGTAGTCGCCGAACAACATGTAGCCGGCGTACGGGGTCACCTCGAACACCGTGGGCGTCGGCGTCCGGGGAGCCGCCTGCGCATCGGCGCGCGAGGACAGCGTGAGAGCGAGGAGGCCGGCGGCGAGGCCGGCGAGAGCCAACGATGACGAGCGCATGAGACCTCCAATGAGTCGCCACGACTGAAGGACCGCGCGCGTGGCCGCCCCCTGAAAAGCATTCGCGATGCCGCTCGCTCGGTAATCGCCTGTCGCGATCCAATTCGTTGTTCGTGAACGACTTAGAGACGAGGCGCTCCTCGTGCGCTCGTGCTCCGGTGTCCCCGGGCGAGGACGCGGCCGTCCCCCCCGGCGGGGACAGATCGCCGTTATGTTCCGGCAGAGCGCCGGCTCCGACCACCCTTCACACGCCGATGACCACCGTCCCAACCGACCTCGACGCGTACCTCTCCACGCACCGCGCGCGCATCGAGCGCGAGCTGTTCGACTTCCTGCGCATTCCCAGTGTGAGCGCGCGCTCGGAGCACGACGACGATACCGCGCGCGCCGCCAAGTGGGTGGCCGACGCCCTGCGCGATGCAGGACTTCAGGCCAGCGTGTTCGAGACTGAAGGCCATCCGGTGGTGATCGGCGAATGGCGTGGCGCGCCTGGCGCGCCCACCGTGCTCGTCTACGGCCACTACGACGTGCAGCCCGCCGAGCCGCTCGAGCTGTGGACGTCGCCCGCGTTCGAGCCGACGGTGCGCGATGGGAAGCTGTTCGCGCGCGGCTCGGTCGACGACAAGGGCCAGCTCTTTCTGCACGTGAAGGCGCTCGAGGCGCACCTGAAGGGGCGGGGTACGCTGCCGGTGAACGTCATCGTCCTCGCCGAGGGCGAAGAGGAGGTCGGCAGCGAGCATCTCGCGCCGTTCATCGCCGCACACGCCGAACGTCTCAAGGCCGACGCCGTCGTCATCTCCGATTCGGCGATGTTCGCGCCGGGCCTGCCGAGCGTGCTCTCGTCGCTGCGCGGGCTCGCGTACTTCCAGATCGACGTACAAGGTCCAGCGCAGGATCTGCATTCGGGCAGCTACGGCGGCGCGGTGGTGAATCCGGCGATGGCGTTGGCGAGAATCCTCGCGACCTTTCACGACGACCGCGGCCACGTCGCCATTCCCGGCTTTTACGAGGCGGTGCGCGAGTGGCCCGCACGCGTGCGCGAACAGATGCGCGGACTTCCGTTCGACGACGAGCACTTCCGCGCCGAGACCGGCGCGCCGGCACTGGGCGGTGAGTCGGGCTACACGGTGCTCGAGCGCCTGTGGACTCGACCGACGTGCGAGGTGAACGGCCTGCTCAGCGGCTACACCGGCGAAGGAGCGAAGACGGTGCTTCCCTCGAAGGCGATGGCGAAAGTCAGCTGCCGCCTCGTGCCGGATCAGGACCCCGCGGAGATCGAGCGGCTCATGCAGGCGCACGTCGCGCGCGTTGCGCCCAAGGGCGTGACGGTCAGGGTGACGCATCTCCACGGCGGGCGGCCGTGGCGCGCCGAGTTGAACGGCCCGCTGTTCGACGCCGCGCGTCGCGCGCTGGCCGCCGCGTTCGGCCGCGAGCCGGTGATCACCGGCGAGGGCGGTTCCATCCCCGTCGTGGGCGACTTCGAGCGAATCCTGCGCGCACCGGTGTTGCTCGTCGGATTCGGGTTGCCGGGCGAGAACGCCCACGCGCCCGACGAGTGGATGAGCATGGAGAACTTCACCAAGGGGATGCGCGCGATCGCGACGCTGTGGGACGAGCTGGGTGCAGCCGAAAAGGGATCGGGCTGAGATGCTGGCGCGCCTCTTCGCGCATCTCGAGTGGGCCGACGCGAACGCGCGTGACGCGGTCGCCGCGATGCCGCGCGGGACGCCCGAAGCCGCCCGCGCGGTTCAGATCTTCGCGCACATCCTGGGCGCCGAGCACGTGTGGCTGTCGCGTCTGCGGGGTGTTCCGGCCGAACACCCCGTGTGGCCGCAGCTCGACCTCGCGTCGGCGACCGAGCTCGCCGCGCGCACCGCTCGCGAGCTGCGACGGTACGTCGCCGATGTCGTCGAGCGGGGGGATCTGGAGCGTGAGATCGAGTATGCCAACAGCGCTGGACAGCGCTTCCGCAGCCGCATCGACGACATCCTGACACATGTCGCGATGCACGGCGCGTATCATCGCGGTCAGGTGGCGATGCTGGTACGTCAGGGCGCGGGTGAGCCGGCGAGCACCGACTACATCGCTTTCGTCCGCGGCGTGCCGGCGGCCCGGACGATCCTGACGTCGCCCTAGAATGCCGACACGGGAGCCGATCGCGCTCAGCTGGAGCGGCGGCAAGGACAGCACCCTCGCCCTCGCCGCGCTGCGGGCGGACCCGACATACGAGGTGGCGGCGCTCCTTACGAGCGTCACGCGCGGCTACGACCGGATCAGCATCCACGGGGTGCGGCGTACGCTGCTCGAGGCGCAGGTCAAGGCGGTGGGGTTGCCGCTGTACGAGGTCGTGCTGGAACCGTCGTCGAGCAACGAGGCCTATGAAACGGCATTCCGCGACGGCGTCGACGCGCTCCGCGCCGACTTTCCCGCGCTTCGGAAGATCGCCTTCGGCGATCTCTTTCTGGAGGAGGTTCGCGCGTACCGCGAGCAGCTGCTCGGGCGGCTCGGGCTCGAGGGAGTGTTTCCGCTGTGGGGGCTCGACACGCGCGAGCTGGCGCGCCGGTTCGTGCGCGACGGATATCAGGCGCACCTCGTCTGTGTGGACACGACGCAGCTCGGCGGCGAGTTCGCCGGCCGCGCGCTCGACGCCTCGTTGATCGCCGACCTACCGGCGACGGCGGACCCGTGCGGCGAGCGCGGGGAGTATCACAGCTTCGTGTGGGACGGCCCGGTGTTCGCCACGCCCGTGCCAGTGGTCCGCGGTGAGATCGTCCTGCGCGATGGGCGATTTGCGTACTGCGACCTGTTGAAGAGCTGATCCCTCGGACGAAGGGTGTGGGGATCGGGCGGACGAAGTCGGAGATCGGAGAGGCGCCGGCTGCGCGTTGTCGATATCTTGTCGTATCACCTGCCGGCGCCTCGTCGCGCCACGAGAGGATCTCCGATGTCTCAGCTCACGGCCACCGACTGGATCTGGCGCAACGGCGAGTTCATCGCCTGGCAGGACGCGACCGTCCACGTTCTCGCGCACTCGATGCAGTTCGGCTCCGCGGCGTTCGAGGGGATCCGCTGCTATTCGACTCCGGGCGGGCCGGCGATCTTTCGCCTCGAGGATCACCTTCAGCGGTTGATCAACTCGTGCCGGATCTACCGCACGGAGGTGCCGTACGGCGTGGACGAGCTGGTCGCGGCATGCTGCGAGCTCGTCGACCGCAACGGGCTCGACGCCTGCTACATCCGGCCGATGGTCCTCCGTGGCTACGGCGCGGCTGGGATGGTCCCGTTCGCGAGCCCCGTCGAGGTCTACCTGCCGTGCTGGCCGTGGGGCGCCTACCTCGGCGAGGGCGCGCTGGAGAAGGGCGTCGACACCTGTGTCTCCAGCTGGAATCGCGTCGCGCCGAACACCATCCCGTCCGCGGCGAAGGTGGCGGGCAACTATCTCGGCGGCCAGCTCATCAAGATGGAGGCGCTCGCCAATGGCTACGACGAAGCGATCGCGCTCGGGCCGGACGGGATGATCAGCGAGGGCTCCGGGCAGAACGTGTTCATCGTCCATCGCGACGTCGTCTTCACGACGCCGCTCGACGGCACGCTGCTGCCGGGCATCACGCGTGACAGCATCATCAGGCTCGCGCGCGACGCGGGCCTCGAGCTGCGCGAGACGCCGCTGCAGCGCGAGATGCTCTACATCGCCGACGAGATCTTCCTCACCGGGACGGCCTCCGAAGTGACGCCGGTGCGCAGCGTCGACAAGATCAAGGTCGGTGCGGGCAAGGCGGGCGAGGTGACGCTCCGCCTGCAGCGCACCTTCCTCGACCTCGTGCACGGCCGCGCCGACGATCGCCATGGCTGGCTGACGCACGTCCGAGCCGAGCGCGCAAGCGCGACGTAGCGAGGCGGCGTACCGTAGGCGCACGTTCACGAACGTACCTCACGACCGGCACGAGGAGGCTTCATGACGGCGCATACCTACAAGACCATCGAGCTCGTAGGCTCATCCGACATCGGCGCGGACGACGCCGTGCGCACGGCGATCGCCAAAGCAGCCGAGACCGTGCGTAACCTCCGCTGGTTCGAGGTGTGCGAGACACGCGGGCACATCGAGAACGGCAAGGTCGCCCACTGGCAGGTCACGCTGAAGGTGGGGTTCACGCTGGAGTGAGCGGGGCGGCCGCACGAATGCGGCCGTTCGCGCTTCCTCGTCCACGAGCGGTCCCGCATTCGTGGGGCCAGTATGCCAGTCTCGGTACTGGTGCTACCAGGTACTCATGTACTCGCCGTTGTAGTTACTCACCGCGAGTAGATCAGGTACCTCCGCGTCCTCTTCGCGAACTCCGCCGCATCGGCGTTCCACTTCCGCAACAGGGCGTCGACCGTGTTCTGCTCCACCGCCGGCCGCAGCTGGTCGGTGCCCGCCAATCGGTCGATCTGCTGCACGCGCCACTTGAAGTCCGCCGGATGGCGTGCGTAGATCGCGCGCAGCATGCGGACGCCGACCGCCACGGGGCGCACCGCGTTGCGGTCGGTGACGCGCACCTTGATCATCGGGATCGTCTGTCCGCCGAACTTGTAGCCCGAATCGATCGTGCGCGTCGCCGTGTCGAAGCGAACGCCCGGCAGCTTGCGCGCGTTGAGCTCCGCGGCGATCGCGGCGTTGTCCGTCATCCATGACGCGCCGATCAGCGTGAACGGGTCGTCCGTGCCGCGCCCTTCCGTCGCCGTCGTCCCCTCGAAGAACACCGTCCCCGGGTAGAGTAGCTCGGCGTCGAGGTTGCGCAGGTTGGGGGAGGGATTCACCCACGGCAGCTTCGTGTCGTCGTACCACATCGAGCGCCGGTAGCCTTTCATCGGGACCACGGTCACCTGCGCGTCGATCAACTTCGTGCCGGCGAGGAATCGCAGCAGCTCTCCCGGCGTGAGGCCGTATCGCAACGCAACCGGAAACTGCCCGACCAGCGAGGCGAACTTCGGGTCCAGGATGTTTCCCTCGATACGGTCGGCGCGGATAGGATCGGGGCGATCGAGGACGATGAGGGGCCGCTTCGCCGCGTTGGCGAACAGCGCGAGCGTCCACTCGTAGGTGTAGACGCGGGCACCGACGTCCTGGATGTCGTATACGATCACGTCGACGTCCTTCAGCATCTCCGACGTCGGCACGCGGACGTCGCCATAGAGCGAGTAGATCGGGACGCCGGTAGCCGAGTCGACGGTCGAGCCGACCTTCTCGCCGGCCTTGGCGACGCCGCGGATCCCGTGCTCCGGTCCGAACAGCGCCGTGAGGCGCACGCCGGGCGCGTGGGCGAGCAGGTCGATCGTGCTCGTGCCGTTGCGATCGCGGCCGGAGTGGTTGGTGAGGAGACCGACCCGTTTGCCGCGAAGAAGGTGTAGCGAGTCGGAGAGGAGGACTTCGACGCCGGGCACGACACCGGTCCGGACCTGCGCGCGCGTTCGGGCGGGAGTGGCGGAGAGGAGCGTGAGGCCGAGGAGGGCCAGATGGCTGGCGAGGCGGTATGTCATGACCAGGCGACGAGCACGTGAAACACCGATCGAAGGGGTGGGTATGAGCGAGATGGTCGGCCAGGAGTTGCAGGGCTAGGTTGACCCGCCGAACAAGCACTGTCAATCGGTTGGCCTACCCTCTGCATATTCGTCTCGGGTAGAATACGATTGCCGCGCCGCGCCTCGCGGGAGGGGCGCGGCGGTCTTACCTCTGCTCGTGCTTCGCATGACGTCGCCGTTTCTGCTGCTTCTCGCCCTCGCCCACGCCACTCCGGCCACTTCGAACGCTCACGCCCTCGCGCCGCGCGATACCGCGGACGTCGTGCACGGGTCCGTTCAGGTCGTCCCTCCGCTCCCGCAGGGCGACGGACCGATGGTCGACAGCGTCGTCGTCGAGAAGCGGGCTCATCGCTTGTCGCTCTTCTACGCCCACCGGCGCGTGCGACAGTATCTCGTCGCGCTCGGCAGCCCCGTCGGCGACAAGCTCTCGGCCGGCGACCGGCGCACCCCCGAAGGGCTTTTCTTCATCGACTACCGCAACCCGGCGAGCCAATACCACCTCGCGCTGCACGTCAGCTATCCGGACTCCGCGCACCTCGTCCGTGCTGCCGCCAAAGGAGTCCAACCGGGAGGCGACATCATGATCCACGGCCTCCCCAACGGACTGCGCGCGGCGGGTGCATCGCACCGCGAGAATGATTGGACGAACGGATGCATCGCACTCACCGACGAAGAGATCGAGGAGCTGTGGCGCATCGTACCCGTCGGTACACCGGTCGAGATTCGTCCCTGATCGGTCGCGAGCCGCCGCCGATGAACGGCGACACGACACCATGAAACCCGCACCGAGGAAACGCCTGGGTAGCGGATCAACCGCCTAGGCCAATCGTAGACCGTTCCTCGCGTCGGTACCGATGGTCCTCTGGATACCCCCATCCGGAGCTCGACGATGCCACTGCATTCGGCTCGCCGCCACGTCCTCGCCTCATGCGTCTTCCTCGCCGCGATCGCGTGCGGCGGGCCACATCACCATCTCGACGAGTACTCCTTCGCCAACCGATCGATGGCGACGGTATCCGTCGGCCAGCCGGCGCCGGGGCTGCTGACGCCGGGCTACGACGTTCGGGCGAGCGATGATCCGGTGGATGCGGTGCTGAGAACGGGCGCCGGCGTCGCCAAGGATGCCGAAGCCCGGCGGGCGCGCACGCGACTCGACAGCGCCACGGCGCGACTCGACCTCTCGAACGAGCTCGCGAGGCGCGCCCTGGAGCGCACCAGTCGCTACCTCGGCCTGCGTCCTGTGCCGTCGGCGGACGACGCCGATTTCCTCCTCGAGATTCACGTTCGCAGCTTCGGACTCGACGCACGCGGCGCGAGCGCCGCGTCGCTCTACACGAACGCCGAGGCCGTGCTGCTCGACCGACGCACCGGCCGCGAAATCTGGAACGTGAAAGTGCACGGCACCGACCGCCTGACGCCACGCGTGCGCGGCGCCTATGGCGTGCCGGGCTCGATCATCGCTGCCGGCACCCTCCACACGGTGAGCGTGGCGGATTTCCAGGACGCGCTCGACCAACTCATGACGCTGTCCTCCAACGTCATCGCCGACGAGCTGCGGGCGTCGTTGCGGGACGTGCGGCGTTGAGATCGACGCCCTGACATGACACCACTGCTCGCGTCGCGCCGCCGCACCCTCGGCTGGGGTCTGGTCGTCATTGCGCTCGGACTGACCGCCTTCGCCGGCGTGCTGATCCTGCGTCGGACATCGGCGCTCATCGCGAACGTCGGCAAGCCCGCCGAGCCGGTGATGACGCAGCAGCTCGTCGTCGAGCGACTGCGTGCCGTGGCGAAGCTCGTCGCGACCGAGATGACGCTGCGCGACGTGGTCACCTACCAGCAGACCACCTTCGGGTCGACGAAGCGAGTTCTCCTCGTCGTGACCGGCAAGGTGTCGGCGGGAATCGATCTCGAGCACGGCACCGAGGTGCGCATCGACTCGGCCGCCAGGCGCGTCACCATCTCGCTGCCACCCGCGCAGATCTTCAGCGTCGACGTCCTGAACGTGACGACGTACGACGAACGCGCGGGGCTGTGGAACCCGTTCCAGCCCGAAGACCGCGACGCGATTCAGCATCGCATTCGCGGACAGCTCGTGAGCGCGGCACGCGAGTCCGGCATCCTGGAGCACGCCGATCAGAGCGCGATCAAGGTGCTCACCGAGCTGCTTGGTCGCGACGGCTACGCGGTCGAGGTGCAGCGGCCGATCGTGGTCCGCCTACCGACGGGGTGAGCCGGCTCGAGATACCACGTTCAGGCAGCACCGGCACTGGCTCCGTCCTTGCACGGCCTAGGTCCATGACCGGATCCACTCCCGCCCTGGTCGAGCACACCATCACCGGCGACGTCCGGACCCACGATGCGTTCCATTCCCGCTATCTCGAGAATGAGCGCACGATCGTCGTCTACCTGCCGCCGCACTACGACCCCGACTCCGCGGACCGGTACCCGGTCCTCTATCTCCAGGACGGCCAGAACCTCTTCGATCGCGCCACGTCGATCGGTGAGGAATGGCGCGTCGACGAGGTAGCGCAGGATCTCATCACCAGCGGCCAGATCGAACCGGTGATCATCGTCGGCATCTACAACGCCGGCGTCCACCGCATCGACGAATACACCCCGAGCGCGCGCCCCGACGCCGGGGGCGGGGGCCGAGCCGACGACTATGGCCGCATGCTCGTCGAGGAGCTGAAGCCGTTCATCGACCAGACGTACAAGACACTCCCGAGCGCCGCGAGCACCGCGGTCGGCGGGTCGTCGCTCGGAGGGCTGCTCAGCATGCACCTGGGCCTTCGCTACCCGACCGCGTTCAGCCGTCTCGCGCTCCTCTCACCGTCAGTCGGGTGGGACGACCGGGTGATCCTCCGCGAGGTCGAAGCACTGCCGCGCAAGCTGCCGCTTCGCATCTGGCTCGACGCCGGCACCGCCGAGGACCCAGCGGTGATCTCCGATGCACGCGCGCTACGCGACGCGCTCATTGCGAAGGGGTGGGCGATCGACGACGACCTGGCGTACCTCGAAGCCGAGGGCGGAGAGCACAACGAACGGAGCTGGGCGGCGCGGATCGGTCTGGTTCTGAGATATCTCTTCAAGCGCGAGTAGCCGTCAGGCGTCGCCGGTCGGCAGCTTGGCGGCCAACCGCATCGCATCGAACGGCGCATGCACCTTCGCATCGTTGTCGAAGTAGACATACACGTCGCGCGTCCCACCGACCGGTGAGCGCCACCGCTCGATCTTCCGCGCCCACTCGTCGATCTCCTC
>DASXHF010000235.1:0-9265 GCA_036488775.1 Gemmatimonadaceae bacterium | reverse complement strand
TGACCACGGATGCGCCGCAGAGCATCCAGAAGGCACGGACCAAGATCGACGCCGTCACCGCGAAGCTGCGCGGACTGTCCGGCGCGCCGAGCCAACCTCCGGCAACCGCGCGGCCGGATAGCACAGGCGCCGGGAAGAAGTCGGCATCGCCATCGTCAAGCCCGACGCCCGCGTCGTCCGCCGGCACGCCACCGCCCGCGGTGGTCGGCCGCGTTTTTGGCCTGACCACATCGTTCATCACCGCGTCAGTCGAGGTGATTCTGCTCGTCCTCTTCATGCTCGCCGCCGGGCGGAACTGGATGGCGAAGCTCTCGCACATGGCGCGAACGCCGAGACAGAAGCGCGTCTGGCCCGAGATCGCCGGCGAGATGCACGACGTCGTATCGCGCTATCTGTTCGTGACGATGCTGATCAACCTTGGCCAGGGCTTCGCGATCGCGCTCGCCACGTGGGCCGTCGGCCTGCCCGCGCCGCTGCTGTGGGGAGTGTTGACGTTCGTCGCGGAGTGGGTCCCGTATCTTGGCGGGCTCACGATGGTGGTGCTTCTCCTGATCGTCGGACTCGCGAGCAGCCAAAGCTTCGTGCACGCCCTCCTCGCGCCGACCATCTACTTGGCCGTCACGACGTTGCAGAACAATCTCGTCAGCCCGCTGGCGTACGGAAAAGGATTGCGTCTCAACCCGACCGTCATCCTCTTCGCGGTGATGTTCTGGTATCTGTTGTGGGGAACGTTGGGCGCGTTCCTCGCCGTGCCGATTCTCGCCTCGCTGCGTGTGCTGGGCACACGCGTGAAGCCACTGGAGCCGCTCGCGATCCTGCTCGAGGACTGATCGCGTACCGTCGAACTATGCTTCGGCACACCATGTCGACGTCCATTCTTCAGCGTGTCGGCTTCATCCATCCCGTCATCCAGGCACCGCTGGCCGGAGGTGGTGACACGCCGTCGCTCGTCGCCGCCGTGAGCAACGCCGGTGCGCTCGGCTTCATCGGCGCCGCGTATCTGACACCGGAGCAGATTGGCGAGGCATCACGCGAGGTCCGCGCGCGCACCACGCGACCGTTCGGAATCAATCTGTTCGCGCCACTTCCTGCACCCGAGGCGAGCGACGTCCGCGGCGCGATGGCGCGTGTCGCGCCGTACTTCGCGGAGCTCGGGCTCGGTACTCCGCCAACACCGACATTGCCTCCCGATTCCTTCGACGCGCAGCTCGCCGCGGCGCTGGAAAGCGGCGCGGCGATGTTCAGCTTCACCTTCGGTCTGCTGCCCGACACCGCTGTGCGCGCGATCAAGACGCGCGGCCTGTTCCTCGCCGGCACCGCCACCACGCCCGAGGAAGCGCGACTGCTCGAGCGGTCCGGGGTGGATGCCGTCATCGCACAGGGAAGCGAAGCGGGCGGACATCGTGGTACCTTCGCCACGACCTTCGAAGCAGGAATGATTGGCACGATGTCGCTCGTTCCGCAGATCGTCGACGCGGTCGGCGTACCAGTCATCGCATCCGGCGGCATCATGGACGGACGCACCATCGCCGCCACGCTCGCACTCGGCGCCGAGGCGGTGCAGATGGGTACCGCGTTCCTCACCTGTGAGGAGTCCGGCATCCCCGATGCGTACCGAGAGATGCTCCTCTCACCCGCCGCCCAGACGACGCGATTGACGCGCGCCTTTTCGGGACGTCCGGCACGTGGGATCGTGAATCGGTTCATGCGCGAGATGGAAGGCGACGCACCGTCGATGAACGCGCCGTCGAGCGACATTCTATCCTTTCCATTGCAGAACGCTCTGACTCGGCCGCTCCGCTCCGCGGCCGGAAAGGCCGGCCGTGCGGAGTTCTTGTCGCTCTGGGCGGGGCAGGCCGCATCGCTCGCGCGGCGGGAGCGGGCTGCGGATCTGGTGGCCCGATTGGCAGCCGAGCTCGAGGCAGCAAAAGAGCGGTTGGCTCCTAAGTCTTGATATGCCAATGCCATGAACCAGCCACTCGTACACCCATTGCTTTCGGCTTTTGTTCGGTATAACCTTTGCCTCCGTAGCTCCCCCGTCCGCTTGGAGGCGTGCACCAATGAAAGGAGGCATCGACTTCGACCCAGGCCGTTATGCGCCGGTAGCCGAGCGGATCACGCAGTTCTATGGCGCATTTCCGAGCGGACGCATCGTGACGGAGCTGATGAGCCGGAGCGAGGGCGAGGTCGTCTTCCGCGCTAGCGTCTATCGCGACACGGGTGACGCGAGCCCCGCCGCCACCGGATGGGCCGCCGAGCGCCAGGGCGACGGCGACATCAACGAAGTCGCGTGTCTCGAGAACACCGAGACGTCAGCGATCGGACGTGCGCTGGCGAACCTCGGCTTCACCGCATCGCGGTGTCGGCCGAGCGCCGAGGAGATGGCGAAGGCCGACCGTCTGCGAGCGCGCAACGCCAGGCAACGGCTCGCAATGGTACGCGAGGCCCCGATGTCACCCAAGCAATCGCTCTACGTCGCCGATCTGTTCGCGCTCATCTCTGCCGCCGAGCGAGCGGGCATGCGTCGCGTGCGGGCGGCGAATTGGCGCGAGCAGCTCGAGCGTCCACCGACCGACGAAGCGCTGTTGCTCCGGCTCGAGGGTCGCCTGCGCAGTTGGATCGCCCGACACCCCAACCGCTTTGCCTTCTGATTGCCGCCGCGGGCCCGAGATGTCCGGGGCCGGCAACAATGGGTATGCGGCGTCATTCAGACAACGAGCGGCGTCTTCGAGCGCTCGGGGATCGTGCACTCGTCGACGCGATGCGGGCGGGCGACGACTTCGCGTTCGGCGAATTCCTCGCACGCTTTCGTCCCCTGCTGCTCGCGTACGCCGACGGTCGGATCCCGAGTGAGCTGTTTCCCGAATGCGTGGACGAGGTGTTGGAGGACGCGGCACTTCGGCTCTCCGAGGTCGACGCGAAAGTGCCGGCGGAGCTGGCAGGGTATCTCGTTGGCGCCGTGCGGAAACGGTATCTGGCGGTAAAGCGAAGTGGTGCACGGCGCCAACGACGGTACGAGGATGCCGCTGCCGGCAGCGTGTCGCACACGTCCGACGGCGCCAGCCAGGTCGTCGTGAGCGCGTGCGCGGAGAGCACCATCGCGGCGAGCCGCGGCACCTACGGCGAGGAGAGCATACCGCCGTCCGCGCTCCAGCAGCTCGCATCGGTGCTGGATGTCGAGCTCGACGACGAATCGCGGCGCATTCTCGATTGGTTGGCGCGCGCGACTCCGCACCGGCAGATCGCCGAGTGGCTCGACAAGAGCTATGACGCGACGACGAAGCAGATCTGGCGCCTTTGCCGCCGGCTCGAGCGCGCGGCGCCGAGCTATGCTGCCACACTGTCGCCCGAGGCGCAGCGTGAGCTCGATCGTTTCTTTCGCCGTGCGAAGCGCGGCAGGAGAGGAGCATGAAGTACGAGGAGCAAGACCGTCCGACGTGGGACGGTGAAGCACTCGCTGAAGCGCTTGGTCGCGAGCTCTCGCGCCGGCGCGATGACCTGTGGACCCACGAGCGGTTCCTTCGGTGGCTCGCGGCGGACGCGCGCGCACAGGCGGAGCGACGAACGACCGCATCGCAGCGCGAGGCGGCGCTGCTGGAGCGCGGACGTGCGCTGCACGCGCGAGTGTTGGCGCGCCGGAGCGGCGTCTGGCTCATCGACGTACCGCCGCGCCTCGTCTCCGCCCCACATCGTGTGACGCCAATGCAGGCGATGGACGATGCGCGAGCGATGCATGCCGCGCCGCGTGTCGAGTTGGCCGCGGCGGCCGGAGCAGGGCGTGTGCTGTGGGACGAGCCGGCGGAGCACTGGGTAGTATTGCCGCCGGTTGTGCCGCGAATGCGTGCCCTCGCCCTCCGCGTGGCAGGAGAGAGCATGGCGCCGCTGATCCGATCGGGCGACACCGTCCTCGTCGAACTGGGTGCGCCGCTCGTGCGCGGTCGGATCGTCGTCGCGCGCAACGTCGATGACGGATACGTCTGCAAGCGCGTCGACCGGATCGGGCGGCGTGCCGTTGGCCTGGCGTCGCTCAATCCAGCGTATGAGAACGTCATCATACCACGAGACGAGCGGCGTATCGTTGGTACCGTGCGAGTGGTATGGCGGACATGAAGGCGTAAGCGGGGTGATGTCCGGGGGCGGCAATAGAGGAGTGACGGGTAGCGCCGGCATTCGCCTCGGCACCGCGACAGAGGTCGCGGCGCGCGTGACCCAGCATCGAGAGGACATCGTGTCTCGACATTCGATCGCCCGCACCCTCGCCCGCCGGACCAGCGCCTGTCCGGGACGCAGGTGCCGCTGCAGACGCCCGGCGCTGAGGATCGCGCTCGTCGTGAGTGCCGGGGTCATGCCGGCCGGTCAGTCTCTGTCATCTCTTTGCGTGCACGCGGCGACACCATCGCCTGGCATGTATCAGGTGGTCGCGCGGAGTCAGTGGCCGCTTGAGGCGTGCGTCGCGATAGCGGTGATGGTGACAGCGACTGACGTCCCGTTGGCGAAGCTGAACGATGGTACGTTGCGGAGCCCCGCTCTTCCGAGCGACGACGTCCGGGTCGCGGCTCCGCACGCTCCCTCGCCCGGTGACGCCCTGAGATCCACGATCTCGGTCACGAGCAGATACCGCGTCCCTCGCCCCATCATCCCGGCCGGCATCCGCTCACTGAGTGTTCCGCGCCACCGCACCGCCAGCGCGCCAGTCGGGCGTGTCTTCAACGCCTTGAGCAGACTGTCCCGCTGACGCAGCGCACCGTCGGTCAACGTCACCCACCACAGCTTGTCGTCGATCGGCGCGTCGCACGGCTCGAACCAACTCGTTTCCCATCCGCGAGAGTACGCCCCGTAATACTCGCGCACCGACTGCGACCGCGATGTATCACCTCGCACGCTTGGCGCAGTCGCCACGGGCGCCGATGTCTGCATCGGCGCAGAGGTCGGCGCCGGCTCGGCCGTCGGCTGTGTTCGCGAACAGGCGGCGCACACAGCGAGCATCGAGAGCGAGAGACGACAGGCGTCGCGTAGGAGTGGCATGGGCATTCTCCGATAAGGCCGGCCCAATCGAGTCTGCCGTGTCGTCCGATCCAACGCAACGGAGGCCGCGCTCTAATCGTCGACCATTACCGGGCTCGTACGTGTCTCAGGCATCGCGACATAGACGACCAGCGAACCGACAATGCACGCCGTCACATACCAGTAAAACCACCGCTCGTGTCCGATGCTCTTTGCCCAGAGGGCGAGATACTCAGCCGTCCCTCCGAACACCGACACGGCGACGGCATACGGCAGTGCGACGCCGAGCGCTCTGATCTCCGCCGGAAAGAGCTCGGCCTTCACTACGGCGTTGATCGACGTGTACCCACTCACGATCACCAACGCCGCCATCAACAACACGAATGCCGCCGCTTCGCTACGTGCCGCGGCAAGGGCGGTGAGCAGAGGCACCGTGCACAGCGTCCCGAGCACACCGAACGAGATCAGCACCGGCCGCCGTCCCACTCGATCGGACACGGAACCGACGAGCGGTTGCAACAGCGCGAACACCAGCAGCGTCAGCGCCGAAAGCTGCGACGCCTGCGTCCTGGTGAACCCGGACGTGTTGACGAGAAACTTCTGTGCGTACGTAGTGAACGTGTAGAACGCCACCGTTCCACCCGCCGTCAGCCCGACCACGGTGAGGACCTGACGCGGATACCGCAGCAGCTCGCGAACGGTCGCCCGTCGCCGTTCGCCTCGCACCGACTCGAAGGCGCGAGTCTCATCCAACCCTCGACGCACCCACAGGGCCACGATGGCGAGTGCCGCGCCGATCGCGAACGGAATCCGCCACCCCCATGCGTCGAGATCCGCTGCCGGAAGGGTGCGCTGCAACACGAGCAACACGCCCAGTGCGACGAGCTGACCGCCGACCAACGTCACGTATTGAAAGCTCGACCAGAATCCACGATGCCGGCGGCCCGCCATCTCGCTCAGATACGTCGCACTCGCACCGTACTCGCCGCCAACGCTCAGCCCCTGCAGAAGACGCGCGAACACCAGCAGCGTCGGCGCTACGACCCCGATCGCCCGATAGCCTGGTGTCACTGCGATGAGCAGCGATCCGACGCACATCAGCAGCACCGAGAGGCTCAACGCAGCGCGGCGGCCGTGCCGGTCGGCGTATTTCCCCATGAGCCACCCGCCCACCGGCCGCATGAGGAATCCCACCGCGAACACGGCCGCGGCATTCAGGAGCTGCGCGGTCTGACTCCCCGCGGGAAAGAACACCTTCGCGAAGTACAGCGCGAACGCGGAGTAGACGTACCAGTCGTACCACTCGACGAGATTACCGACCGAGCCGCCGAGGATGGACCGGAGGCGCCGCTGCCCCGAGAGATGATCGGCCGAGGGTCGAGTGATCCGGGTGGTCAGGTCTTGCACCCGCTGACGTTAGCGGCCAGCCGCCCCCAACGGCACTCCCCTCCCAACCTGCGACACGTGCTCGGCGAAGTTCCGGATGATCCGCGCGAACGCCTCCGGGTCGTCGAACGGCAACGCATGCGCGGCGCCGCCGACGCATTGCATCATCGCCCCCGAGGCGCCAGGCTGCTCGATCCCGACCAGCCGCGCCACCTCGCTCGCCCACTCGACCGTCACCACCGGATCGTGCGCTCCGCACACCACGAGCGTCGGCGCAACGATCGAGGGCAGCTTCTCCTCGATCCGGTCGGCGATCGCATAGCCGAGCGTGGTCAAGATCCGGCGAGGCCCGGCACGGAGATAATCCCGCGCCACGACGGGCACGAGTCGGACCGGCTCGTTGGGAACGTCCCGCGCCACGCGCATGAGCATCGTCATCATGCTCCGATGCGCCGGGTCGATCGTTGGTGCGTTGAGCACCAGGCCAAGCGCCCGTCGCGGCTGTCGCGACACGAGCTCTACGATCACCTGACATCCGAACGAGTTGCCGACGAGGATCGCCGGCCCGATGCGCCGTGCATCCAGCCAGTCCGCCACTGCCGCCGCGAGCTCGGGCATGCCGAGCACTCCACTTGGCGTGTCGCTCCGGCCGAAGCCTGGCAAGTCGATCCCGCTAACGTCGAACTCACCGGCAAGCCGCGCCATCGTCGGCTCCATGTACCGCAGCGACACCCCCAACCCGTGCACGAACACGAGTGGCGGATGTACAACCCTCGGCGCCACCTGCCGACCCGACACCAAGCCATGCATGCGCAGACCACCCACGACGTCATACACGGAGTGCAAAGGACGCGTGTCGGTCATCGGCCTTTCCCCAACAACGCGATCGCCGATTTCCCCTCCTGCTCGACCTGATCGATCGTGCATTTCCGCGGCGGCTTGTCCGGGCGCCAGCGCAGGAAGGACGTCCCGTGACGAAACCGTCCGCCGGAGAAATGATCGTACTGCACCTCGACGACGAGCTTCGGCGCCAGCGGCTCCCACTCGCTCGACCGTTCGGTGCTCCACCGGCTCGGCCCACCGGGCGCCTGGCCGGTGAACCCGGGCGGCTGGATCAACTTCTCTACCCTCGCCGTCACCGCGGGCTTTTCCGCGTTCGGAATGTTCGACGTGAAGCCGACATGGTGCAGCAGGCCGCCCTCGTCATAGAGGCCGAGGAGTAACGATCCGATGACCTTCCCTTTCGACGCGTACCGGAATCCGCCGACGACGCACTCCGCGGTGCGCATGTTCTTCATCTTCTGCATCCCGTCGCGCGTTCCGGTGAGGTACGGGAGGTCGAGCCGCTTGGCGATCACACCGTCGAGGCCACCGCCCACGGAACGGAACCACTTCTTCACCGTCACCATCTTCGTCGTCGCCGGCGAGAGCTTGACGCGCAGCGTCTTCGCGACGTTCGCCGCATGGAACGACTCGAGTGCTGCGCGCCGCTCGGCGAGCGTGTGTTTCACGAGCGACTTGCCCTTCGCATCGACCAGCAGATCGAACACGATCAGCGTCGCCGGACTCTCACGGGAGAGAAGGTCGACACGCGACTTCGCCGGATGAATCCGGAGCAACAGCTCGTCGAACGACAGTGAGCCGTCGTGTGGGATGACGATCTCACCGTCGAGCACGAAGCGACTGCCCTTCATCCCTTTCAAGGTCTCGATCAGATCCGGGAAGTATCTCGCCAGCGGCTTCCCCGCCTTCGACATGAGATCGATGCGATCTCCATCGCGGAACGCCAGGCAGCGAAAGCCGTCCCATTTGGGCTCGTACTGCCATTCGCTCCCGGTCGGCAGCTCATCGACGAGCCGGGCTTCCATCGGTTCGTACGTCCGAGGAATAGGCAGCGTCACAGCACGCGCTCCAAATCGAAGCGTCCACTCTTTGCGAGCAGTGGCTTCCACAGGTCGCCGATCCTGCGCAGTCGTGCCGGCACGTTGTCGATGCGGAAGTCGCCGATCGCGACGCCCTCTTCCACCTCCCGCCAGGTGAGCGGCGTCGACACCGACGCCCTCGGCCTCGGTCGGGGCGAATAGATCGATGCCAGCGTCCGTCCCCACGCATTCTGGTTGTAGTCCACCAGCACACGCCCCGCCGGCCGCCGGGCGATCCGATATTCCGCGGTGAGCAGCTTGGGATGCTTCGCGGCCAGCGCCTGGGCGAGCGCTTTCGCGAACGTCCACACCTGCTTCTGCGTCGGTCCTCGTAGAATGGGCACGTACACGTGTGCGCCCGCCGAACCGGTCGTCTTGATGAGTGGCTTCATGCCGAGCGTCTCGAGCGCGTCGCGCACCACGAGCCCCGCGTCGAGCACCTTCCGGAACGTCACGCCGCCCTGCTTGACCGGATCGAGGTCGAAGTGCAGGTAATCGGGACGATCGACGTCGTCGCAGCGCGCATACCACTGGTTGAGGTCGATGCACCCGAGGTTGACCACCCACAGCAGCGACGCGAGATCCTGCACAAGGGGGAAGTCGATGACGTTCCCCGAGTCGTGCTCGATGGAGCAGGTGTGCAACCAGTTGGGGTGCGGCTCGGGGACGCGCTTCATGAAGAAGCACTTTCCGGTTGCGCCATTGGGATAGCGCTTCATCACCATCGCCCGGTCGCGCAGATGCGGCAGCAGCCAGGGCGCGACGTCGGCATAGTACTGCAACAGGGTGCGCTTGGTGATGCGCTCCTTGGCCCAGAACAGCTTGTCGAGGTTGGTGAGCTTTACCCCTTTGCCTCGGATGGTGAGCTCGACGTTGGACTCATCATCCGGGATCGTGAGGGCGCGTCGCGTCGAGGTCGCCATGCCCGAGATGCAAAGCAAGTCGCGTGCGGG
>DASXHF010000222.1:0-12747 GCA_036488775.1 Gemmatimonadaceae bacterium | reverse complement strand
AGGGCCGGCGTGGCAAGAAGAAGGATCGCCGCGAGGACACGAATGCTCGATTGCATGTCGGGAGGTGGCGCGTGTTGGTCGGCATGGCGTGTCCTGAATGGCCACGCAGCCGAACGGCTGAACCGAATACGCGGAAACGACTGAAACGACGGAACGAGCGGATCTGTCCCTCGTAGGAGCTGGACACCGCGCACCAAGACCGGCCCTACAACTCCAAAGCCTTCTTTGTGGTCGACGGGATGCGGGAGTGGCGCCTGGACGATCCGGGTGTGCCCTCATCCGCCCGTTCCGTCGTTTCAGTCGTTTCCGTGCATTCCGTTCCGTGTTGATCCGTGTCCGCGAGACCCTCTACTCGACCCCCGCCAACACCCCGCCGATCATCTCGAACATCCGACCGATCTGCTCCTTCTCGACGATGAGTGGCGGCGAGAGGGCGATGACGTCACCCGTCACACGAATCAACAGTCCGTTCTCGAAGCACTTCACGAACGTCTCGTACCCCCGCGCACCGGGCGCACCAGCCCTCGGCTCCAGCTCGATCCCCGCTACGAGCCCGATGTTTCGCACGTCGATCACGTGCTTCACACCACGCAGCCGATGGGCGGCATCCTCCCAGTGCTGCTCGAGCGATGCCGCGCGCGCGAAGAGGTTCTCATGGTCGTAGATGTCCAGTGTCGCCAGGGCGGCCGCGCACGCGAGCGGGTGACCCGAATACGTGTATCCGTGAAAGAACTCCACCCCGCCGGCCGCCGCGTCGACCACCGCATCGTAGATCTCGCGCCGCGCGAACACGGCGCCCATCGGGACGGCGCCGTTCGTCAGGCCCTTCGCCACGGTCATCACGTCCGGCGTCACACCGAACCGTTCGGCCGCGAACGATGCGCCCAGCCGGCCGAAGCCCGTGATCACCTCGTCGAAGATGAGCAGGATGCCGTGCGCGTCGCAGATGGCGCGCAGCCGCTCGAGATAGCCGCGCGGCGGAACGAGCACGCCCGTCGATCCAGCCACCGGCTCGACGATCACCGCGGCGATCGTCTCCGCGCCGCGCTGCGCGACCAATGTCTCAAGCACGTCCGCGAGCTCGGCGCCGTGCGCTGGCTGCCGGCGCGAGAACGCGTTGCGCGCGAGGTCGTGGGTGTGCGGCAGATGGTCCACCTGCGGGATGAGCTGCGCCGCGAATGCGACCTTGTTGCTCTCGATCCCGCCCACCGAGATCCCGCCGAATCCCACTCCGTGATATCCTCGCAACCGGCCGACGAAGCGCACGCGTTGCGACTCGCCGCGCGCGCGGTGATACGCGAGCGCCATCTTGAGCGCGGTGTCGACGGCCTCCGAGCCGGAGTTGGTGAAGAACACCCGGTCCAATCCACGCGGCAGGATCGTGGCGAGCCGCTCGGCGAGCTGGAAAGCGAGCGGGTGGCCCATCTGGAACGGAGGCGCGTAGTCCATCTCCGCCGCCTGCTCGGCGATGGCGCGAGCTATCCCCTCCCGACAATGCCCTGCGTTGACGCACCAGAGACCGGCGGTGCCGTCGAGGATCTCGCGGCCGTCGTCGGAGGTGTAGTACATCCCCTTGGCTCGGACGAGGAGTCGCGGCGCGCGCTTGAAGGCGCGGTTCGCGGTGAAGGGCATCCATTGCTCGTCGAGGGAGATCGTCGTCGTTGTCGTCATCGGTCGGTGCTCAGGACATCCAGTTGGTGCCGGCTTCACGGTTCCACTTCGTGGTCGTCTTCTTGGTGCGCGTCCAGAACTCGATCGAGCCGCGACCGGTGATGTCGCCGACGCCGAACGCCGAGTCGCCCCAGCCGCCGAAGCCGAACGGCTCGCGGGGCACGGGGACGCCGACGTTGACGCCGATCATGCCGGCCGTGGCACGCTCGGCGACGTAGCGCGCCGTGGCGCCGCGCTCGGTGAACACCGCCGCCGCGTTGCCGAAGGGAGAGGCGGCCTCGATCTCGAGCGCGCGGTCCAGCGTTGGCGCGCGCACGATGGCGAGCACCGGACCGAACACCTCCTCCTGCGCGATGCGCATGTCCGGGGTGACTCCATCGATCACGGTAGCGCCGACGTAGAATCCCTGCTCGCGACCGGGAACGCTGACGCCGCGCCCGTCGAGCAGCACGCGCGCCCCTGCCTGTTCCGCTTCGGTGATGTGCCGCTCGATGCGCAGCTTGGCTTCGCGGGAGATGACCGGTCCGAGGTCGCGGCCGGGAACGAGCTTGCGAGCCTGCTCGACGACGCGGGCGACGATGTCGTTCGTCCCCTCCACGGCGACCATGACGCTCGCCGCCATGCAACGCTGGCCGGAGCAGCCGGACATCGATGCGGCGACGTTCTCCGCCGTCATCCGCGGCTCGGCGTCGGGCATCACGATGAGGTGATTCTTGGCGCCCCCGAGGGCCAGCACGCGCTTGAGGTTGGCGGTGCCGCGGCGATAGACCTCTTTCGCGACGCGCGTGGACCCGACGAAGGTGACGGCGGATATCCCCGGATGATCGCAGATCGCCTCGGCCGCCTCGCGCGAGCCGTGGACGACGTTGAACACGCCGGCCGGAAGTCCGGCCTCGGTGAGCAGCCGAGCGATGCGAGTCGCGCTCACGGGCACGAGCTCCGACGGCTTGAGGATCATGCAGTTCCCGAGGGCGATCGCGTTGGGGATCGTCCAGTGCGGCACCATGCTCGGAAAGTTGAACGGCACGATCGACGCGACCACGCCGACCGGGTACCGCTCGGTGCGACATTCGACCCCTTTGCTGACCTCGAGGATCTCGCCCGTGACGAGCTGCGGCAGCGCGCAGGCGAACTCGGTGAGCTCGATCGCCTTGAGAATCTCGGCGCGCGCCTCCGACTCGACCTTGCCGTGCTCCTCGGTGATGAGCGCGGTGAGCTCGTCGAGGTGCCGTTCGAGCAGGGTGCGGTAGCGGAAGAGCACCTGGACTCGCTCTTTGATCGGCGTCGCGGCCCAGCGCGGGAGCGCCGCCGTTGCGGAACGGACGGCGGCGTCGACCACGGCGGCGGCGGACAGGGGGACGCGCGCGATGACCGCGCCGGTGGACGGATCGTGGACGTCCATCAGCGGAGCGTCTGCGGCCTGCCATGCGCCGCCGACGAAGTTCTCCAACGTGCCGTGACGCAGCACGGTCGCTGGCGGCGCGTCGCTGGGAGAGAGGATCGCTGACACGAGAGCGGGAGTCCGGGAAACGAGCGATGGGTCTCCCTGGAATTACCCGTGGCGCGACTCCCGGTCAAGGCGAAGATGCGTCGCGCTAGTGTGCCCGCTCAGGAAGCGTCACGATCTTTCCCATGAACAGGATCGTCCCGGACAGCCGCTCCCGGATGATGAAGATGAACGGGCGGTCGACCCGCATCGTCGGTCGAGTCGGGAGCGACGTCACGCCGACGCCGACGCTCGTGACCGCTGCCGCCTCCGTTCCTTCCTCGTTCACCTCCACGAACGTCTTCTGCTTCACCACCGTGAGGTAGAGCTCCCGGCCGCGGGGTGACATGCGGGTAAAGTCCGCCGCTCCAGCGTCGAATGCGTCGCGCATCCCGAGCGTCTTCAGATCGCCGTTGAGCGAGCGCTCCCATTGGAGCTCGAAGCGCGGCATGGCGAAGTCGACGTCCATCTCCCGGAACTGATCGGTCGAGAACAGGGACTGGCTCGTTTGAAGTGACACGGCGAGCGCTTCGACGCCGAGGCCTTCGCGTGGGAGGAGCACCGTCATGTTGAACGCGCCGTTGCCATAAGGAAGATCCGCGGCCTGGAGATCTCCCGTCGCGAAGTAGCGAACGTTTCCCGAGCGCTGCATGAGTCGCATCGGTCGATCGCCCGTCACACCGTGGAAGGACGCATCGCGCGTCTGCGCGGCGTCGAAGCGGTCGCGCCAGCTTCCTTTGAAATAGATGGCGTTGATGAGGAACATGACGTCTTGCTGGCGGATCCTATCGATGATCGACGGGATCCGCCCCCCGGTGGCGTCGTTCACCCAACCGTTGATCGTGCCGGCCGACGCCGGGTTGCCGAAGTCGAGCGCGCTCGCGCGTGCGTCGAACGACGAGGTGACCACATCGAGAAACGACTGCTGGATGGGAAAGTCGTTCCGATACCAGACCGAGTTGGCGACGCCGAGCTGCACGGCGGGGTCGAGGCCGCGCAGCAGCGCGATCAATCCCTTGTAGCCCGCGTCGATGTCGGCCGGCGACACGCCGCCCAGTGACAGCGCCGCCCGCATTTGATCGAACGTCGCGCCCGACGCGCCGTTGGTGGCCATGCCAAGGGCCATGGAGGCGCTCAATGGAGACATGAAGACGTTGGAATCCTTCTGGGCCGCGCTTACCGTCCGGAAGAGCGACAGCGAGAACTCGTTCGCGGCCGTGATCGTCGAGCGTTCGGCGCCGGTGAGGGAGCGCGGCAGAGCGTCGAGGGCGGGTGCCTGGCTGCCGCCATCGTGGGGGCCGGTGGCAGCGGCGCACGCGATCGACGACGCGAGTGCTGCGGCAGCGACGAAGCGGCGGTTCTTGAGCGAGGTGGACATGGTGGGCGTTGTCGGTGGAGGTGACCCATCGCACGCCGCCCAACCCACACCGCCTATCCTCCGTCACCGGCCTGTCACCGTGGTGACAGGACTGGCTGGTACACTTCACCTGGGCTCGCCGTCCTCAAGGAAGACGTGCGTGCGGAAATTTTGCGAAAACTTTGTGGAATAGCGCCGGAATTTCCGCGCGGACGACTCAGATTGCGTCGTCGATAGCGTTCGTCGACCTCAGCGAATCGAAGATGCAGGACCTCAGAGAACTTGGATCGTGGCTCGACCAGCAGGACACCGGACACGAGGTACTCACCCCATCGACCCTTCCCGATCCGTGCTTTACGTACAACGGCCGGGAATACGTCTCCTTCAGCACCAATAACTACCTGGCGCTGGCGACCGACCCGCGGATGAAGGCGCGGGCGCGCGAGGCGCTCGAGCGATACGGCGTCGGCAACTGCGAATCGCGGCTGCTCGGCGGCAACCTCGACATCTACGAGGAGCTGGAGGCGCGGCTCGCGCGACTCAAGCACAAAGACGCCGCGCTGATCTTCGCGACCGGGTATCTCACCAACCTCGGGGTGCTGCCGTCGCTGGTGCGCAGCGGGCAGCTCGCGCGCATCTACGGCTACCGCTCACGAAAGAGCTGGTCGCACGCGTTCTTCACGGACGATTTCAACCACCTGAGCATCCGGGAGGGAATCCGCGCGTCCGGCGCCCCGTCGATCACGTTCGCTCACCTGGACATGAACGACCTCGAGCGCAAGCTCGCGTCGTCGACGGCGAACGTCAAAGTCATCGTCACCGATGGCGTGTTCAGCCAACATGGTGACATCGCCCCTCTGCCCGAGATGGTCGCGCTCGCGGAGCGGCATGACGCGGTGATCTATGTCGACGACGCGCACGGCACGGGGGTGCTGGGGGCCACCGGTGCGGGAACGGCGGAGCATTTCGGCATCGAGAGCCCTCGCATCATGCACATGGGGACGTTGAGCAAGGCGTACGGCTGCATCGGGGGATTCGTGGCGACGGAAGCCGGCATCGCCCGGGTGCTGCGTATCGGATGCTCGGCATACGGCTTCACCTCCACCTTGCCGCCGGATCAGGCGGTCGGCGTCCTGACGGCGCTGGACATCATCGCCCAGGAGCCGGAGCGGCGGATCCAGCTCTGGGAGAACCAGCGCTATTTCGTGGCGCAGATGGAGGCGAACGGCCTGCCGATCACGGCGAAGACGACGGCCATCGTGCCGCTCGGGGTGGGTGACGAGCGGGCGTGCGCCGCGCTCGTCGGGGCGTTGCGGGAGGCGGGGATTCACGTGGACGCCGTGATGTTTCCGGCGGTCCGCGTCGGACAGGCGCGCCTGCGGTTCATGATCAACGCCCGTCACAGCACCGCGCAGATCGACCGCGTAATAGAGACATTGAAGCGGTTGATGTAACGGACGGGTCTCCACGCCCGTTTGTCATCTTCCTGTCAGGATCGGGGCGTAGACTGGTCGGGCCCACAGCCTTGTGGGCGTACCGCCACCGCCCCATCGTAGACCCTCCGCCCTCCCAGAGGATCGTCATGCCCAAATTCGTCCGCAGCCTTCCCGCCTTCCTGGCCGTGGCGCTCGCGGTGTCACCGCGCATCGCACCGGCGCAGACGTTCACCGTCGCCAAATACAACATCGGCGGCGACGGCGGAACGGATTATCTGACGGCCGAGTCGGGGACCGGACGGGTGTTCGTGTCGCGCGCCACGCACGTCATGGTGGTGGACGGCGCGACGGGCAAGGTGATCGGCGACATCGGCGACACGCCGCGTACGCACGGCATCGCGCTGGTGGCCAAGTCGAACCACGGCTTCACGACGAACGGTGGCGACTCGACGGTGACGGTGTTCGATCTCAAGACGCTGGCGCCGATCAAGAAGGTGAAGGTCCCGATGGGCGGGCTGGACGGCATCATGTACGACGAGGCCGACGACCGTGTCATCCTCACGAATCACAGCCGTCCGATCGGTACCGCGGTGGCGCTCGATCCGAACACCGGCGACATCGTCGGCACGGCCGAGCTCGAGGACAACGCGCCCGAAGGCGCGGCGAGCGACGGGAAGGGGCGCATCTTCGTGAACAACGAAAGCAAGAACACGATCCAGGTGCTCGATGCGAGGTCGATGAAGGTGCTCGCGTCGTGGCCGGTCGCACCGTGCGAAGGTCCCACGGGGATCGCGTACGATCGCAGCTCCGATCGGATCTTCGCCGGCTGTGGCAAGACGTCCGTCGTAGTCGACGGGACCACCGGCAAGGTGGTCGCGACGATCGCGAACGGCGACGGCGTGGATGCGCTGGCCTGGGATCCGGCGCAGAAGCTGATCTACATCCCGGCCGGACGCGACGGGAACGTGACCGTCGTGCATCAGGACTCGCCGAACGCCTACACCGTGGTGGCGACGGTTCCGACGATGCGCGGCGCCAAGACGATCGCTATCGATCCGGTCAGCCACGTCGCGTACCTGTTCCAGCCGGAGTTCGGACCGCCGCCGGCCGCCCCGGCGGGCGCGCCCGCACCGGCACCGGGACGCGGTCCCCGCGGCCCGGTGATCGCCTCGTGGTTCTACGCCATCCGGCACTGATTTGGCGGAGCATTACCTGGGCGATCTCGTCGAGCCGGCCGTGACCGCACGGATCACGGCCGAGTCCGCAGGGTAGTAGGTGTTTCCCTGAAAGTGGTCGTAGCGCAGTAGACCGGATCAGGAGGCAGCAATGGGCAGCAGAGCTCGCACGCTTCACGTCGCGCTCGTCGTCGCCGGAACGTATGGGATCACCGGTGCTTCCGCTGTCCTGGCGCAGCGGCCGCACCCGCAGGTTGGTCGAGCGGCATCGCCGCCGCCGTCGCCCGCGCCATCGCCGCTCACGACACCATATCCCGGTGCGACGGTGATGGTCGATCCCAGATGGTATGGCATTCAGCCATTCCAGCACAACCGGCGCGGGCAACGCAGCTCCATGTCCAACGGAGCCTACTATTATCCGTCGCCGTACGCCTATGCGCCGTACTATCCGCAGTATGGCGGAGTGACCGACGTCAACGGCGTGCCGCTCGCGGCGTACTTCGCGCCGGAGCCGTCATCGACCGCGCCGGTCGGGCCGGCGAGCGTTCCGGATCTCCGCGGCTCGCCATACGTCGTGACCGATGGCGGCGCGATGGCCGTGGACTTCGGCAACAGCGACCGGCGCACGGTGCCGGCATGCGCGGCGATGGCCGCGGCGGAGACACCCGACGGCCAGCCGCGGACGGTGTTCTACACGCCGCCGGCTGACGGGGTGATCCTCCGCCCCGGCTCGCGCGGCCGAGTGCTCGGCACGCCCGGGGCTGGGGCGAAGGTATGCTACGAGGTCGATCAGTACGGGCGGATGGTGCTGGACTACTAGCTCAACGCTCGATCACGACGACCGTGGCCGAACCCGGGATCATCGGCGGGCGGCGGCGCGGATTTTCCTTCGTCGCGGCAGCCGGCTGAGGGCCGAACTTCGCGCCGAGCGTGTACACCCGGTGGGTCGTCGGATCGAGGGCGATCGTGCGGGCGCCCGTCATCGTGGGAATCGTCTGCACGACGTGGAACGCGCTCGGCGAATCCTCGTGCACCACGGTCATCGTCCCCTCGCCGTTCGACGCGAAGACGTCACCGGTGGCCGGATCGAATGCGGCCGCATCGACGCCGGCGCCGATCGGGACGGTCGCGACGACGCGCCCGCGGGCGATGTCGGAGATCGCCATCGTCTTGTTCCCGCATACACTGAACAGGCGTCCGTGCGCGCGGTCGATCGCGAGTCCGCTCGGGTCTTCACACGGCTTGATGGACCAGCGGCGGATCACCTTCATCGCGCGCGGATCGAGCTCCGCGACTTCGCTCTTGTCGTTGATGTTGACGTAGAGTCGCCCGTGTCCGTCGGTCACCCCGTACTCCGGCTTTCCTCCGAGGTCGATGTTCGTCGTGCGCTTGCCGGTGCTCGGATCGATCACCGTCGCGGAGCCGGCGTCACCGTTGAAGGTGAAGACGCGATTCGACGCGGGGTCGTACAACACCGCGTCGGCGTCTTCTGCCGCCGTCGTGCGCCCCAGCTCTTTGAGCGTCTTCAGATCGAACATGATGACGGTGCTGTCACCGCCGGACGTCGCGAAGCCGCGGCCGTTCTTGTAGTCGAACGCGACGCCGTGGCCGCGATTGAGACCCGGCAGCTCGCCGAGGACCTTGCCGGACGCGAGGTCGATCGCCGTCACGCGGTTGCTGCGCGTGACGAAGAGCCTATGTCCCGCCGTGTCGACGGTGAGATAGTCCCAGCCACCTTCTCCACCGATCACTTGCTGCCGCGCGACGCGATATTCGCTGGCCGGCTTGGCGGTCTGCGCGGCCGCAGTGGACGAGAGCACGAACGAGAGCGCGGCGAGCGAGCGTGCGACGTGTGCGGTCTGACGAACGAACATCGGATCCTCGGCGAGTGTTGTGTGAGTGAATGATAGCGAGCGTGTCGGCGCGTTTCCCGTCGCGGTGCGATGTTGGCACGAAGCTGTCAGCCAGATGACAACGGCGCGACGGCTCGTGTCGCTCCTGGCGAGCGAGGAGAGTCGGTTCTAAGTTCGCCGCCTCCACACGCTCGCGCGGACCGCCGCGCGCGTCGCGCATCGACTGTTCGTCCCCACCCCTCCCGTCATGCGACCTCTCCCGTTGCTCATTCTTCTTTCGCTCGCTCCGGCGATCTCCACCGCGCAGGGAACCATTCGCGGCCGGGTCACGGACATGGACGGCCGGCCCTCCGCCGGCGCCGCGGTGCATCTCGAAGGGACGCGACTCGGCGCCCTCGTCGACTCGTCGGGCCGCTATCAGGTGTTGCGCGTTCCGTCGGGGAGCTATGTCGTTCGCGTGACGCGGCTCGCGTTCAGTCCGGATTCGGCGCGCGCCGTAGTGACCGACGCGGGGGTGACGACGCTCGATTTTCGCCTGCGCCCATCGCCGATGCTGCTGGGCACGACCGTCGTCACGGCGCAGCGTCTCGGTGAGACGGAAGCGTCGGCTCTCGCACGACGGGCGGACGCACCCAACGTCGTCAATGTGCTGGCCGGTGACGACATTCGCGCCCTGCCCAACGTGAACGCGGCCGAGGCGGCCGGGCGCATGCCGGGCGTGACGACGGAGCGCGACGAAGGTGAAGGCAAGTTCGTGCAGGTGCGCGGCACCGAGCCGCGTCTGTCGAACGTCACGATCGACGGTGCGCACGTGCCGGGAACCGAGCGCGGGAGCCGCGTCCCGAAGCTCGACGACGTGCCGTCCGACATGCTCGCCGCGATCGAGGTGAGCAAGACACTCACGGCAGACATGGACGCCGACGCGATTGGCGGCTCGGTCAACCTCGTGACGAAGACGCCGGAGGGACATCCGTCGGGCTACATCTCCGCCCAGTACGGAGCGATCACGCTGCTCAACCGCAACCAGTACCAGGGCGGCTTCGCATACGGCGGCCGGTTCGGTGAGGGACAAAAGCTCGGGTTGCTGCTCGGCGGCTCGGCCGACCGGACGAACCGAACGATCAACGATCTCGAGCCGGCGTGGGCGGTCGACGGTGCAGGCCGCGCCATTCCCATCGAGTGGTCGCAGCGGGACTATACATATCGGCGCAACCGATATGGGCTGGGGGGTGACGTCGACTACCGGTTCGACAACGGCTCGTCGATCACGCTGAAGGGACTGTACAGTCGTTTCGAGAATCGCGGCACCACCTACAACAACGACATCGCGTTCGACCCGGGGAGCGATTCGGCCGCCGCGGGCACGCGCGGCTTCGGGACCGGTGTCGGTGTGACGCGCATGGTGTTCGAGCGGACGCCGATCGAGCAGTTGTACGGCGGCACGCTCACGGGGCGCACCGAGATGAGCGGCGTCTCCGCCAAGCTCACCCTCAACATGGCCGGGACGACGTCCGACCTCACGGACTATCGCTTCCACCCGTTCGGGTACATCGGCGCACAGGGGTTGACGATCGCCTACGACGCCTCGAACACGAAGATCCCGACGTATCAGTACGTCACGCCCGCCATGGCCGCGGCGGCGGCGACGCCCGCGAACTTCGCCGAGTCATACATCTTCACGATCGACCGCCGCACGACGGGTCGGGATGCCGGAGCGGCGCTCGACTTCGGCGCCCCGTGGCAAGCGGGCGCAGATGCCTGGAGCGGATCGTTCAACTTCGGCGGCAAGATCCGAGACGAGCACAAGGACCACGCCACGAAGGGCGGCTCATGGGACATTCCTTCGCCGTACTCGCTCGGCAGCGTGCTCGGTGACTTCGCCGATCCGAACTACTACCACTCGGCGTCGAACGCGTTCGCCATCGGCCCAATGGCGGATGCGGCGGCGGCGCATGCGCGGGAGGACGCGATGGCGTCGTCGTTCATCGACCGCACCAACACCGTGGGAAATGCGCTCGGCACCTTGAGTGGCAGCGAGCGGATCTACGCCGCGTACGCGAGCAACACCGCCGATCTCGGCGCGCTCGAGATCTACCTCGGCCTTCGCGTCGAGCACACGCGGTCGAGCTACATCGGCCATGCCGCATCGTTCGACACCAGCGGCACTCTGCTGGGGATCACCGAAGTGCCGGGCGACCGCTCGTATACCGACCTCTTTCCGAGCGCGCAGTTGAAGTACAAGCTCGACCAGTCGACCGACGTCCGGGTCGCGGTCACGCGTGGGATCGCGCGGCCGGATTACGCGGCATTGGCTCCTTCCCTCACCGGCACGATCGGCGGGTCGAAGTCGGACGCAAGCAACCTCACCACGGGTAATCCCGACCTGAAGCCGCAGCACGCGTGGAACTACGATCTGCTCTTCGAGCACTTCTATCCGTCCGTGGGCGTGTTGTCCGGCGGAGTGTTCTACAAGCAGATCTCCGACTTCATCTTCAACCAGACGTTCACCTACGGCGGGCCCGTCACGGTATTTCAGGGCCAGCTTGGCACTCGTCCGGAAAACGGCGGATCGGGTCACCTCTGGGGAGTGGAGGCCGAGTGGGCGCAGCGGCTCGTCTTTCTTCCTGGCGCGTTCGCCGGGCTCGGCTTCGACGCCAACTGGACGCACGTCGAGTCGCAGGGGCTGATCGACCCGGCGAGTGGACGCCAGGCGCCGCTCCAGCGGACGTCGCCCAATCTCGCGAATGCCGCGCTCACGTACGATTACGGGAAGGTCGGCGCTCGTATCGCCTGGGAGTATCAAGGCGCCAACATTACGAGCTACGGTGACGGCTCTCCGACTCCGAACGGCGACACCTACTACTACGCGCACTCACAGGTAGACGCGTCGGCTTCGTTGAACGTCGATTCCCACATCCAAGTCCAGCTGCAGGCGCTCAACCTGAACAACGCGGTGTTCGGTTTCTTCGCCGGGACACCCAGCCACGACTACGCCATTCAGCGCGAGTATTACGGTCGCACGGTGTACCTTGGCGTGAAGTACGGGCTTTAGTTTGCGCTGCGGCGACCCGGACGCGCAGCGCTCACCATCCGCGGAGCCATCGCTCGCGGCGCGTCCGTTGCTCGGGGGTAACGCGGTCGAGGTCCAGGAGTCGGACGCGCGGTGTCATGTAGTCCGCCGCGCGGACGGTCACGTGTAGCGGCTGGCCGTCACGCTGCACGTCGACCGCGATCGTGTCGCCAATTCGGACGGATTGCAGCACGCGCCGGTACTCGGCGAACGACGTCACGGCCGAGCCGCGCATGGCCAGCAGTACATCGCCGGTTTGCAGGCCGCTCACGCTCCAGACGCTCGCCGGATTGTTGACGACGAGCCGCAGCGGTCCCGCGGTTTGACTGAAATCCACGCCGAGCCGGCGGTCGGGGAGGAGGGCACCGCTGGCGTCGGCCGCCGGAACCGTGTCCACTACAGCGCGCAGGCCGACGCGCGTCAGGGCCGGTGTCACGTCGATGGGTGAGGAACCGCGTATCTGACGATCGAAGACGTCGTGGAGCGCGCAGCGACAGACGGAGTCGATTGTTCGCTCCAATCCTTGACTCGTGAAGCCGGCGCCGTCGGCGCTCGCGATATAGAGTGCCCGCATCACGTCATCCAGGCCGCGCCGGTCGTGCGTCGAGTCCCGCACGAGCGCGTCGAGCAGGTATGCGAGCAGCTCACCCTGGAGATAGTAGCCGCCGGTGGCGTCCGGGTTCGTCACCGGCGAGGCTC
>DASXHF010000141.1:0-3419 GCA_036488775.1 Gemmatimonadaceae bacterium | reverse complement strand
CGCCGGCCCTTCGCGTGCGGAAGGCGCCGCGGTCGCACCGCAACTCGTCGACGCCGGCGCCGGCGCTCGCATCGACTCGACCTTCACTCGTCTCGTCGCCTCGGGTGCGGTGTCGGGTGTGTCGGCGCTCGTCTACGAGCGCGGGCACGAGAGCTACTTCGGCGCCTTCGGCCTGGCCGATCGCGAAGCGCGACGTCCGATGCGCCGCGACGCCCTCGTGCAGATCTTCTCGATGACCAAACCGATCACCGGCGTGGCGCTGATGACGCTGTACGAGCAGGGTAGGTTCCAGCTCGACGATCCGATTGCGAGATACATCCCCGAGCTCGCGAACCTGCGCGTGTATGCGGGGACGGACTCGACCGGCGCGCCGTTGCTCGTCGCGCCGCATCGTCCCGTGACCATCCGCGACCTCACCCGCCACACCTCCGGCTTCGCTGGCGGCGCCGACGACCCCGGCGTGGGCCCGATGTTCGCCGCCGCGGATCCGTTGAACCGCTCGAACACGTTGACGCAGATGGCCGAGCGGCTCGGCAAAGTTCCGCTCCTGTTTCACCCGGGCGAACGGTGGGCGTACGGTCCGTCGGTCGACGTGCAGGCTTTGCTCGTCGAGCGACTGTCAGGTGTGCCGTTCGAGCGATACGTGCGCGAGCACGTGCTCGATCCGCTCGGCATGCGCGATACGCGCTACTTCGTCCCCGAACGCGACCGCCCTCGACTCGCGGCGATGTATCAGCGAAGCGCCGGCGGCGTGCTCACCCGCGCTCCCGATAGCGTCGCCTTCGCCTCCAGCATCCATCACTGGACCCTCACCCCTGGCAGCTCCGGCCTCACCTCGACGCTCGACGACTACATGCGCTTCGCGCGCATGCTCGTGAATGGCGGTGCGCTGGACGGCGTCCGCATTCTGCGTCCGGAGACCGTACGCCTGATGGCGACGAATCAGCTCTCCGACAGCGTGACGGAGCGGGCGTGGCTGCCGACGAAGGGGCAGGTGGGGTGGGGCATCGACTTCGCCGTGCGCATCCGCCCCCCGGCGAGCGTAGCCGAGAACAACGGCGTCGTGGGTGAGTTCTTCTGGGACGGCGCGGCGAGCACGCTGTTCTGGGTAGATCCGGTGAATCAGATCACCGCCGTGCTGTTCGTGCAGCTCTTTCCCTTCGACGGAGTCGGGCTGCACAAAGGCTTCCGCGACGCGGTGTACGGTCCGATCTCGCCGGCTACCGCAACGCCTCCGCGATCGCCGGCTCGACGAGCCTCGCCATGATCCGGTAGCCGGCTTCCGTCGGATGCACGCCGTCCTTCGCCAGCTCCGGCGGCAGCCCATCCCGCGAATCCTTCATCGCGCTGTGATAATCGAGATAGACCGCGCCGGTCGTCGCCGCGTATCGCTTCATCCACGCATTCAACGCGATGATCTTCGGTGCCGGCTGCAGTCCCGGCTTCCACGGATAGTCGTACACTGGCAGCACCGACGACAGCACGACCCGGATACCATTCGCCCGCGCGATCTCCGACATCGAGGCGAGGTTGTCCTCGATCATCTCGAGCGACGACGGACCGGTGTTGCCGGCGATGTCGTTCGTCCCCGCGAGGATGACGACGACCTTCGGCTTCAACGCCACGACGTCCTGCCGGAAGCGCACGAGCAATTGCGGCGTGGTCTGCCCGCTGATGCCACGCCCGACGTACGGCTTGCCGGGGAACATCTGCGGGAACAGCGGCGCCCACGCTTCGGTGATCGAGTTCCCGAAGAACACGACGCGATTCTCGCCGGCTGCCGGTGGGCCGAGCCTCGCGTTGGCCTCGCGATAGCGCGCGAGATTTGCCCAGTCGTTTCGCACCCGCTCGTCCTCGTCGCGCTGCCGCGCCGCGGCCTGTTGTGCGGATAGGCTCGGCGCCGGCGCGGGCGCCGGCGTCGCACCGTGGCAGGCGAGTGTCACCGCAAGCATGGCGTAGCGCGCGTACCTCGAAGTCGTAGTCGTGAAGCTGCTGAGGGATCGGCTCATCCCGACAACTTACATCGAACGCGGCGGGGCATGACAGGCGGCGCGCTATCGCAATCGCATCGACGCCAGGGTGACGCCGATCGAATCGGCCACCCGGTCCACCGACGCCTGCGGCGTCGTCCAGGCGTTGCACAGGATGCTGAACTCGAGCAGCCGGCCATCCGCGGTGTGCACGTATCCGGACAACGAGCGCACCAGCGGCAGCGTTCCCGTCTTCGCGTGGAGGTTGCCCTGGGCGGGCGTGTCTCGCATCCGGCTGCCGATCGTGCCGTCCACTCCGGCGATCGGAAGCGCCTGATAGAAGACGTCGAAGTTCGGCGACCGGCGCATCACCTCGAGAATGTCGACGATCGCCTCCGGCGAGAGGTAGTCGTTGCGCGACAGCCCACTCCCATCTCGCACGACGAAGCCGTCGGCGGGAATCTTCCAGTCGGCGAACTGGCGCTCGATCACGCGCCGGCCGCTGTCCGCGGTGCCCACGCCCGTGCGCTCGAGGCCGACCGTCCGCAGAAAAACCTCGGCGATCTGATTCTGCGACGGCTTGAGAATCATCGGCAGGATCTCGCGCAACGGCACCGATGCCACCGTGAACATCGAGTCGACACGCTCGCTCTCGGCGCGCGGCGGCTGACCGTCGACGCTGATGCCGCGATCGCGCAGCGCTTCGGTGAGCGCAGCGACGTACGCGGCGTCCGGATCGTGCTGGGTGACGACGAGCGCCGCGCTGTCACCGAGCGCGATCTCACCGCGAACGACCACCACCACCCCGCCGGTCGTGGTATCGTGATAGGCGGACAGGTGAGTGCCGGCGCTCCCGCGCCCCCAACCCCGCGCGGGGGCAGCCGGTGCTTCGGCGCCACCCGCGGCAACTTGCGGCGCGATCGTCACGACGCTGTTGCGGATGCGCGGGACGGTACGCGCGGGCTTCGTCTCGACGAGCGCCGAGTCGCCGACGCTCGCGCCAGCGCGCACGCGGACGGTGCTCAGCCCTTCGTTGAACAGCAACTCGTCGACGCCCGCGTACGAGCTCGCGTCGAGACCGTCCCACGGCCAGCCGTAACCGGCGACGGGGCCCGGAAAGGCGTTCCCCACGGCGACGACGTTCCCGGTGATGTGCCGGATGCCGCGCTGATGGAGCGAGTCGGCGATGTCGTGCAAGGGCTGCATCGCGTCGTGCTTCATGTGATCGCTCGTCGTCGGATCGCCGCGACCGATCACCGCGAGATCGCCCGCCAGCGTCTCGCCCGTGACGCTTCCACGAACACCGAACGTCGTGCGGTAGCGGTAGTCCGGGCCGAGCTGCTCGAGCATGACGGAGCTCGTGACCAGCTTCTGGTTGGACGCCGGGATGAAGAGCCGGCTCGCGTTGCGCGAGTAGAGTGTGTCGTTCGCGAGCGGATCGACGATCAG
>DASXHF010000067.1:0-2098 GCA_036488775.1 Gemmatimonadaceae bacterium | reverse complement strand
GGCGCGCGTCCCCTTCGATGGAGGCACGACATGAGATACCCGATGGCTCTCACCCTGCTCGCTCTCACGGTTGCCGCCTGTAACGGCGGCGACGCCACCGGTTCGGTCCGTTCGGCACAGCGATCCGACACTCGCACCTCGGCCGAGAATCCCGGGGTGGCGCGGAGTGGCGACCTCTCCGTGAAGAAGCAGTGCACCGGCTATGTCGGGCAGGCCGGCGGGACCTGCACGATCTGGCAGTCGAACGTCGCCGCGGTCGAGGTTGGCTCGACCATTACCTACCTGCAGCCTGCCGGCGCCGATGGCATGCTGAACAACGACGTGATTCTCGACCCGCCAGGTCCGGGCAACAATGCCGCATTCGGACATTGCTCGGTCAACCTCGGCACCGGCTACGGTAACTGCGCATTCGCCGGGGGCACCGGAAAATACCAGCACTTCCATGCTGCGGTCGCGGTCTCGCCGCTGGGGTGGCCGAACTTCGCGTGGACGGGGAGATACTGGTACGTCGAATAGCTCAGTGATTCGTGACGTGCGCGAGACTCGGGTCTCGCGCACGATCGCTACCTTCCGACCAGAATTGCCGATCAGGCGCTAGATCGACATCTCCAACGGAGGGGAACGGGGCATGACATCGAAATCGCGACTCGCTGGTTTGGCCGTCACGATGGCGAGCGTGTGCGTGCTGGCTTCTGCGGCAACGGCGCAAAGCGCAGCCCGCGCTACGACAGCGGATACCGCCGTCGCCTCACTTCCCCCCAAGACGCCGCTGCCGCCGGAAGGCGCCACGGCGGGCGTGACGAAGTTCTCCTTCATCATCTACGGCGACACGCGTGGCCGTCACGACGGCGAGTCGTTGCAGGCCGAGCATCGCCTCGTCGTGGAGTCGATGCTGGCGACGATCAAGCAGGCAGCCGCAACGGATCCGATCCGGTTCGTGGTGCAGAGCGGCGACGCCGTGCAGAACGGTGCCATCGCCAAGCAGCTCACCGTGAGCTATGTCCCACTGATCAATCGCCTGACGCAGGAGGGAGACGTTCCCTACTTCCTGGCGGTGGGGAATCACGACGTCGGCAACGCCGTCGACCTCACCGACGCGCGACGCGTGGACGGGCTGCGCAACTACTTCGCGGCGAATGCGAGGCTGATTCCGCCCGAAGGATCGCCGCGGCGGCTGAACGGCTATCCGACGTATGCGTTCGGCTACGGCAACACGTTCTTCGTCGCGCTCGACTCGTCCATTCCCGACGACGAGACGCAGTTCGCGTGGGTGAAGGGGCAGCTCGAGGGGCTGGACCGGCGGCGGTACGTCAACGTCGCGCTCTTCTTTCATCATCCTCCCTTCTCGTCCGGACCGCACGGCGGGGCGAGGGTGGAGCGGCAGGCGGCGTCGATCCGCACGAAGTGGATGCCGCTCGTGCGGGCGCATCACGTGCGGCTGCTGCTGACCGGCCACGAGCACCTGTTCGAGCACTGGGTGGAGCGCTACACCGACACGAGCGGCGCGCATCGGATCGATGAGATCGTGACCGGCGGTGGCGGCGCGCCGTTGTACGGCTACACGGGCGAGCCGGACCTGCACGACTACATCGCGGCCGGCGCGGCGCAGAAGGTGGCGGTGGAGCATCTCGTCCGTCCGGCGATCGAGCCCGGCGCCAACCCGTTCCACTACGTCGTCGTCCACGTGGACGGGACGAAGATCAGCGTGGAGGTCATCGCGGTGGATTGGGGGAAGGGGTTCGCGCCGTATCGCTCGCGGGGCGCGTCGTTGACGGACGTGGCGCCGTAGCGGGGCGGGCGCTGGACGCGTCTACGCCAGACGAAGAACGCGCATTGACGTGATCGGTTGACTGCGTTCGGCGCGGCGGGACAGAGCCCAGCGTCGGACCTCGATGTGTCGCCTGACACCTGAGGCTGCCAAGATAATGGCAAGGTGACGGATCGTCACGCGTTTTTTTTCACGTGGCATCCCGCATCGGGCTCGTTCTGGCATTCTGCGAGAGCCGTTGAGATGTTTCTCCGGACCGGTGAGATGTTTCTTATGAACGTGGCCGTCGTTCATGGCGAACGCCAGGACGCCAGACGTGGTATTCATCAA
>DASXHF010000061.1:0-6806 GCA_036488775.1 Gemmatimonadaceae bacterium | reverse complement strand
GCCTGCTCCAGCACGGGCGGCCTTGGCAACATCCTCGGCGGAGTGCTCGGCGGCCAGGGCAACCAGGTGTCCGGGTATGTGCAGGGCGTCGACACCCGGAACCGTCAGATCGCCGTTCAGCAGTCCAACGGACAGACTCTCTGGGTGGCCTTCGACAACAACACCCAGGTCGCCTACAACAATCAGAACTATCCCATCACCGCGCTCGAGAACGGCGACCAGGTGACGGCGAACATTCAGGACAACGGCAACGGCGCCTACTACACGAATTACATCCAGGTCAATCAGTCGGTACGGGGCTCTGGTTCGGCGAATGGCAGCGTGCGATCGTTGCAAGGAAACGTGGCACAGGTCGACCGCTCGAACGGTTGGTTCACCATCGACGCCAGCAACTATGGTCGGGTGCAGGTCGTGCTTCCGCCGCAGATGAGTCGAGCGGATCTCGACCGGTTTAACAATCTGCGCTCAGGCGACTATGTGCGGCTCTATGCGCTCCCGGTTGGCGGGTCGCGAATGCAGCTGCAGCAGTTCTACTAGACGGCAGGCGCAGTCTTCGGACGAAACGCACAAGGCAGTCATCTGCGATGACTGCCTTGTGCCATTGTTTGGGCTGGTCGGCCGTCCGTCTCCAGCGTCGTGGATTCCTAAGGCTTCGCTGCGCACCCCTCGACTCTCGTGCATTGCGGATCGACCGGCGGTAGGTTCAGGCGTGCCAGTTCGCCGTTCACCCGTACGAGATCGGTCGTCCACACTTGGCGGAGCTGGCCTTCGTACCCGGCAAGCTCGCGTGACAGAATGTCGAAGATCTCGGGAAGGTTGTTCGTCGGACGTCCCTCTCCCCGTTCGGCCATCGACAACAGGGTGGACAGGCGATTGTTGACCTTGATCGGAAAGTTGAGTGGATCCTGGCCGCTGCGGTTGCGGACCTGATAGATCCGCTCCTCGACCGCCGAGGCGTGGGTGACGAGTGTGTCACCGGCGGTGTGGAGTGCGGCGTCGCTCGATCGCGCATAACGGTCGGTGAGCTGCGTCTTCGCGCGGCGAATCGCGATCACGGCGCGATTGGCCTCCGTCGCCCGATCGCGTACCCGCTTCGAGAACGCGTACTGTACCCGGAGGTCCGCGTCGCTGGCGGTCACTCTGGGATTCCGACCGATGACGATCGGCGTCGACAGCGTGCGCGAGTCGGCCGTGAGGCGCGCGGTGTAGCGGCCTGGTGGCAGCGCGGGGCCGGCGGTCCCGCCACCCCACAGGATCATGCCGGGGAAACTCTCGACGCCCTGCGCGCGGAGATCCCAGGATACGCGGTTGAGTCCTGCCGCCGGTTTCGGGAGAAACGGGCCGGCGGAGCGGCGCACAGCCGCGGCAGCCGTGCGCATCGAGTCGACGCGCACCGAATCGGCTTTCGTCGCGTTCTTCTGCAGCGAATCGACCTTCGTGGAATCGCGGACGAAGGTGCGCACGACCGTGCCCGTGGAATCGACGATCTCGAGAGTCGTACTCTTCGGCGGCGCCTTGAAATACCAACTGATCACCAACGCCGGTCCCGAACGCACCGCGGCGGGAGGCGTGAACAGGTGCGCATCCTCGGTGGCCACAGCGGGCGACCATTGCCGGAGCGGTGCGATGTTGTCGAGCACCCAGAAGCCGCGCCCGTGGCTCGCGATCACCAGCTCATTCCCCTCGACAATGAGATCGGCGATCGGCACGTCCGGCATGTTGAGCGACAGCGACTGCCACAATTCACCGTCGTCGTACGACACGTACACGCCATGCTGCGTGGCCGCGTAGAGTAGCCCGCGCCGTGCAGGATCCTCTCGCACCGCGTGCACGTAGGCGTCCGGACGGATGCCATTGGTGATCTTCATCCAGCTCCGGCCGTAGTCCGATGTCTTGAAGATGTACGGAGCCAGGTCGTTGAGCAGCGGCCGGCGCACGGACACGTAGGCGCGGCCCGACTCGAACGATGAGGCGTCGATCTGGCTGACGCGCCCGAAGTCCGGCATGCCTGGCGGCGTGACGTTCGTCCACGTCGTGCCGCCGTCGCGTGTGACATGCACGAGCCCATCGTCGGATCCGGTCCAGATCACGTTCACGTCGCGCTTGGACGGCCCGATGCTGAAGATCGTGCCGTACACTTCGGGACCGTTCATGTCGCCGGTGATCGGACCGCCGGACTTCTCCTGCGTGCGCGGGTCGTGACGCGTGAGATCGCCACTGAGCGCGGTCCACGTCTGCCCTCCATCGGTCGTGCGCCAGAGCCGCTGCGACGAGACGTACAGCGTCTTCGGTTCCACCGGCGAGAAAACGATCGGATAGGTCCACTGCCAGCGCTCGTGGATCTCCTTGGACGGCTCGCCGGAATAGAACCAGGGATAGGGGTTCACTTCGCGCGAGGTGCCGAGCCGCCGGTTGTACTTGTCGAGATAGCCGCCGTTGTTCGTGCCGGAGTAGAACAGATCGGGATCGCGCGGATCGGGCGCGATGTACCCCGGCTCGCCACCACCGGCGTCGTACGAGACGGCCATCCCGCCCCTCGTGATGTCGGTCGTATCTCGGCCGCCGCCACGCCGACCGCTGGCGCCGAGTCCGAACGCCGCTGCGTTCCAGTTGAAGGGCGTACAGAGCGTGCTGTTGTCCTGCTGGGCACCACACACGTGATAGGGAATGTGTTTCGTCGCCGCCACATGGTAGAACTGCTCGGTCGGATACGATTCGGCGGTCCACCGGGCACCGGTATTCGTCGACACGGCGCCGCCGCCGTCGTTGCCGACGACGAGATGGGCCGGCTCGTCGGGATCGATCCACAAATCGTGAAAGTCGCCGTGTGTCCCGTTGTCGATCGCCTTCGTCGTCTTCCCGCCGTCCGTCGAGCGGAACATCGACGTGTTCTGCAGATACACGACATCGGCGGTCTTCGGATCGGCGAAGACGTGGGTGTAGTAGAAGGCGCGCTGTCGGATGGCGCGGTTGTCGTTGGCGAGGGCCCAGGTCGAGCCGGCGTCGTCGCTCTTGAACAGGCCGCCGTTCTCGTTCTCGACGAGGGCGTAGACGCGCTTGCCATCAGGTCCGGCCGCGACGCCGATGCGACCCACCGTACCCATCGGGAGGCCTGGGTTGCGCGTAATTTCGGTCCACGTCTCGCCGCCGTCGATGCTCTTGAACAATCCGCTCCCCGGACCGCCGCTCGACATCTGGTACTCCTTGCGGTAGGCCTCCCACAGCGAGGCATACATCACTTGTGGGTTCGAGCGGTCGATGCTCACGTCGATCGCGCCGGTCTTGTCGTCGCGGTAGAGCACTCGACGCCAGCTCTTGCCCCCATCGGTGCTTTTGTAGACGCCGCGTTCCGTGCTCGGCACGCTGTACTTGCCGAACGACGCCACGAACACGATGTCCGGGTTCGTTGGATGGATGCGGATCTTCGAGATGCCGTCCGATTGGCCGAACCCCGCGTGCACCCACGTCTTGCCGGCATCGGCGCTCTTGTAGACGCCATCGCCCGGCATGATGTTGCCGCGGATGCAGGTCTCGCCCATCCCGATGTAGACGATGTCGGGATTGCTCTCGCTCACGGCGACCGCACCGACCGAGGCGCTCTTCACTTGGCCGTCGGTGACGGGCGCCCAGGTCTCGCCGCCATCCGTCGTCTTCCACAGCCCGCCGCCGGCGGCACCGAAGTAGGCGTCAGTGCGCCGCCCTTTCACGCCGCTCACGGCGATGGAGCGGCCGCCGCGATCGGGGCCGATGTTGCGCCACCGGTAGCCGCTCAGATAGACCGAATCGGGCGCGAGTGTCGCCGCCGGCCTGACGCCAGGCGTGGGTGGCCGGCGCTGGAACGAGATGCCGGTAGACAGGATGAGCGTCGTTGCCGAGAGTGACAGCAGCGTACGTGAGTGCAGCATGAGGGACGGTGGCGGGAGTTCGTTGGCGTGAATGACGCGAGACCGCGCTTCATTCTATCACCCGAGCGGCGTGGCGCTACCGGGCTTCTCGAAGAGCGCCGCGAAGCGGGCGACCAGGAGATCGATTCCGTGCTCGCCGCGCAGGTCGCGCGGGCGGAGTCCCGCATGGCGTTTGAGCATGTTGCGCAGCGCGGACGGTGACGGAAAATTGAGCCATATGGCCACGCGCTCGACCGTGACCCCGGGTGGGGCGAGCAGCACGCCGGTCAGGAGCAGAAGACACCAGGCGAGAATGATGCTCGGTGACGGTGCACCCTCCGCCGTACATCGATTGACGAATGTCTTTCGATGCGTGCCCATCGCGCGCGCAACCTGGGCCACGGTATGCGAACTTTCCGGATTGACCAGACAGTGTTCGACGAATGGCCGCAGCCGCGGAGGGATCACTGGATCGAGTCGGGCGAGCACGAGGTCGGCCGCGCAGGCCTGCTGTGCCGCGGCAAGCACGCTCCGCATGACCGCGGGAGAGGTGTCACGCTTGAAAAGGATTTCGCGCACACCGGCGGACGCGAGCGCCACGATGTCATGCGAGTGTTCGGCGCCGACGTCGCAGTATCCGATGACCGGGATGGCGGGAAAGAGTTGCGTGACTTGGCGTGCGAGGCCGGCGGTCGGTCGGCCGGCGGCATCGCGCGCATCGAGGATGACGACGCGAATACGCGCCCGGTCGGCGCGAAGGTTCGCCAGCACATCCGCGACGGAGGTGACGAAAAGGATCTCGGTGGAAGTCGCGAGCGCGTCGTGAAGGCGGGCACGATCGTGCGGATCGGGGACGAGCGCCAGGGAAGCATCGCGCTTCCCTTCTCGTGACACCTCGCCACGATACATGACGGTCGTCTGCACTCCCCGCGTCGAGGTTGAGCGACCCCTTTTCCTGGAGTCACTCATGCGTGTCCTTCTTGCACTCGCTGGTGCGCTGGCCCTCGCGGCATGTGAATCGACGACGGCCCCGCGGCACGATCCTGTGATCCGCGCGCAGTCCCGCCCGATGGCGGATGCGGATTCGGTCTGCAGAAGCGGCTGGAGTGTGGCGAACGGCCGATGCGGTTGAGCTAAGCGAGCACACGGGAGCTCTCGACATCCGCGAGCGCGGCGACGGCGCTGACGACGGCCGTCGCCGTGCCGCGGACCGGTGTCCCACTCGAGGACGGCTCCGCGACGGCGCTTCGTGCGCGCTCGGTATCTGTCAGCAAGAAGCGGATTTCGTGAAAACCATACCGCGCGGCGATCTCCAACGCGGCATCGTGCCACGGCTTGGACGCCGCACCAACCCGATTCAGGGCGACGGCGGCCTCCGCGAGCGCGAACGCGCGAGCGTAGTGCAGCCCCGCCGATGCGCCGAGCAGCTTGATGTGCCGCGACGCGCTAACGACGAGATCGCGCCTGGATAGCAGCGACGCGCTCGTCGCTACACCGCCCCACGCCGGAAACGCGATCCTGAGTGGCGGATCGCGCTCCAGTGCCGCTACAAATCCGACCAGCGCTGCCCGCTCCTCACGCACCGTGAGAAGGAGCTGTGCGAGGTTGAGCAGCATCTCCGCCTCGCGTGTCGAGTCCCCTCGGTAGGCGTCGAACGCGGTCCACCCATGCAGCAGCGCCAGCTCGTGATCCCCTCGCTGCCCCGCGCTCACCATCGCCAGTTGGTGCGCCAGCGCGCACACATCCCGGAGCGCCGCCTCCTCGGCGATCGATGCAGCGCGCGACGCCCACTCCCCGACCGCAGGGTAGTTGCCGCGCACCTGGTTCAACGCCGCCATCCCGACACAGGCGCGAGCGACTAACTCCGGCGTCCCCGATCGCTCTCCCGTACGCAACAATTGGCGGTAGTTCGACTCCGCCAAGTCCAGCGCACCGAGCTTCCATTGGATCCGCGCTCGCTGTGCATCGAGACGCCCCTGCTCGATCAGCTCACCGCGGGCAAGCCGCTCGGCTGCCGCAAGCACCGACAGCGCCAGATGCCAAGCCGACGCGTCCTCCATGCGCTCGGCAAGCAGTCGAGCCATCGCGATGATCGGCGATGAAGTGTGAATACCGCCATCGACAGCGCCGGTACTAAGCTGGATCGCCGACGCGCCAAGCGTCGCCAGCTCCAATAGCGACAGGAGATCCGCCAGGAGTGCTGGCCGCGTGTCAGGATCGGCACGACTCACATGATCCAACGCGATCGCGGCAGTCATCCACGCGCCGTCGTCGTTGGAGAGCGCTCCCCCGCCAAGATGCGCCACGTCCCGTCGATAGGCCGCTAACGGCGGCAGCACGGGAAGCAGGTCGCTCTCGCTCGGATTCATGCCTCAACCTCATCCTGGCCCTGAACACTTGCAAGCACGGCTGTCGCCTTCCGTCAATTGCCCATTGCGTAACACCAGGGCGCCACCGGAGTGCCTATTCTCGACGCGTATTCCGACGAGCGGTGACGCTCGGCATCGGCTGAGAACATTCTCCCCTTCCCCATTCTGCGACGTACCGAAACCACGCTCCCATCAGCGGAACTATGCCTGCGCAGCCGCGCGGCAGTCGGATCGTCCCATCAGCCACGGTGGTGCCGGTGACGATCTCTGACTCCGTCACGCTCATCGAGCTCGGTGCCGGACGACGCATTACGCTACAGGCATTTGGCAGCCGGGTCTGGGCGCTACTTGGCGACCACCCCACGCTGCCGGTCTTGCTGGAACGCCTGCGGCGCGACGGTGGGCGGCCGGAGCAGATCGCGGAGGACGTGACGCGACTGGTCGCATATTGGCGTCAGCGAGGTGCGATCGAATGGCGGTGAACGCCACGACACGCCCACAGTGGCGCATCGCGGTGCTCGGGCCGATCGATGGACGCGAGGACGTCGTGCGT
>DASXHF010000051.1:0-2220 GCA_036488775.1 Gemmatimonadaceae bacterium | reverse complement strand
CGACCGTACTACAAGCGCCTGCAGTGGAACAACAACTGGTGGCAGTACTGGACGTCGGCAGGGCTGCCGCTCGAGGCGGCGTACAACACCAACACCCACATCACGCTTCACAACAACTGGACCGTGCACGCCGGCGGCACGCTCGGTCAGCTCGGCACCACCTACGACGACCGTTCGGCGCGCGGTGGGCCCGCCATCCGACAGGATCCGTATGTAGCGCCCTGGTTCGGCATCAGCGGCGACGATCGCCGGTCGCTCGTGCCCTATATGTGGACGAACCTCTTCCGCGGCAGTGACGGCCGTAACTGGTCGGTCAACCTGAATCCCGAGATCGACTACAAGGCGCACGGCCGGTTCAGCTCCGCCTTCATCGTGAACTGGACGCACAACGTGGCCGACAACCAGTGGTACGGGAACTTCACCGACCAGGCCAACGTGCTGCACTACACCTTTGCGCATCTCGATCAGACCACGACGTCGGCCACGGTGCGTCTGAACTACACCTTCACACCGGACGTATCGCTCCAGGTCTACGCGCAGCCCTTCGTGTCGAAGGGAAGTTACGCCGACGTGCGCCAACTCTCGGCCACGCCGCGCGCGGCGGACTACGATGCGCGCTACACGTCGTACGCGAATTCGTCGGTGACGAACAACCCGGGCGGCTTCAACTTCAAGGAGCTCCAGTCCAATGTCGTCTTCCGGTGGGAGTACCAGCCCGGATCCACGCTCTTCGTCGTGTGGAACGAGGGGCGGCAGGGCTTCATTCCGGATGAGGGCTCCAACACCTTCCGCGGCGACGTGCGCGACCTCCTCAGCCTGCACCCCGCGAACACCTTTCTCGTGAAGATGTCGTACTGGCTGAATCGGTGACCGAGTGATGCGAGCGCCGCGGCGGCACGTCCGACGCCGAGGCGACGCCGTTCGCTTTCAGTCGTCAGCTCAATACAGATACACCTTCGTGCCCACAGGCACGTTGTGGTACATCCACTCGATGTCCTCGTCCGTCATGCGCACGCAGCCGTGCGTGGCCGAGGCGCCGATGGATTTCTGGAACGGGGTGCCGTGGATCTGGTAGCCGTCGCCCAGCTTTAGCCGGTAGTGTCCGAGCTCGCCGGCCACCGTGCGGTGCTTCGTCCCGGCCGGCGGGATGAACAGGGTGTTGTCGAACACGATGTGCTCGTCGAGCACGAGCGGGACGAATTCCGTCTCACCCGGCGGGATCACCCCGACCTCGTCGCCTTTCGTCATCAGCCGCGTGCCGTCGCGGATCCGGACGACCTCGCCGCGCTGCAACTGCCGCAGCCGGAGCCCGTTCTCGGTGGCGACCTCGGCGTAGTGCCACTCAGGCGGCGTCCAGGTCGGTTCGGTGTCCTTCGCCAGCACGGTGCGCACGCCGCGCGGCGTCTCGAACCGCCACGACTTGCCGCCATAGGTGAGCGTGGTGTTCATCGCCGTGGCAACAGTCGCGGTGCGCAGCGTGTCGCTGCCGTCGATCACCCATAGCCGGTGGTCGCCGATGTCGACGACGATGCGATAGCCGGTGGCGCGCTCCGCGAGCGCGCGCGCCGACTCGTAGCCCGCGCGGTCGCCGCGCGAGCGGAAGTTGCGAATGAGCCGCACCGGGGCCGCCACCTTGGACGCGATCGAACCGAGCAGACCGGGCTCCGCCACCGAATCAGTGACGACGGCGAGGCTGTCGGTGACCGGCGCGGGCTGCTGGGCGAGCGCCGGTAGAGCGACGGAAAGAAGAGCGAGGCCAAGGGTCAGCCGGGGGGTGCGTCTCATGATGCGTCTGCTGGGTCAGGGAAGGAGTCAGGTACTTCCCTATAAGCACCATCCGTTCCACTCGGAAACAGGTGTTCCCTTCGACGCCGTTGGGCCTCGACCACTTGGCGCAGCACCTCCCTCGGGCCCGACGTCCAATCGTCTCCGGCGCTCGGCGACTCCTTCTTCGCAAGGATGCCGAGCGCGCGATAGGCGTTCATGACGACGCCGTCGCACCCGTTTCGCTGCTCCACCCCGATCGTGGGCACGCCAACGACGCGCCGGAGCGCGTCCGATTCTTCCGGGGAAAACCCTTGCGCCACCGCCGCGATCACGCCGGCACTGCGCAAGGCCGCCGCGGCTCCGAGGTGTCCCTCCATCGATGCCTGAGCTCGCACGAGGTGCGCGCATACGGGGACGCCGGCTTCCCGGAGTGCCACGGACAAAGTCGTCACC
>DASXHF010000043.1:0-2523 GCA_036488775.1 Gemmatimonadaceae bacterium | reverse complement strand
CTACATCCTTCCACGCGGCTCGCACGACGGCCGCATTCCCTGGTGACACAGATGAAGCTTGTTCGCGTCCTTTCGGCCGCCGCGCTCGTGATGGGCGTCGCCGGTCCCGCTTTCGCGCAGACGGCCCAGCAGACGGTGACGTTCAGCGTCACCGACGTTGCCACCATCAACGTGTCCGGCAACCCGAGTGCGATGTCGGCCCCGTCCGACAGCTCGGCCGTCACGAATTCGGCGACGACGTATGACGTCACGACCAACTCGACCGTTGCCAAGAAGATTACGGCCTACCTCGACGCCGCCATGCCGACGGGTACCACGCTGGCCGTGAACCTGGCGGATCCCGACGGCGCCGGTGCAGCCGTCAGCACCGGCAACACGGTGCTCACCGCGACCACGAGTGGCGCGGCCCAGGATCTCGTGACCGGTATCACCCAGCTCCAGGCGACGGGCAAGCAGATCACCTACACGCTGCGAGCCGGCGTGACGGCGTCTGCGGCGACCAACCTGACGCGCGTCGTCACCTTCACGATTCAGTAGACTCCACCGAAAACGAGCGCGGTGCAGGGAGAACGCCGAACGGCGTTCTCCCTGCAACGCCGTTCGATTGCCACGCGTGTCGACACGGATGTCCCCTAGCCGCCTTCTCGCCACCGCGCTCCTCATGGCGCTCGGCCCGGGTGCGTTCCGTTCACTCGGCGCCCAGACCATCGCCACATCCGGCGATCCCGCCGCGCTCGTGGTGCGGAGCGCAGTCGCCGGCGCCGATCTCGATCCGGCGGTCGACGCGGGAACGACGTACACGGTGACGACCGCGGCGCCGAACCAGAGAATCGTCGCACGCCTCGATGCCCCGCTGCCGCCCGGCGTGACGATCACGATCCGATGCGCGGCGCCGAGCGGCGCGGCGAGCCGCGGCGACGTGACGTTGACGAGCACCGATCAGGAAGTCGTCGGGCCGATCCCCACGATCGGGACATACTCGGCGCTGGCGATCGTGTACAAGCTGTCGGCAACGGTGAAGGCCGGCGCGGTGCCGACGACGGCGCGTTCCGTCACGATGAGCGTCGCCGGCCCTTGATGGCCGAGCTCGCCGCGCCCTGGGTCAGGGCCCGGATCAGTCGGTCGTGTGGCGCACCTGACCCGCGCGCCGTATCGTATCGAGCCATGACGACGGTCACGCACGACCTCTGGCCCGACCTCGCGCTCGACGAGTGGAAGGCGACGTATGCCACGCTCCACCGGTGGCTGCAGATCGTCGGCAAGACGCGGCTCGCGCTCGCGCCGATGCAGAATCATTGGTGGCAAGTCACGCTGTACCTGACGGCGCGCGGCTTTGGCACCTCGCCGATGCCGGTCGGCGATCGGAGCGTCGAGGTGGACTTCGACTTCATCGACCACGCCCTCGTCGTCCGGACGAGTGATGGGGCGACGCGGACGATGCCGCTCGGTCCGTACTCCGTCGCGGAATTCTACCGCGCGTATACCGCGCTGCTCCACTCGGTGGACGTGCGGCCGAAGATCTATCCGGTGCCGATGGAGCTGCCGGATACCCTCCGGTTCACCGACGACACGATCCATGCGTCGTACGATCCGGACGCGGCGCAGCGTTGCTGGCGGCTCATGGCCCAGACCGATCGCGTGTTCAAGGAGTTTCGCGGGCGCTTTCTCGGCAAGAGCAGCCCATCGCACCTCTGGTGGGGCGGCTTCGATCTGGCGTGCACGCGCTTCTCCGGCCGCCGCGCACCGCGATATGCCGGCGCCGTTCCGAACTGTCCCGCCTACGTGATGGTCGAGGGCTACTCACGCGAGTGCATCAGCGCGGGTTTGTGGCCGGGCGCGGTCGACGGACCGGTCGCCGAGACGGCGTTCTACGCGTACTCGTATCCGGAACCGGCGGGGTGCGACATCGCGCCGATCAGGCCCGAGGCCGCGCGGTACCATCCCGTGCTGCGCGAATGGATTCTCCCATACGAGGCGGTGCGGCAGTCCGCCGATCCCGACTCGGCGCTGTTGGAATTTCTCCAGAGCACGTACGAGGCGGCCGCCGATCGCGGCGGGTGGGACCGCGCGACGTTGGAGCGGCAGCCCGGCGACGTCATGCTGCCCAACAGATCCTCGTAATCCGGACGACAATCGGCGGTTGCGAACTCGTCAGCCGGCACACGCCGCCCTCTCCTTTGGCGCGTTGTATGCTCGCCGATTCGGGCCTCTCCCTCGCCCATGGAGGCCCGCCGCATGTCGACTCGAGACGTGACCAACAGTGGAATACCCTACCGGGAGCTCGGCCGTACCGGTGAGCGCGTCTCCGCGATCGGCCTCGGCGGGTGGCACCTCAGTCTGAGCCATGTCGACGAGCCGCTCAGCATGCGCATCGTACGGAGTGCGATCGACCGCGGCATCACCTTCATGGACAACTCCTGGGATTACAACGGCGGCGCGAGCGAAATCCGGATGGGCAAGGCGCTGCGCGACGGCTACCGCGACAAGGTCTTCCTGATGACCAAGATCGACGGCCGCTCCAAG
>DASXHF010000036.1:0-3124 GCA_036488775.1 Gemmatimonadaceae bacterium | reverse complement strand
GGTCCGGGTGCGGGGATGCCGGTCGTGATCGGGCAGGGGTGGTTCCAGGGGAACGGCGGCGTGTTCAATGGACCACAGGCCCAGTTCTTCGAGGACGGGAGCTTCGTGAAGCTCCGCGAGCTCTCGATCGCATACACGTTCAGCGGACCGTACATCCAGAATCGACTCGGCTTCGCAACGGCGGAGGTGCGCGTCGCCGGCCGCAACCTGCACACCTGGACGAACTACACCGGCGTGGATCCGGAGACGAGCGTCGGCAATGCGCAGTTCGCGCCCATCCGTGGCGTCGACTACTTCAACAATCCGCAGACGAAGTCGCTGGTCCTCTCCGTGTCCCTGACGCACTGAGGCCGCCATGACTCTCACACACATCGCGATGCTCACACTCGCCAGGCAGGTTGGATCGGTGCACCGCACGCGGCGTGCGGCGTGGCGCGCCCCACTCACCGTGGCGTCGCTCGCCCTCGCACTCTCGACCGCATGCAAGGACTATCTCACCGGTGTCGGCAAGGATCAGGATCCGAATCACGTGAGCACGCTGTCGGATCCGGGTCCGCTGTACCTTTCGGTGCAGACGGCGCAGGCAGTGCAGTTCGAAGGAGGGCTCGGACGCATCGCGGCGATGTACGTGCAGCAGATCGCCGGCGCGGCCAGGCAGCAGCAGGCGGTCGATCTCTACCAGTCGCAGCCGACGGACATCGATTCGTACTTCAGCAGCGTGTACGCGGCTGGCGGACTGGTCGACGTGCGGGCGATCCAGGACCTCGCACAGGCGCGTGGGGACTCGACGATGTCCGGCATCGCCAAAGTGTACGAGGCGTTGATCATGGGGACGGCGACGTCGTTCTGGGGGGACATCCCCTACCGGCAGGCGAACCAGCCGAACACCACGCCGGCGCTCGACCCGCAGCAGCAGATCTACGGTGACGTGCAGGCCAAGCTCGACACCGCGATCACGTTCCTCTCGAAGACCGGCCGGACGAACATCGGTCCGGGCCAGTTCGAGATTGTGTACACCGGTGCCGGCACGAGCACGCTCCAGTCGCTCTACACGCAGGTCGCGTACACGCTCAAGGCGCGCTACTACATGCACCTCGCCGAGCGCGACGCGACCAACTATGCGCGGGCGCGCGCGGCGGCGTTGAACGGGATCAGTAGCCCAGCGAACGACATGAACTGGTTCAACGCGGGGAACGCGACGTCTCAGAACATCTTCTATCAGTTCCAGGGACAGCGCGGCGATCTCGGTCCATCGACGGCAATGATCAATCTGATGGGGTCGCGCATCAACGCCGGAGTGGACACGCCCGATCGGTTGGCGTTCTACTTCCTCGACTACTGTCGCTCGGTCGGCGCGGCGGGAATCGACCAGAACAATCCGGCGAACTACGCCGGATATCGTCCGGCCGGCGATCCAAATCTCCCGGGAGGTGGCGGCGCACCGGCCACGGCGAAATGCGGCGACAACAGCTCGGCGACGGGCGCCTATTCGGACTTCAACTTCATCAATGCCCAGGGCAATGGGACTCGCACGATCCCGGGCTTCCGTTCGCCCGCCGTGACCTATGCCGAGACCGAGCTGATTCTCGCGGAAGCGAGCTATCAGATCGCGGGCGGTGGCGGCGGTGGCATCGCCGCGGCGCAGCCGTACCTCAACGCGGTCCGCACGAACGAGGTGTACGGGGCAGACCAGAATGGCCCCATCACGTTCCCGGCCCAGACGTTGATCCCGGCCACGCTCCAGAACATCATGGAAGAGAAATACATCGATCTCTTCCTGATCCCCGAGTCGTGGAACGATTTCAAGCGGACGTGCCTGCCCTATATCGCGCCCGCCCCGGCGGATCCGGCCGCGGCAACACCGGGAACGCAGTACGTGCGCCGGCTGCCGTACGGTCTGAACGAGATCAGCACCAACCCCAACATCGCCGCGGCAGCGGCGAACTTCAGTCCGTTCACGCCGATGTACGAAGATCCCAACCCGTGTCCGCCGCTGAACTACACGACGAGCACGCCGCGTGCATATTGACGCGACCATTCGAAAGACGGGTCGGCTGATCAGGCGCGCCGTGCCGGCGGCGCTCCTGATCGGCGGCGGTTGTGCGAGGTACGTCTCCGTCGCTCCGACGGAGGCGCCGTTCGGGCGCGACGTTCGCGTGGAGCTTTCGCCGGCGGGCGCGATGCGGCTGGGTGGCAGCATCGGCGCTCGTGCGCGCTACGTGGAAGGCCGCGTCAACGGCACCGCGCCGGACGGCAACCTGCTCGTCGCGGCCTCGACGCTGGTGCGTGATAACGGGAGCGAGGAGACGCTGAACGGCGCCGAGGTGACGTTGCCCACCGATGCGATCGCGGACATACAGGTGCGCCGGCTCGATCCGGCACGAAGCGCGCTTGCGGCGGTGGCGACGGTCGGCGGCGCGTTTCTGGTCGGACGAACGGTGTCGGGCGGGAGCGGGATCTTCAGCCGCGGTGGCGGTAGCGGAGGGAAGACGGGGCAGTAACGCGGATGAGAGGTAAATGGTGAGACGTGAATCGTGACTGCAGCGGTGGTCACGGTTCACGTTTCACGGTTCACGCCTCACCGGTATCCCGCCGCCTGCATCTCGAACAGCTCCGAGTACAGGCCGCCGCGCTCGACGAGCGCTTCGTGGCTCCCTTCCTCGACGACCTGACCGCCGCTCAGCACGAGGATTCGATCGGCCATGCGCACGGTGGAGAACCGGTGCGAGATGACGACCGCCATCCGTCCCGCCATCAGCTGATTGAACCGCACGAACACCTCGTACTCCGCGCGCGCATCCAGCGCCGCGGTCGGCTCGTCGAGGATGAGCAGCTGCGCGGAACGCATGTAGGCGCGCGCGAGGGCGATCTTCTGCCACTCGCCTCCCGAGAGGTCGACGCCGTCGTCGAAGCGGCGGCCCAGCATCTGGCGGTAGCCGGCGGCGAAGCGCGGGAGCAGCGACGACGCAAGCGAGCGGTCGGCGGCGTCGACCAGCGCTTCCGGCGGAACGCCCGGCATCTCCGCCGTGCCGTCGCGCACCTGTTGGAGATAGTCCGAGACGCCGCGGATCTCGCCGACGCCGACGTTCTCGTCGAAGCGCATGTCGTAGCGGACGAAGTCCTG
>DASXHF010000026.1:0-7433 GCA_036488775.1 Gemmatimonadaceae bacterium | reverse complement strand
CGATCATCTCGGGGATGGGCGAGCTGCACCTGGAGATCATCGTCGACCGCATGATGCGCGAGTTCAAGGTCGACGCCAACATCGGCCGGCCGCAGGTCGCGTATCGCGAGACGATCAAGAAGCGCGTCGAGAAGGTGGAAGGGAAGTTCATCCGCCAGTCGGGCGGTAAGGGACAGTACGGCCACTGCGTGATCAACATGCAGCCGTCCGAGCCCGGTCAGGGCTTCGTGTTCGAGGACAAGATCGTCGGCGGTGTGATTCCCCGTGAGTACATCGGGCCGATCGAGCAGGGGATCAAGGAAGCGCTGGAGAACGGTGTCCTCGCCGGCTACCCGATGGTGGACGTGAAGGTCGAGCTGATCTATGGGTCCTATCACGACGTGGATTCCAGCGAAATGGCGTTCAAGATCGCCGGCTCGATGGCCTTCAAGGAGGCGGCGAAGAAGGCGCAGCCGGTGATCCTCGAGCCGATGATGAACGTCGAAGTCGTCGTGCCCGAGGCGTACATGGGCGACGTGCTCGGCGATCTGTCGTCGCGCCGCGGCAGGATCGGCGGGATGACGCAGCGCGGCGAGGCGCAGGTGATCGCGTCGACCGTGCCGCTCTCCGAGATGTTCGGGTACTCCACCAAGCTCCGCTCGATGTCACAGGGGCGCGCGGTGTACTCGATGGAGTTCGCGCACTACGAGGAAGTTCCGAAGAGCAAGGCTGAGGAGATCATTTCGAAGATCAAGCCTTCGTGACGGTGAAACGGTGAAACGGTGAATCGGTGAGACGGTGAATCGGCTGGTGACTCGGTGAATCGACACCGAATGGCTACAACCAGCCTGGAGCTGTCTCGACGCATCTTCCACGCGGGTGGTGGCATGTGCCGTCGAGTCACCGAGTCACCAGCCGTTTCACCGATTCACGGATTCACCGACTCACCAGCCGTCTCAATCACGCCCCCAAATATCTCGACAGAATCGGCGCATACGCATCGATCCGGCGATCCCTCAAGAACGGCCAGTTCCGCCGAGTGTCCTCGATCAGCTTCGGATCGCACTCCGCGATCAGAATCGCCTCCTCCGTGCCGGCCTGGGCGAGCAGCCGTCCGAACGGATCCGCAATGAACGACTGACCGAAGAACTCGATGCCGTCCGTGCCCGGCTCTTCCTCGTGCCCGATCCGGTTCGGCGAGGCGACGAACACTCCGTTCGCGATCGCGTGTGATCGCTGGATCGTGCGCCATGCGTCCACCTGCGCCGCGCCGAACGTCGCCTTCTCCGACGGATGCCACCCGATCGCGGTCGGATAGAACAGAATGTCCGCGCCGAGCAGGCTCGTGATGCGGGCCGCTTCCGGGTACCACTGATCCCAGCAGATCAGCACGCCGATGTTCGCATACTTCGTATGCCATACGCGGAAACCGCTCGCCTGCTTGGCGATCTCGCCGATCCGGTCGACGCGGTCGTCGTGCGCCGTGTCGCCCGGGACGAAGTAGTACTTCTCGTTGAAGAGCGGATCGTCGGGAATGTGCATCTTGCGATACACGCCGAGCAGCGAGCCGTCCGCATCCACGATCGCCGCCGAATTGCGATAGACACCGCTCGCCTGACGCTCGAACAGCGGGACGACGAGGACGACGTCCAGCTCACGGGCCACCTCCTGCATCACCTGCGTCGTCGGTCCGGGAATCGGCTCGGCGATGTCGAACCGGTCGCACTTCTGCGACTTGCAGAAATACGGCGCGTTGAAGAGCTCCTTCAAGCAAATGATCTGCGCGCCCCGTGCCGCTGCTTCGCGCACGTGCGCGACGCTCTGGTCGAGCGTCGCCTGCGCGTCGGCGGAGGCGGTGTCCTGGATGATTCCGACGGTGAAGGCGCGTGTGGTCATGAACGGCTCATGGAGACGGAAGCTTGCCCCGCAACGACAGCGGTCGGGGGTCCGGCGGAAAGCTAGCGCAGCGGGGAAGGCCGCTACTCCACCACGCCAATCACCACGTCCATCACGTTGGTTCCCGTCTGACCTCGGCGGAGCAACGCCCCGGCCGCATCCAACGCGACGTAGGATTCGTGCCGTGCGAGTGCGTGCTCCGGGTCCTGTCCGCTTCGCACGATCTCGTCCCACAGCGCGCCGTCGGCGAACGCGCCCGCTGCGTCGGTCGGGCCGTCGCGGCCGTCGGTGCCGGCGGCCAGCAGCGTCACCCGCTTTGCGGCGCTGCCCTGTGCGAGCCGGCGTGACGCCGCGAGCGCGAGCTCCTGGCAGCGCCCGCCGCGCGCCGAGGCGTCGGCGCCCAACCGCACCGTCGTCTCGCCGCCCCACAGCACACAGCCCCGCTGCCCCGACTCGGCGCGCGCGAGGAGCGCTTCCGCGATCGCGACACCGCAGCGCGACGCCTCACCCGAGAGCGGACGGTCGACCACCTCCGCGGGAACGGCGAGCGCGTGCGCGCGGCGGACCATCGCGTCGAGCGCAAGGCGATTGCTGCCGATCAGGCGCGTCGTCACGTGGGCAAAGGCAGGGTGCGACGGCTTGGGAGTTTCGGGCACGATTCCCCGCGAGGCGTCCGCGAGGTAGTCGCGCATCGCCGCCGGGATGCGTTGAAGGAGCACGGCGCCGCGGAGGATCTCGACGACATCTCGCGCCGTGTGCACGTCGGGCGTGCACGGTCCCGAGCCGATGTCGCCCGCGTCGTCCCCGATGACGTCGCTCATCACGAGCACGTGGGTGCGCGCCGGAGCGAGCGCGATCGCGAGCCGGCCGGCGCCCCAACGCGTGAAGCGCTTGCGCACGGCGTTCATGGCGCGCACGTCGAGCCCCGAGCCGAGGAGCACCTCGAAGAGTTGGACGAGATCCCTCTCGGACATCCCGCGGAGCGGAGCGGCCGCGAGGCTGCTCGCACCGCCGCTCACCAGCACGATTGCGACGTCGTCGCCCCGCTTGGCCGTCGCGGACTCGCCGATGCGCTGCGCCGCGGTGAAGGAGTTGCGGGCGGGCAATGGGTGGTCGCCGCGGAGCGTCGCGATGGTGGCGTGCGGCGCGGGGCCGGCCGCCGGCGCGACCAGCACGCCGCCGACGATCGTGTGCAACGAGCGTTGCAGCTCCGCGACCGCGCCGGCAGCCATGGGGTGTGCCGCTTTGCCGAGCGCGTACACCCACACGCGAGAGCTCGTCGACAACGGCAGATCGCGCAACGCCGCCGCCGTGAGCGGGCCCGGCGCCGCCCCGGCGACCGCTGCCTCGTACAGCGCGGCGGCGAGCGAACGTCCGTGCAGAGCAGTTGGCGCGGTCAGCGCAGGGACGCGGACGAGGGTGGGCTACTCCTTCGACGCCGGTGCGGCGGCGAGGGGAAGAGTCTGTTTCACGGCTGCGCCGAGCTCGACGTATGACGTATCCGCGAGCTCGACGAATGGCTGCATGCGCTTGACGATCCGGCCGGCGGGATCGATCACGAACACGGAGCGGTTGTCGAGCGTGCCGCGCACAGAACCGTAGAGCTTGCCGACCTGCTGCCCGACGTCGCTGGCAAACACCACCGGTGTGTCGAGATCGCGCGCCCACGACGCGAGCATCGTGTCGGGGTCCACGCTGATGCCGATGACGACGACGTGTCGGCCGTTGTTGAAGAGCTTGGCGTACTGATCACGGTACGCCTCCATTTGAACCGTTCAGCCCTTGGTTCGTGCTCGATAGAAGAATGCGAGCACGACCGTCTTGCCTCGGAGGTCGGACAGCTTGATCGGGTCACGGAGGAGCCCATAGCGGTCGGCGCCCGGCAGCGTGAAGTCCGGCGCCATCGTACCGACTTCCGGCGCCGGATAGACCGCGGCGGGCGTGACTTGCGCGGAGGTCCTCGGCGCACACAGGAGCACGCCGACGATGGCTGCGCCGAACGCGAGGACTGGGGCTGGTCGCATGTGCTGGATGGAGGGGTGGAACCTCGCGGCATAATGGCCTCGCCGCCGGCGTACCGCAATGGGCAACCGCGGTCGACAACCCCTCGCGGCTCAGTCCGGTGTAGAAAAAACTGGACGCCATCCTCCCACCCCGTAGACGCCCCCCGAGTCTCGACTATCGCTCGACGCCCTCACGGGATGGCCCGCCATCTGCTTTCAGAAGGACAGCCAACACGACGAAAATGACGGTACTGCTTTCTGATTCTGGAGGATTGATGCGCACACTTGCGATGTCTGCTTCGGTCGCCGCCCTGGCGCTCATCGGGGCCTGCAGCCGAACTGATTCCAAGCCCGACGATGCCTTGAAGAACGATCTCGCGCTCGCCGCGCAGACGCAGCCTTACCAGGCCCAGCAGTTCGTGTCGCCGTCGGAGCAGCAATACAACGCGACCGCGCCCCAGCTCGCGGGCGGCACTGCTACTGCGCCGACGATGCGGAGCCCGGCTCCGGTTTCTCGGGCGCCAGCACGACGCACCGCCTCCCGCTCGCGCTCGTCGTCGGGCGGGTACTATCCAGCCCCGGCGCCCGCCCCGCGCCCCGTCGTCAAGCATACCGGACGTGACGCCGCGATCGGCGCCGGGGCCGGCGCGGTCATCGGTGCGGTCACCAGCCGCGACAAGTTGAAGGGTGGCATCATCGGCGCCGCCGCCGGTGGCATCCTTGGCGCCGTGATCGGCAATAACGTCGACATCAAGCGCCCGTAAGGGAGCTGGCGACAGATGACTTTCCACACCGCTCGTGCCGGCTCGCTGGTGCGGGCGGTGTTGCCGTCTGCCACCTCGCTCCATCCCGATGCGGCGCGCGCCGCATCTTGACCTCCACAGGGGAGATCTCCTCGTGAAACGACTTCTCGTTGCTGCGCTTTCCCTCGCGCTCGTCGGCACCGGCGCCGCCTGCAACTCCGACAGCACCGGCCCGGGTGCGTCGCTCGCGGGCACCTACACGCTGCGCACGGTGAACAACCAGTCGCCGCCGGTCACGTTGTGTGACAACTTAGGCTGCTTCGCGGTGCTCGGCGGCCAACTGCAGCTCGACGCGAACGGCAACTTCGTGAACCAACTGCAGCTCCAGAACCAGGGCTCGGCGTCCGCGTACACCCAGACGACGGCGGGCTACTGGGTCGTCTCGGGCAACCAGATCAGTTTCGTCGACAACCCGGACAACGTCACGCTGAACGGCTCGGTGTCGAACAGCACGATCACGATCATCGATACATCGACTGGAGTCGCGGTTCCTCTGGTCTATACGCGCTAGCTGGACGGGTCTAATCTGGGGAAGGGCGGGAAATCGAGCCATAAGGCTCGATTTCCCGCCGTTCTCATTTCCGAGCCAACGAACGGAGCACGTACGGCAGAATCCCTCCGTTCGTGTAGTACCTGAGCTCCTCCGGCGTATCGATCCGGCTGAGCACCTCGAACTGCTTGGTCTTGCCCTCGGCGTCCGTGGCCTTCACGGTCAGCGTCTTCCGCGGCGCCAGCGTCTCATCGACTCCTTCGATGTCGAACGTCTCGAAGCCTGTGAGGCCGAGCGATTCACGCGTGTCACCGTTCTTCAGCTCGAGCGGAAGCACCCCCATCCCCACCAGGTTCGAGCGATGGATCCGCTCGAAGCTCTCGGCGATCACGGCGCGGACACCAAGCAGCACGGTGCCCTTCGCCGCCCAGTCGCGTGAGGAGCCCGTGCCGTACTCCTTGCCCGCGATGATGACGAGCGGCGTGTGTTGCTTTGCGTACTGCATCGCGACGTCGTAGATGAACTCCGCCGTGCCGCCGGGCTTGGTCGTCGTCCAGCCGCCTTCGGTGCCCGGCGCCATCTCGTTCCTCAACCGGATGTTGGCGAAGGTGCCGCGCATCATCACCTCGTGATTGCCGCGGCGCGCGCCATACGAGTTGAAGTCCTTCTTCTGCACGCCGTGCTTCAGGAGCCACTGCCCCGCCGGGCTCGCCGCCGGGATGTTGCCCGCGGGCGAGATGTGGTCGGTGGTGATCGAGTCGCCGAGCATCGCCAGCGCCTTCGCGCGGGCGATCGGCTTCACGCCCGGGGGCGTCATCGACATCCCTTCGAAGTACGGCGGGTTCTTCACGTACGTCGAGTCAGGCTGCCACGCGTACGTCTCGCCCATCGGCACGTTGAGCCGCTGCCACTGCTCGTCGCCCTTGAAGACGTCGGCGTACTGGCGAGTGAAGAACTCGCGCTTCACGCTGCGCAGGATCTCGTCCTCGACTTCCTTGGGGCTCGGCCAGATGTCGCGCAGAAACACCGGTCCGTCGCTGCCGATGCCGAGCGGCTCGCGCGTCAGGTCGAGGTCCATGCGACCCGCGAGGGCGTACGCGACGACGAGTGGTGGCGACGCGAGATAGTTGTATCGCGTCAATGGATTGACGCGTCCCTCGAAATTCCGATTGCCGGACAGCACGCTCGCCACGAACAGCTTGCCCGACTCGATCGCCGCGGCGATCTCGTCCGGCAGTGGACCCGAGTTGCCGATGCAGGTCGTGCACCCGTAGCCGACGAGGTTGAACCCGAGCGCGTCGAGATACTTCGTGACGCCGGCGGCGTTGAAGTAATCGGTCACCACTTTGGAGCCCGGCGCGAGCGACGTCTTGACCCATGGCTTCACGCTCAGCCCCTTCTTCACCGCATTGCGCGCGAGCAGACCCGCCGCGAGCATCACGCTCGGGTTCGAGGTATTGGTGCAGCTCGTGATCGCCGCGATGACGACGGCGCCATGTTTGAGCTGGAACGTCGTCCCGCGGTACGTGCACGACACCCCCGCGTGCTGCGGCTGATCGCCGCCTTCGCCATCCTCGCGGATGAGCGCGCGCGACAGCTCCGGCTCTGCACTCACGCGCTGCCGCTGCGTCGCCGCGGCGGCAGCCACGCCGGCCGGGCTGCTGATGCGCTCGAGATCGACTGCAATCGCCTCCTGATACATCCCTGCGGCGCGGCTCAACGGCACACGATCCTGCGGCCGCCGCGGGCCGGCAAGGCTCGGTTCCACCGTCCGGAGGTCGAGCTCGAGGGTGTCGGTGAAGATCGGATCGGGCGTCGCGTCGGTGCGGAAGAGGCCCTGCGCTTTCGTGTATGCCTCGACGAGCGCGACGTGCGACTCGCTGCGCCCACTCAACCGCAGATACTCGAGCGTGGCGGCGTCGATCGGGAAGAAGCCCATCGTCGCACCGTACTCCGGCGCCATGTTGGCGATCGTCGCCCTGTCCGCAACCGAGAGAGCCGTGAGTCCTGGGCCATAGAACTCGACGAACTTTCCAACGACCTTCTTCTTGCGCAGCATCTCTGTGACGGTGAGCACCAGATCCGTCGCCGTGGCGCCCGGCGGAAGCTTGCCGTGCAGCTTGAAGCCGACGACCTCGGGGATCAGCATCGAGACCGGCTGGCCAAGCATCGCCGCCTCGGCCTCGATCCCGCCGACGCCCCAGCCGAGCACGCCGAGTCCGTTGATCATCGTCGTGTGGGAGTCCGTGCCGACGAGCGAAT
>DASXHF010000333.1:0-4211 GCA_036488775.1 Gemmatimonadaceae bacterium | reverse complement strand
ACGAAGGTCGGGATGTAGTAGATCCAGACTTCGACGACGGTGATCAGCGTCAGGATGACCGCGACCTTCCAGTAGATGGACCAGGTCGGGTGCTCGTGCTCGATCCCCAACGACGCGTGATCGACGTTGGCGTGGTGCTCGGGCGTAGGGTCGTGTGCCATGCGTCGGCCTACTTGATGAGGTAGACGAGCGTGAAGATCGCGATCCAGACGACGTCGACGAAGTGCCAGTAGAGCGCCGCGAGGTCGACGTTGATCGCGTCGGCGGGGCCGAGCCCACGCCGATAATCGATCGCGAGCAGGGTGAGAAGCCAGAGCACGCCGGCAGTCACGTGCGCGCCGTGAAAGCCGGTGAGCGTGAAGAACGAGCTGCCGAACAGGTTGGTGCGGATCGTCAGCCCTTCGTGGACGAACGAGGTGAACTCGTACGCCTGGAAGCCAAGGAACGTGGTGCCGAGCAGCGCCGTCATCCACAGCCAGAGCTTGGACGAGCCGAGGATGCGCTCGCCCGTCGTGCGCTTGGGCTGGTCCTTGTTCTCGACGGCGGCCAGCGCGAGCACCATCGCCAGCGACGACATCAGCAGCACGAACGTCGACGCCGAGGTGACGGGGATGTTGAGGATGGGCGGACGTGGGACGTCGCACACCGGCGGCAGACAGGATTCGTGCGGGAAGGGGCCGACGATGCTGCGCCCCTTGTAGATCAGGTACGTGGAGATGAGCGACACGAAGAGCATGCACTCCGAGCCGATGAAGGCCCAGATGGCGATCTTCTTGTTGTCGAGCCCCGTCGACGTGGGCGGGTGCCCGTGTGTCTCGTGTGCGCTGTGCAGTGCGTGAGCGTGCGTCACCGGTTTCGATCCTCGGGGATTAGTGTGCGTCCTCGAGCGGGGTCAGGACCCACGCATAGAGTGAGAGCGTCATGATGAGCGCGCCGCCGATGATCGTCATCAGCGCGAGCTGTGTCTTCTCCAGGTGCAGGAACAGCAGGCCGGTGAACATCACCGTCATGCCGATCGCGCAGATCAGCGGCTTGATCGTCGGGTTCGGCATCGGGATGCCGAGCTCCTTCGCCGACTTACCGGTCGTGTGCTCGATGTGCATTCCCGCCTCCGCGGCCTGCCGCGGACGGTTCGCGATCGGGTTGGGATGCCCACTTCCGACGTGCTTCGCCGCGACGTCGACGTCGAGCCGCTTGTCGCCCTTCTCGGAGTGCGGGACGTCGCCGGCGAGCCGTGGCTGCGTCAGGTCCCACAGCGGGACGCGCGACGTCACGCGAGGAATGCGCGCGAAGTTGTATTCGGGCGGCGGCGAGGGGATCGCCCACTCGAGCGTCGGCGCGCCCCACGGATCGTTGCCCGCCGGCACGCCGGAGCGGTAGCTGGCAAAGAAGTTGTACAGGAAGACGAGCATGCCGACGAACAGGATCGCCGTGCCGACGGAGCTCATCATGTTGAACGATTCCCACCCCTGACCCGCGTCGTACGTGTAGATGCGGCGCGGCATCCCCATCAACCCCGAGTAGTGCATGGGGAAGAAGGTGAGGTTCATGCCGAGGAACATCAGCCAGAAGTGCCAGGAGCCGAGCGTCTCGTTCAGCAACCGTCCGGTGATCTTCGGGAAGTAGTAGTAGATGCCGCCGAAGATTCCCATCATCGAGCCGCCGAACAGCACGTAATGGAAGTGCGCGACGACGAAGTAGGTGTCGGTCTGCTGCAGATCGGCCGGCGGCGACGAGTGCATCACGCCGGAGATGCCGCCGATGGTGAACAGCCCGACGAGCCCGATGGCGAACTTCATCGCCGTGGTGAAGCGCACCGATCCACCGAACATCGTGAAGATCCAATTGAAGATCTTCACGCCGGTCGGGATGGCGATGAGCATCGTCGTCACGCCGAAGAACGTGTCGCCGATGGGCCCCATGCCGACGGCGAACATGTGGTGCGCCCACACGCCGAAGCCGAGGAAGGCGATGAGAGTCGTGGCGTACACCATGACCGGATACCCGAAGATCGGCTTGCGCGAGAAGGTCGGGATGATCTCCGACACCAGCCCGAACGCCGGGAGAACCAGGATGTAGACCTCGGGATGGCCGAAGATCCAGAACAGGTGCTGCCAGAGGAGCGGGTCGGCGCCGGCGCTCATGGTGTAGAAGTTCGTGCCGAAGAACCGGTCGAACTGCAGGAACACCAGCGCGATCGTGATGACCGGGAAGGCAAGGATGATGAGGAACTGCACCACGAACGCGTTCCAGGTGAACATCGGCATGCGCATGAGGTTCATCCCCGGTGCGCGCATGTTGATGATCGTCGTGATGAAGTTGAACGCGGCGGCGAGGGAGCTGACGCCGAGGATCTGCAGGCCCAGCACCCAGAAGTCGATGTTGAGGCCGGGCGAGAACTGCATGGTGGTGAGCGGCGCGTAGCCGAACCACCCGCCGTTCGGCGCGGCGCCCAGGAACCACGACGCGTTGATGAAGAGGCCGCCCAGCAGGAACACCCAGTAGCTGAACGCGTTGAGTCGCGGAAAGGCGACGTCGCGGGCGCCGATCTGCAGCGGGATGAGATAGTTGAAGAACGCGGCCGACAACGGCATGATGCCGAGGAAGATCATCGTCGTGCCGTGCATCGTGAACAGTTGGTTGTACGCCTCGGCGGACACGAGGTGGTTGTTCGGCACCGCGAGCTGCGCGCGAATGATCGCCGCCTCGATGCCCCCGACGAGGAAGAAGAAGAGTGAGGAGAAGAGGTAGAGCGTTCCGATCCGTTTATGATCGACCGTCGTGAGCCAGCTCCAAAGGCCGCTCTCGCCGACGTAGCTCGCGTCCGGCGCATAGGCCGGTGCGGTCGCCATCGTTGCCATTCGTCAGTGTCTCCGGTATGTCGGCGTTACTTGAGCGCCTGCAGATACGCCACGATGTCGGCGATCTGCTGGTCGGTCAGTCCAGTCTGTGGTACGGTTTGCTTCGTCACGGGATCGCGCTGGAAGGCGCCGAGCGTCGGCATGAGGACGCCGGGCTTCATCCAGCGGGCGTTCTTCACCCAGAGCGACAGGTGCTTCCGGTCGTTCGGGTAGATGCCACCGGCGATGGTGGTGCGGCTCGCCACGTGGGTCAGATTCGGTCCGATCTTGCCGACCATCACCGGGTTGCCGGCGATGGTGTGGCAACCCATGCACGCGCCGACGCCGCCCGAGATGGCGGCGCGACCCCGCTCGGCGTCACCGACGAGCGACTCGTTGAACGACATGCCGGCCGGGATCGGCGTGCTGGGGATGACGTGCGACGGAAGCTTGTCGTGCGGGAAGACGAACCCCGCCAGTTGGACGCCGGCCGCCGTCGTGTCCGACGCGGCTGCGCTGGGAGCCACCGGAACGGGAGGGCGCGGGACGTCGGGCTTGGTGGCCGGATTGGCGGTCGCGAGGCCGGTCGTGGCAGGCGCTGCGGTGGCGGCACGATCCGGTGCCGCCGGCACGCCGAAGGCCGCGACGGACAGCTGATGCGCGGTCCAGGCGGCGAAGTTGGCAGGCATCACCGTGAATGTCTTGAACCGCATGTTGGCGTGTGACGCGCCGCAATACTCGGCACAGAATCCGTTCCACGCCTGCTCGCCGGTCGAGTCTGGGGTGAACCAGAGGTAGTTGACGTGGTTGGCGATGAGGTCGCGCTTGCCGCCGAGCTGGGGGATCCAGAACGAGTGCAGCACGTCCTGCGTCCGCAGCGTGAAATTCACCGTGCGTCCCACGGGGAGGTAGAGCTCGTTCGCCGTGACCAGGGTGTCGACCTGCCCACTCGCGCGCGTCTTGGTGTATTGCGGGTAGCGGAACTCCCACCACCACTGGTGGCCGACGACCTCGACCTGGAGCGCGTCGGCCTTGGCCTTGTCCTGGGTGCGGAAGATCGTGCGCACGGTCGGCACGGCGATGAAGGCGAGGATGAGCGCCGGGATCGCGGTCCACAGGATCTCGAGCGTCGTGTTCCCGTGCACGTGCTCCGGACGATCGTTCTCGCCGCGCCGGCGGTAACGCCAGATCGTGTAGAGCAGGATCGCTTCGACGAAGATGAAGACGAAGGTTCCCAGCCAGATCAGGATCTGAAACAGGTAGCCGATGTCTCGGTTGAACTCCGTGTAGTGGGTGAAGACGGAGTTCGGATAGCGGGTCGAACACGCCGCCATGAGCAACGCGAGAGCGGCCGGCAGCGCGGCCGCGAGC
>DASXHF010000285.1:0-2038 GCA_036488775.1 Gemmatimonadaceae bacterium | reverse complement strand
CGGTTGCCGAGCCCGAACGCGAGCGCCATCGCGAGCGCGATCGCCCCGAACAGGATCGCGAACGCCGTGGTCACGATGTCCGTCGCGATCCCGAGCTCCTGGAGCGCCATGAAGATCGCGAGCAGGATCACCCCGCCCCGGCCCACCCGGGCGAGGGCACGTCCGCCGTGCAGTGCGCCTGCCGATGCGCCGATCAGTCCGCCCACGAACCCGCCGAGCACGATACCGACCAGAATGATCACGATCGCCGCGATCACGCTCGGGATGTAGCTCACCAGCTCCGAGAATACGTTCGCCAGCGACTGCAGCCCGAGCGCGTTGGCCGCCACCAGGATCACGGCGAACATCACGAGCCAGAACACGAGGTTCGCCAGCACTCGCACGGGGTTCAGATGCGAGCCCGAACGCTCGACCGCCTGCATCACCCCGCCTCGCTCGAGCATCCGATTCAGCCGGATGCGACGCATGAAGCGCTCGGTCAGCTTCTCGAGAACCTTCGCCAACAGGTAGCCGGCGAACAGGATGACCAGCGCACCGAGCAACGCAGGCACGATGTCGCCGAACACCTGCGTGAAGCTCTCGTTCAACCGGTCCAAGAAGTTGCTGCTGCGATCCTGGAGAACCATGGCCTGGAGTGGTGGGCGCGCCGCCGCGGCGCATCGCCGGAAAAGCTAGTCGATTCCTGCGCCAGCCGTGAGCGCCATCGCCGCCGACTCAGTTCCTGGTGCCACGCTTGAGGTCGAAGATGACGCTGCGCCGGCAGGTCGGGCAGATCAGCCATTCGCGCCGGCGCGCATAGCCGAGGCCGAACGATCCGCCGCCGATCGACCGCGCGGTCATCGGCGTACCGTCGCGCGGACAGACGGGCTGCCCGCCGGACGCCACCTGCTCCCGGATCGCCTTCTGCTCCTCCGGCTCGAACTGCGCGTGCTCCTCGGTCATATGCCCGCCAACGCCGCCCGCAGTGCCTCGGAGATCTCCACCGAGCGCCGCTCGACGTAATCATACATCACCTGGGTCGTCGTCCCGTCCGCGATCACTCGATCGTCCCGCGCATCCACGACGCGATACCGCCACACCCACGCCTTCGTGCGCACCTCGGCGGTCGTCACCTCGAGCTCGAGCGGAATGCCGAACGTCGCCGGAGCACGGTAGGTGATGTGCGCGTCGGCGAGGATGAAGCTGGCGTCGTCGTCCCCTCCCACCGCGCGCCATGCATGCACCCGCCCGAGCTCGAAATACGTCAGGTACACGGCGTTGTTGACGTGGCCCTTCGAGTCGTAGTCGCTGTACCGGACCTGCAGCGGGATGCGCATCAGTCGATCCTCACCACGACCTTGCCGAACTGCTGCCCTGCCTCGAGCCGCTCGAACGCCGCGCGCCCCTCCTCGAGCGGGAACACACGGTCGACCGGAGTGCGCAGCCGCCCCGCACGAAAATGGTCGAGGATCGCGGCGAACTCGGACTGGCTGCCCATCGTCGACCCGAGAATGGTGTACTGATACCAGAAGAGCTTGCGGACGTCGGTGGTGATCATCGGCCCCGACGTGCCGCCACAGGTGACGATGCGTCCTTTACGCGCGAGCGAATTGACGGACTGCGCCCACGTCTGTTCGCCCACCGAATCGACGACGACGTCGACGCCCCGCTTGGCAGTGCGCGCGCGAATCTCACGTCCCACGTCCACCCCGCTATGATTGATCGTGTCGTCCGCGCCGAGCGCCCGTGCACGCGCGAGCTTCTCGTCGCTGCTCGACGTCACGGTCACGCGCGCCCCCAGCAGCTTGGCGACCTGCAGGGACGCGAGCGCGGCGCCGCCACCGATCCCCCAGACCAACACATGCTCGCCTTCCCGGAGCCGCGCACGGGTGACGAGCATCCGCCACGCAGTCAGCGTCGCCAGCGTGAAGCCCGCCGCCTGAGCGACGTCCGTGTCGGCTGCGATGCGCGCGCAGTTTGCTTCGGGCACGACGACGTACTCGGCGAGCGTGCCCGGATGGTGCTCGCCAAGCACGCCGAAACGCGGGCAGAGGGGATG
>DASXHF010000257.1:0-13445 GCA_036488775.1 Gemmatimonadaceae bacterium | reverse complement strand
GGTGCTCGCTTGCACTACGTGAGTCACGGGCAGGGACCACTCATCATATTCCTGCACGGCTTTCCCGAGTTCTGGTATGCGTGGCGCGACCAGCTCGCGGAGTTTGGGCGCGACCATCGCGCCGTCGCCGTCGACATGCGCGGTTTCAACCTGTCGTCAAAGCCATCGGCGGTCGACGAGTACCGCATCTCGACGCTGGTCGCCGATCTGGGCGCCTTAGCCGACCACTTCGAGGCACGCAAGTTCGTACTCGTCGCCCACGACTGGGGTGGGGCAGTCGCATGGATGTTTGCCGTCGCGCACCCGGACCGCGTGGAGAAGCTCGTCATCATCAACTCGCCGCACCCAGCGCTTTTCGCGCGCGAGTTGGCACAGAACCCTGCGCAGCGGGAAGCGAGTCAGTACATGCTGGCATTTCGTGAACCGACAGCGGAAGCAACGTACTCGGCGGACAACTTCGCCGCGCTCCGTGATTTGGTGCGGGATCTCTTCACGGCTTCCCATTTCACGTCCGTTGATAGCGCTGCCTACCTCGCCGCCTGGTCGCAGCCGGGCGCGCTTACAGGCGGCTTCAACTACTACCGGGCATCGCGCGTCGTGCCGCCCTCGGTGACATCGCTGCAAACAGTTCCGCCTTCGATGCCGCCGGCGCAGATGCGCGTCATGGTGCCGACGCTTGTGATTTGGGGCGAGCGCGACCGGTATCTCGTTCCGCAGAATCTCGTTGGCCTCGAGCAACTTGTTCCCGATCTCAGAATCAAGCGCATCCCGGACGCGACGCACTGGGTCGTGCACGAGCGTCCTGCGGAAGTCAATGCGCTGATTCGCGAGTTCATCCGATAGCCGACGGCCCACTGCCGCGCCCCTATTCCAACCAGGCACATCAGGTCGGACTGATGCTGGTGCGATCCTCCAGGCCACGGACACCTCCGGCTCTCTCGTTCTCCGCCGCGATGGCGGCAGCCGCTAGGTTCGAGCAGCTACTTCGTGAAGCGCGATCGGCTCTACGTTGCCGCGCCGCCCAGCGGCAGCCTCGGTGCGCGGCTGTTGGTCTTCGAGGCGCAGGACTACTGAATGGGCCGGGAGCTCGCCTTGCCACCGGATCACCGGACGCGAGCGGCCTGCCCCAAGGCGTCATACACGACCCCGCCGCCGATCATCGTGAGCACACTTCGCGTGTCAGGCAACGCTTGCGGAGTCACGGTGAAGATGTCCTGAGACAACACGGAGAGATCCGCGAGCTTGCCGGGCGACAGCGTGCCTTTGTCTTTCTCGCGCCGCTCCGCGTACGCCGAACCCGAGGTGAGGACGCGCATGTATTCTTCGCGGGCGATTGTCTCATCGCCGCCTCTCCCTCCTGTCGTCGCCCACAGCATGTGCAGGAAGGGATTTCGCAATCCGTCCGAGCCATAGGCCACGGGAATGCCCGCGGCGCGCCAGGAGCGGTAGGCCCCTCCTTCGCGCGGCTGCGCGATGACGATTCCGAGGCGCGCGACGCGCTCGATGCGCGAGCCGGTGATTGACGGGCCGTGTTCGATTCGCACGCGTCGTGCGCGCCACACCGAGTCAGGTGCCAGCGATTCCATGGCGCCGAGCACGAGCTCGGCGCTGCTGTCGCCGACAATGTGCAGGTGAAGCTGCGGTGCTCCAGGACGCAGCGCCGCGTCGAGCATTGCGCGCACGGAGTCTATCGGAAAGTTCAGTCGCCCGTACCATCCCGGTCGCTCCTCGTAGGGTGTTCGTCGCAGCGCGAGGCGTTCGATCGGTGTGCCGTCGAGCACCCATTTCCGCCCGTCGACGACGACGCGTGGCGCGACCTGCTGACCGATCGAATCCCATTCGGCCAGGTTCATGCTCCGTTCAGTCGGCGTGGACCAGCGCACGAGCCTGACGCGAAGGGGCAAACGCGCCGCGCGAAAGAGTCGTACCGTCCGACCTGGCGGCATGTAGCCGGCCATGTCCTGCACGCTGGTGACACCAACTCGGAGCGCCGAGTCGGCGTAGGCGCGCAGCGACGCGATGACCACGGCGTCGGGCGTGAAGGCACCGAGACGCTGCTCGGCGCTCCACCGTGCGTACTCGTCGAGCCGTCCCGTCAGGCGTCCGTCCGCGGTGCGCATGAAGAAACCACCAAGGGGGTCCCGTGCGTCCTCACGAATTCCCAGACCAGCGAGCGCGGCACTATTGAGCACCATCCCATGGCCCCACCAGCCCCGCAGGACGACGCGGTGGTTCGGCGCCACCCCGTCGAGCGTGGTGCGATCGATTGTGCTGTCGCCCAGCACGCGCATGCCGACCTGGAACGCGAGCCACGCACCACTAGGCGAGCGCGACGCAATCGCTCGAATGGAGTCGAGCAGCGCTGCGGGAGCGGGATCCGGCGTCGGCGAGGGATCGATGGGAAATGTGGTGCCGAGATCCGCTCCGCCGAGATGGTCGTGCGCGTCATTGATGCCGGGAATGACAACGCGGCCGCCGAGTGCGATTCGCCTGGTGTGTGGTCCCGCGAGCCGTTCGATGGCGGATGTGGTGCCGACGGCGAGAATCCGGTCGCCGCGCACGGCGATCGCCTCGACCCATGGCCGCATCGAATCGGCGGTGAAGACCTTGCCGCCGGTGAGAATGACGGTCGGCCGCGTTGCGCCGTTGTTCTGACCCTGGAGCGTTCCGGCGATCGCGAGCGAGAGCCCGAGTGCTACGGCGAGTGGATGTGGACGCATCGATGACGCCCCCCGTGGGATGAGATCGAGAAGGTCGCTCGGCTTCCGCCAGTTGCCAAGGCCAGTCGGCAGGGTGCGGGTGCCGGTGGCAGGGAACGTGGGTCGGCTCGACCGCGGCGTGTCGCGGAAGCCGCAGCTCGGCGACGCAATCGGCTCGCACAGCGTGCCCTTCGCATGCCCGCGAAACCGGGGACACGTCGCGAAAAACGACGCCAACGGTTACCCCAACGGTTACCACAGAAAAAACGCCTGATGACCATTGGTCGCCAGGCGCTTCTAGCTACTTCACAAACTTGAACTTCCAAAGAGCGGGCGACCGGACTCGAACCGGCGACGTCCAGCTTGGGAAGCCGCGCGGTTACTACGCGAGTTCGCCATGTTCGCTAAATGCAACGACTTCCGTAGCGGCGAGAGCGTCGGAGGGTCACCCGGAGCGCGAGCGTAGCGTCATTGGTGGGCACTGGTGGGCACCTCGCGCACCGGTGCCCCCGCGCTCGCCTGAGGTCCAACCCCCGGCGCGCGCGCTGGGCCAGGGAGTGTGTGAGTGACGAGTCATTAGAACTCGTCGAGGCACCAGTCCGGTCCGTTCGACCAGCCACGCAACCTGTCTGCTCCAGACTTCGCGTCGAGCTGTCGTTGTGCGACCTCGGCCAGCTCCATGAGCCGCCGCGCGCGTGCAAGGGGCACGTCGGGCTCGTGCGACCATGCATCGGCCTCGCTCCAGCCGCCGGCCCGCACAAGGTCCGCAAGCAGGCCCCGGCCCATCGGCTCGCGCTCGATGGACCGACCGGCGCGCAGCAACTCACCAAGGCGCCGTCGAGCCTCCGTCGTGTCCCCGCGGGTCAGCGCATCGTTTGCCACGACTCGCTGCGCTTGGCTCCGCACGGCGGGCGTCCCGATCGAATCGGCCAGCGCGCGCGCCGCGGCCACCTGCGCACCCGTCGCCGCGCGTGCCTCGACATGACGCCTCACCGTCCGCAGCAGGATCGCGTCACGCAAGAACCCGGGCTTCACCTGCTCCGCATAGCCACGGAAGTCGGTCGCCGAGGGTGGCTTGAAGGTCGAGGTCCCCCACTGGCTGACCACATAGGCGACGGATGTCGAATCGCGAACCAGCGTGAGCGTTCGCAGGCCTTCCGCATGATCACCCAGCCAGAACTGGCGGTCCGCGATCCCTCTCGCGACGTCGTCGAACGCCGCCGAGTCACGCGGGGCCGCAACCAGAGCCGCACGGGCTTCCCGCAGGAACAGCCCTGCCGTATCCCGATCGCTCTGATACGTGTTCCACGCCAGCTCGCTCAGGAGCTCGGCGCGAACCGCGCGGTGGTCGCTCAGGGTCAGGCGTGAGATCTGGCGCCGCGTCTCCGCGAAGTCGCCCCGGCGCAGGGCAGCGCGCGCGAGCGTCCCCGGCGAGCTGTCGACTGCCGTGGCACTGTCCAACTGTCGACGCAGGTCGTCAGCACGCTCGGCCGCCGCCGTCTGATCCGGGAGCAGCGAATCGGCGTACAGGCGTCCGCCCGATCGTTGCAGCGTCTGCCAGACCCCTCGCAGGTACACCGCTCGGGCAGCATTGTCCTCAATGGACCGCCCTCGCGCGACCGCGCGGGGGGCGAGCTCGCGGACGACAGAACGCGCCTGGCGATGCGTGGCGGCGGCCCCGAGAACGTAGCCGACGTCGGCGAGGTCGGTCAGCGTGGCCGCGAACGTTCGCGCGTCCTCCAGGTGATCGAGGCGGAGCGCGACCTCGGCGAGCATCGCATTGCGCGACCGCTGCCGGTCGACGTCCAGGAGCCGCACAGCACGTGCGTCGCGATAGATGCGCTCGAGGACCGAGCGCCCCGCCCCGGTGTCAGGCAGCAACTGAGCGATGCGGAGGTATGCATCGAGACGCGCGTCGGGCAACGCGACCTCGCGCACAAGGGCGAGGCCGGCATCCCATCGTGCGGCGGCCGCACTCCCCACCCCGCCCTTCACGCCCGAAGCGACGAGAACCGCGGCGTGCGCCAACTCCCAGTCGCGCTCGGCGCCTCTCGGCAACGCTCGCACGGCCGCGAGTGCCTCTTCAGGTCGGCGCGCTTCGCGCAGCGCGCAGCTCAACCGCCGCGCGAGCGTCGCGCGCTCGAGCCCCGCGAACATCTCGGGCGAACCGAGCTCGCGGAGCACCCGGTCAGGCTGTTCGTCCGCGGCGGGGGACACGAGGCGTGCCGCGCCGGCGAAATCCCGAGCAAGGATCCGCGTGCGTCCGATGGCTGAAAGCAGTGGCCCGCGATCGGCATCCGGCGCTCGACGCGCACTCTCAGTTGCCTCGTCCAGCAGGGCGCGCACCGTCGTGGAATCATAGGGGAGAGGTGGCGCGACGCGCGCCTGCGCGCCGACTGCGCGACCCGACGGTGCAAGCGCGATGCACCCCGCGATGAGCCACGACACTCGACAAGTCATACTCACATCGCGATCCCAGCGATGTAGTCGAACTGCGCGGAGTAGATGGACAGGATCGTCCACTCGCCGGCGCGCTGCGCCCCGTACACGGCGTAGCGATTGCCGATGCGCACCACGGCCACGCCGCCTGCCGGGGTGGGTCCTAGTCGATGACGGTAGTACGCCCGAGCCGCGCGCTCGCAGGTTCGCTCGTCACGCACTAGCACCGCGGAGTCGGGAGGCACCGCGGGGAGCGAATACATCAGCGAACGCTCCGGTCCGTCGCTCGCCAGCACGCGACGGAGCGCGTACAGCGCATGGTCACCAAGAGCGGGCGCGCTGCACCACGCTCGCGGTGGAGGCGGCGCGTCGGCCATCGAGAGGGCGACCGCGAACGCGAAGATAAAAGACTGCATGATCCTCGATGAGCGGCCGGTGCCGCTGCCGGGTTTAAGCCCTTCGCATCGTGATGGACGCCCCGTGACTCATGACGGTCACCTGTTAGGTGCGCTCGCTCGCGAGTGCCCCCGCCAAATGGACGAAAAGCCGACCCGTTCTCCGGGTCGGCCTTCCGTAACTCATTGACGCTTCAATACTTGAGGAGCGGGCGACCGGACTCGAACCGGCGACGTCCAGCTTGGGAAGGAGACCGGTCTACAAGTCCACAGCTCACTCTACCACGGTACTCGCCCGGAGGACGCGCAGGCAAGCCCTCTCCGGAACGGTCGATCCGGTTTGAAAAACGGACTTGGTGGACCCTCGGTGGACCTGACATTCATGCTACGCGACACCTGACCGGACCGGCAAGGAAGCGGCATTTGGTCGACTGCGTCGTACGTTCGCGAAACGCCGGGTTGACGACCATCGTCCCGCGTCGATCAGGACTCCCTCGACTGGCGCCTCGTGGGTATGAAGCACCACGCCGTGCGTCCTTGTCGACCACGGGGTTCACCACCCGCGTGCCCAAGCGCGCGCCCGTCATCGCCAAGCTAACTCGATCGCGATCGTTCCCCTCACCGTGTCAGCACCTGCGACGCCGTGCGCGAGCCGGATCGTCGCGCCGTCGTAGGCGATGCAGTACCTCGCGTACTCGCCGACCTCCACCCGCTTCACGTCCCTGCCATCTCCGTTCGAGCATCCACCGTTTCCACGCAGTACGATGGTTGGCGGCGCATCGTCCGGATCGCGCGGGAGGTACGTGAGCCAGAATGCGGCCTTGGGCACGGGCAGCTCGATGGTGTCACCACGAGCCAGCCGAACAGGCATCGCCAGCAGGTCGTCGTCGCGCGGATTGCCGACGAAGGTGGTGACCAGCCGATGCACGAGGATGCGGATGTTCGCCGTGGCCGTACCGGCGGTGACGCCGGCGATGGTCCGCCCCGCCCTGATGGGCCGCACGGCCGGTCCTACGAGCTGGGCCACGCGGCCGTCCTCGATTGTAACGTCACCACGCAGCTCGGTGACGCGGGCCCCGTCTGGCCCGCGCGCGACGAAGTGAAGAGGGCGCGCGCTGTTGCCGGCGACGAGATTTAGCGACGAGACGGCCTCGACCCACTTCACCGGGCGGCAGCGCAGCACGAACTCGCGGGTCAGAGGGCCCAGCGTGGCGCGCACCGCGGCATCTTCAGCGCGCGGGCAGGTGACGATACCGCTGTGGGACACGGGCACCGTCCCGGTGAGACGCCGGAAGTGTACGCCCACTGCGGGCGCGCGCCGGTCATACTGATCCGCCACCGACATCTCGAGCCGGGCAGGACGCATCGCGTTCACGATAACCGTGTCCGCATCGCCGGGTTCTGGCGTCACGAGGCGAGCGGGTTTCGGGCGGAGCACGTGCACGCCGATGGCGCCTACTCCCGCGAGCGCGAGCAGTGCGGTAACGAGCCGGGATCGGAGTCGCATTGGTGTACGGGTTTCGGAAGAGGTTGTCGCACTCGAGGCGACCGGGCGACGCGAATCCGCGGCACTCGGCTCTTGCAATCCCGGCCACCACCGGATAGCATGAGGCCGTCCTACCCCCACGACTCTTGCCCCAGAACCTTGGGGAAAGGAATGATATGCAATGGCGCTGCTCAAGGGAACACTGGATGTCCTCGTCCTCAAGGCGCTCTCCTGGGGACCGATGCACGGATTCGAGATCACGAGCTGGCTCGAGGAGCGCTCGGGCGGCCGCATCGAGGTGGTGGATGCTGCGCTCCTGCAGGCCCTTCATCGCATGGAGGAGCGCGGGCTGATCTCGGCCGAGTGGGGAATTACCAAGAACGGGCGACGGGCCCGCTACTACCAGCTCACCGTCCCGGGGCGGGCCCGGTTGAAGAACGAGGCGGCCGAGCTTGTCGATCATGTGAAGGCACTCACGACGATCCTCATGGCGCGCACCGCCGAATCATGAACCGGAGGCGGTCGTGGACATTCAGCGCGAGCCACGTTCGAGACGGAGGACGTATGCTGCGTGGAGCGCCGCGCTGCTCGCCGTCGTGCTCATCTCCCTTGGCCTCGGTCGGCTCCAGCCGGCGGCCCCCGCCGTGGAGCGCGGGACACTCTGGTTCGGTGTCGTGGAGCGCGGCGAGATGATTCGGGAAGTGCACGCGGCGGGCACGCTGGTACCGGAGCACGTGCGCATTGTCGCCGCGGTGACCGCTGGGCGCGTCGAGCGGTTGCCCGTCCGCATCGGTGACACGGTCGGAGCCAGCACGACCATCGTGGAGCTCAGCAACCCGGACGTCCAGCTCCAGGCGCTCCAATCGGACCAGGCGACGTCGGGCGCGCGGAGCGCCTTGGCGAGCCTCCGTTCCTCGCTCGTGCAGCAGCAGCTCTCACAGAAGGCGGCGATCGCCACGCTCACGACGCAGCTTCAGGTCGCGCGGCGCAACTTGGCCGCCCAGGAAGGGCTCGATCGCAAGGGGCTCGCGGCGCGCAGCGACGTCGAGGCCGCGCGCGATGCGGCCACGGAGCTCGGGACGCGCCTATCCCTCGAAGAGGAACGGCTGGTCCAGATGACGCGCGCCGCGGCGGAACAGACGCGGCTCGACGAGGAGCAGATCGGCCGACTGCGCGCCATCGTGAACGAAAGTCGGAGCCGAGTGGCCGCGATGCGGGTGGTCGCCGGGGAGGCCGGCGTGGTGCAGACGCTCGGCAGCCCGTCCCTCGAGCTGGGGCAGTGGGTGAACTCAGGCGTCGAGCTCGCGCGGCTGGCCCGCCCGGGACGGCTCAAGGCGGTACTCAACGTTCCTGAGGGGCAGGCAGGCGGCGTCACCGTTGGCCAGCGGGCGTCCATTGACACCAGGCACGGAATCGTTGCGGGGCATGTGTCGCGCGCCGCCCCGTCGTCGCAGTCGGGGACGGTGACAGTGGAGGTCACGCTCGACGGCCCCGTGCCGCCGGGGACGCGCTCGGAGCTGAACGTCGATGGCACGATTGAGATCGAGCGCCTCCGTGACGCGCTGCACGTCTCGCGTCCCGCGAACGGCGTCGAGAACAGTGAGGCGAGGCTGTTCAGGATCGAGCCGAACGCAGGCTATGCGAGCCGCGTGAGCGTGAAGTTCGGCCGAGCATCCGTGAATACGATCGAGGTGCTGCAGGGACTTGCCGTTGGCGACTCGCTCGTCATCTCGGATGTCTCGACACTCGAGAATGTCTCCCGAATACGACTCAAGTAGCGCGCTGGGCCAAGCCGGCGCTGTCGCGCGCGCTCGTCATGCAGTCATTCGTCTTACACTCACCGGCGGCGCCAATGATGACTGACCCGATGACGCAGGTATCTCGTACGACGTCCGCGGCCGCGAGCGCCGACCAGACACTGATTCGCCTCGCCGGTCTCGCAAAGGTGTTCTACACCGACGAAGTCGAGACGCATGCGCTCCGGGACATCGACTTCGAGCTCCGGTCGGGAGAGTACGTGGCGATCACGGGACCGTCGGGCTGTGGAAAGACCACGCTGCTCTCCATACTCGGACTCCTAGACACCCCGACGAGCGGCGAATACACGCTCGCCGGCGAACCGGTGGCCGATCTGCCGTCGGCCGAACGCGCGAGGATCCGCAACCGGCAGATCGGATTCATCTTCCAGGCGTTCAACCTCATCGGCGACCTTACCGTCTACGAGAACGTCGAGCTGCCGCTGACGTATCGCGGTCTGTCCGCGCCCGAGCGGAAGCGCCGAGTGACGGAGTCTCTCGATCGAGTTGGAATCGGTCACCGCATGCGGCATTATCCGGCGCAACTCTCCGGGGGCCAGCAGCAACGCGTCGCCGTCGCACGTGCCGTCGCCGGCGAGCCCCTGCTCCTCCTCGCCGACGAGCCGACCGGCAACCTCGATTCGGCGAGCGGTGAAGCGGTCATGGAGCTGCTGCGTGAGCTGCACCTTGCCGGATCGACGATCTGCATGGTGACGCACGACCCGCGCTACGAGCAGCACGCGGAGCGCTCGGTGCACCTCTTCGACGGGCGCCTCCTCCGCGATGAGCGGCCGGTAGGAGCGCTGACGTGACGCGCAACATCCGGCCCGGCGTCCGGCGGCTATTCCAGCTCTCGCCACGCACCGACGTCCAGGCAGGCGCCGACGCCGACGGCGAGCTCGACGCGTTCCTCGAGGAGCGCATCGAGTACCTCGTGGGGCGCGGCATGACGCCCGGCGCGGCACGGGCCGAGGCGCTGGCACGACTCGGTGCGCCCCTGCACGAGGCGCGTACCAGCCTGCGTCACTCCGCGAGTCGTCGCGAGGCTCGCCGCCGGGTGGGCACCATGGTCGACGAGCTGCGTGACGACGTCCGGTTTGCCTGGCGCCAGTGCATGAAGGCACCCGGCTTCACCGCACTCGCGGTGCTCACCCTGGCGCTCGGCATCGGCGCGAATACGGCGATCTTCAGTGTCGTCCACCGGCTTGTCCTCGCCCCGCTGCCCTACCCGGAGGGGGACCGGATCGTCATGCCGGTGCAGGTCGCCGCCGGGGAACGTGACGTCCCGCTGAACGCCTCCGCGGGCACCGGCCTGGCGGCGGCATGGCTGGCTCGCGGACACACCGTCGCGGAGGTCGCGGGTGCCTCGGAGCGCATGTTCGCGGTCCGCGCTGACGGTACGATGGATACCATCCCGAGCGCGCCGGTCACCGCCAACTTCCTGCGGCTGCTCGGCGTGCGTCCCATCTTCGGGCGCGGCTTCGTGCGCGGTGACGAGCTGCCCGACGGTGCGGCGTCCGTGGCGATGATCAGCCACTCGCTCTGGCAGCAACGCTACGGCGGCCGCTCGGACGTGCTCGGCAAGACGGTGTCCGTCGATGGCATACCGCGCACGATCGTCGGGGTGACGCCTGCCGGCCTGTCGATTCCCCTTTGGCGCAGCACGCCCCCGGACATCTGGGTACCGGCGCCGCTCGCGGACGCCGCAAGTGGCAGTACTGGGACAATGGAGCCCGGGCCGACCGTGTTCGCGTGGCTTCGTCCCGACGCGACGCCTGAGGCGGCGTCCAGCGAGCTGCAGGCCATCGCGTCGAGCGCGCCGGAGCGGCCCGGCGTGCTTCCGACCGCGGAGAACCAGACGCCCCAGCGCTTCCGCGTGATGCGCGCCCGGGACTTCCTCGGGCAGCGCGAGCGACGGGCGCTGCAGGTGCTGTTCAGCGCGGTCGGCGCACTGCTGCTCATCGCCTGCGCGAACGTCGCGAACCTCCTGCTCGCGCGGGCGTGGGCACGCCAGCACGAGTTCGCGATCCGCGGAGCGCTCGGGGCGAGTCGCGCGCGCATCGTCCGTCAGGTGCTGACGGAAAGTATGATGCTCGCGCTGGCGGGCGGGCTGCTCGGCGTCGGCGTCGCGTGGCTTTCCCTGCGGCTCATCATCGCGCTACGGCCACCCGCATTGGCAAGTCTCGCCGACGTGCGATTGCAGACGGTGGTGCTGCTCTGGACGCTCGGCGTCGCCGTGGCGACGGGCATCCTCTTTGGGTGTGTGCCGGCGATACTCTCGAGCGCGCAGGCGCCCGGCGACGCGCTGCGCCGCGAGACGCGTGGCGGCTCCTCCGGGACCGCGTCCCGTCGCGTGCGCTCGGCGCTGATCGTGTTCGAGATCGCGGCGTCGCTCGTGCTGCTTTCTGGCGCGGGGCTGCTCGTGCGGTCCTTTGCCGCGCTGCAGGCGATGCGGCTGGGCTTCGAGCCGCGGGGGCTCGTTTATGCAAACGTCCTGCTGGGCATGGGCCCGTTCCGGGACCAGAAACCCCAGCTTCGTGCGGCGATAATCGACCGCCTCAGGGAATTGCCCGGTGTGACGGGCGTCGCCTTCGGCGTGATGCCCGGAAAGGCGTTTGGGGGCCCCGGTCTGGAGACCGAGAACGATCCAGCGAGTGGGCAGCGGCGGTTGCCGAGCGTCGGCACAGTGTTCATCAGCCCCGACTACTTCCGCGTGGCGCGCATCGCGCTGCTGAAGGGCCGGCTGCCTGACACGTCGATCGCGCGCGCGCCCGGAGTCACGCCGCGCGGCTTCGCGTTCTCGCCCGAGGTGCTGGTGAATCAGGAGGTCGCCCACCGGCTGTGGCCCGACGGCCGCGCCCTCGGCGCCCGCGTCCGCCAGTCGAATTTCGGACGGAGTGCCGGTGCACCGGCCCCGTGGTCGACCGTTGTGGGGGTCGTCGACGATACCCGCATGCCCGACGTGCACGGCGATCGCGCGGAGCTGCAGGTCTACAGCTTGGTCCCCGCGGTGCTCGGCGACGTGCCGATCGTGGTGCGCACCAACCTGCCGGGCGACGAGGCCGCGCCCATCATCAAGCGGGCAATCGCGTCGGTGCATCCGGCCATCTTCGTGCGTCCGCCGCTGTCGGGAGACACGTACCTTCGCAACGGTCTGGCGCCCACGCGTTTCGCCATGGCGCTGATCACGGCCTTCGCGATCCTCGCCCTCGTGCTCGCGGCGGTGGGCCTGTACGGGGTCGTCGCGTATGGGGTCACTCAACGCACACGGGAGATCGGCGTGCGGGTGGCGCTCGGCGCGGAGCCGAAGGCGGTGATCGGATTGGTCGTCGGCGTCGGCCTGCGGCTCGCCGTCGTAGGCGTCGTGCTTGGCCTCGCGATCGCGATGGCAACGTCGCGGGTGCTCAGGTCAATGCTCTACGCCATCAGTCCCGCCGACCCCGTCACGCTGGGTGTTACCGCCCTGCTAGTCGTTGCCGTCGCCGTGCTTGCGTCTTATGTGCCCGCGCGACGCGCGCTTCGCATTGATCCCGCCGAAGCACTGCGGGCCGACTGATGTCGCAGCAAAGAAGCCCAGGTCCACATCGTGGACCCGGGCTTCTCGGGAGACATTGGAGCAATATTGCCAAGGAGCGGGCGACCGGACTCGAACCGGCGACGTCCAGCTTGGGAAGCTGGCATTCTACCAACTGAATTACGCCCGCAGAGCCGGCTCGCGCCGACCGCGCAATATAACCCGCGCCGCGCACCCCTCACAAGACGAATCACCCCGCGCTTGCGACTCGGCGACACGGCCCGCAACGTATGGTCACCGCGAGCGATGCGCTCGCGTCCCTTCGTCGATCGAGGTTCCCATGCGTCACCGCGTGTTCACGATCGCCGGCCTCGTGCTGCCGGCTGCACTCGCCTGCGCACCGGCCAACACCCCGGCGCCCATGCCCGGACCGGACCGCATTCTCGCGATCGATCAGGATGGCAGGGTACTTCGCCAATCGACGTCCGACGATCACTTCCGCGTCACCTTCCCGGCTTCGATGACCCGCGTCTGGCGTGCCATGGTGGTAAGCTACGCGGAGCTCGGCATCGATCCGACGATCGCCGATCGGTCGATCGGGCGGTATGGCAACGAGTCGTTCCTCGTGCCGCGACGGTTCATCGGTCGACCGATCAGCGAGATCTTCAGCTGCGGATCCGGACTCACCGGTCCGATCGTCGAACGCGGGCGCGTCATCGCCGACGTCGTCACGACGCTGACCGCGGTGTCGGACACTAGCACGGTGGCATACACCCACGTCGCCGGGCGTGTGAACAGCAACGAGGGCACGTCGTCGGAGCCGCTCTTCTGCCCGTCGACGGGGATGATCGAGACCGAGCTGCAGGCGGCGATTACTCGCAACCTCGCGGCGCTGAAATAACTCCGATTGCGCGACGCGCCGGCTGGACGCGCGAGGTGAATCGCGGAAACGACAACGGCGCCGAGAAGGCGCCGTTGTTCGTCGATCGATCGCGAGCTGTCCCACAGAGCCACAGGTGGGAATTGAACCCACGACCGCTCGATTACGAATCGAGTGCTCTACCCCTGAGCTACTGTGGCGACGTCAGTGTCGTCGAAATGCCCTGGCGCGGATTC